>JAAUTZ010000013.1:0-53095 GCA_012031225.1 Chloroflexaceae bacterium
GGTCAGGTATCGGGGGGCGGGTGCTAGTGGGGGGGATGAAGATGGGCAAGGGTTTGGAGCAGTTGCGGGGAGGGTATGGAGTACGAGCGCGAGGCGATGTGGGCGCAGCAGGAAGGTGAAGGGAGTCAAGCGTATGCGGCATTTGGGGTGTATTGCGAATTGGGGGCGCGGCGTTCGCTGAAGCGGGTGGCAGCGCAGTGTGGCATCCGCGAGGCGGTGGTGCGGCGGTGGTCGCGGGCGCATGCGTGGCGGGAGCGGGTGCGGCGTATGACCGCGAGCAGGAGCAGCAGGCGGCGGCGGCAGAGGCTCCGCGCTGGCGGGAGCGGATGGCGGCAGAGGTGGAGAACGAATGGCTGGCGGCGGAAGCGATGATGGCGCGGGGCAATGAGATGTTGGCGAGTTCGGTGGAGGCGACGCGCTGGACGTGGCGGGATGCGATTCTGCTGATTGACCATGCGGCGAAGGTGGCGCGGCTCGCGTTGGCGGCGGGCTTGGATAGCACGGCTCCCGCCGATGTGACGGTGAAGGTGGAGTATGTCAACGAGGCAGACGGTGCGGCAGACGGGGCATCGCCGGATGCCGAGCGGTGAGGTGCGGGTCGTATTGCCGGCATTGCACCCGGCCCAGCAGCATGTGCGGGCAACGGCGCGGCGGTTTAATGTCGTGTGCTGTGGGCGACGCTGGGGCAAAACGACGCTAGGGATTGAGCGGCTGCTGGTGGCGGCATTGGCGGGGCAGCCGGTGGCGTGGCTTGCACCGACCTACCGCATGCTGGGTGAGGTGTGGCGGCAGCTGGTGGAGCGGACGGAGCCGATTACGCTGCGGCGCAATCAGCAGGCCCACCGGCTGGAGCTGCTGACGGGCGGGGTGATTGAGCTGTGGAGTATGGAGCATCCCGACCGGCTGCGGGGGCGGTGGTATGCGCGGGTGGTGCTGGATGAGGCGGCGATGCTGCGGGATGCGGCGCAGGTGTGGCAGCAGGTGGTGCGCCCCACCTTGACGGATCGGGGCGGGGATGCGTGGTTGCTCTCGACCCCGCGTGGGCACAACTTCTTTTGGCAGTGTTATCAGCGAGGACAGCAGCATGACGGCGAATGGCAAAGCTGGCAGATGCCTACAAGCAGCAACCCCTACATTGCGGCGGCGGAGTTGGCCGCGGCGCAGCGCGAGTTGCCCGCAGACAGCTATGCACAGGAGTATGCCGCCCAGTTTGTGGAGACGGGGCGCGGGGTGTTTCGGGGCGTGTTGGCGGCGGTAGGGGCTACGCCGGAAACAGGGGCAACGGCGGGGCACGCCTATGTGATTGGGGTGGATTGGGGGCGGCAGCAGGATGCTACCTGCTTTGCGGTGCTGGATAGCACGCGGCGGTGCTTGGTGGCTCTGGAACGTTGGCCCCAGCGCGACTATGGCGAGCAACTAGAGCGGCTCCGCGATCTGGCCCGACGCTTTGCGCCGGATGTGATTCTGGCTGAGCAGAACGGGGTTGGGCTGCCCTTGATTGAGCAGTTGCAACGAGCGGGCGACCTACCGATCCAGCCCTTTACCACGAGCAATGCGAGCAAGGCGGGGCTGATTGAGCGGCTGGCCTTGGCACTGGAGCAGGGGCAGTTGCAGTTGCTGGATGATGCGGTGCTGTTGGATGAGTTGCAGCAGTTCAGCGCGGAGCGGTTGCCGTCGGGGGTGGTGCGCTACACTGCGCCGCCGGGCCATCACGATGATTGTGTGATGGCGGTGGCATTGGCGTGGCACGCCGCCGGTTCAGCGTCGGATCTGGTGCTGTGGTGAGGGGGCCTGAAACCTGACCCCTGAAACCTGACCCCTGAAACCTGACCCCTGTGAGAGAGGAGCAGAAGATGTACACCATGTTTGATGGGGCATCGCGCAGTATGGCGGATTTGGTGCGCGATGAGACTGCGCCCCTGACGGCGGTGCAGGCGTATAGCTGTGTGCCCTACCTGTATCGTGCGGTGGATGTGCGGGCGAAGGCGGTGGCGGGGATGCCCTTTTGCCTGACGCGCCTGAGCGATGGAGCCGATCTCGGCGATACCCCAGACGGGCGGCGGGTATTGGCCCAGATCCGCACGCGCCTGTATCAGACCGAAGCGGATCTGTGTTTGCACGGGGAAGCCTTCTGGCTGAAGCAGGTGAGCCGTGCCGGTGCGCCGCTTGCGCCGCGCCGGGTGCTGCCGCGCAGTATGCTGCCGCGCTACGATGCTGTGCAGGGGATTGTGGGCTATGAGCGGAGTACGGCGGCGGGCCCGCACGGCTACGCGCCGGACGAGGTGATCGCGTTTGGGCAGCCGAACGTGGTGGGCGAATTGGGGGCGGGCACCCCGCCCGCGCAGGTGGCACTGGCGGCGGCAGCGGTGCTATACCAGTTGGATCGTTTTAGTGAGGGCTTCTTCCGGCGGGGGGCGATTCGGGCCACGCTGTTGACGGTGGAAGGCAACCCTAGCCGCGCTGATCTGGAGCGGCTGGAGATCTGGTGGCGGCGGCTGGTGACGGGCGTGCGGCGGGCGTGGGAGAGTGTGGCGATCCGCAGTAGTGTGCGTCCGGTGGTGATTGGGGAGGGGCTAGAAGCTCTCGCCAACCAGCAGCTTACGGCGCAGCTACGGCAGGATGTGGGCGCGGCGTTGGGCGTGCCGGAGACATTGCTCACGGCGAATGCGGCGAACTATGCGACGAGCCTTGCGGATCGGCTGAACTTCTACGATATGACGATTGTGCCGCAGACGCTGCTGATTGCCGAGTCGCTCAATACGCAGTGGCTCGCTAGTTGGGGCATGCAGTTTGCCTTTATGCCCCAGCAACTCGAACTGTATCAGGCGGCAGAGGTGCAGAAGGCGCAGCAGATCGCCGCGCTAGTGGGCGAGCCAGTGTTGACGGTGAATGAGGGGCGGGCGTTGCTAGGCTATGCCCCACTGGAGCAGGCGGCCGGCGGCGAGGGCGATGGGCAAGGGGTCAGGTGACAGGTGTCAGGGGGAAGCGAGTGACCAAGATCAGGTGTTGCGCCTGTTTCATCTGAGACCTGAACCCTGTGACCTAGAAGAAAGGAGTTGGTGCATGCTCCAAATCCACAACCGCTCGCCGGATGGGGCGGGCCCAGTGCGGGTGGCGGGCTACGGGATCATCTTTGGCGGGCACGATCTGCACGGCGATCAGTTTACGCCTGCAACAGATTTTGGGCTGCTGCGCGAGGTGCGCGGCATGGGCGTGTATTACGATCACGGGCAACGCACGCCGCGCCAGCCGATTGGCACGGTGCGCCACGTCCACGCCGATGCAGTGGGCCTATGGTTTGAGGTCGAGCTAGATCGCCACTGCGCCTACCGCGATGCGCTGCTGAAGCTGATCGAACGCGGGGCGTTAGGCTTCTCGACGGGTGCGTTGGCGCACCTCATCAAGCGGCAGCAGCAGACGATCACGCGCTGGATTATTGGCGAGATCTCACTCACCCCCGCCCCCGCCGAGCCGCGTTGCTTGGGGGTGCAGGTGGCGGATACGACGAATGGACACGATAGCGGACGCATACATCAGAAAGGATTGGGCCCGATGCAAACGAACGAAAGCAATGCGACTGGGGGCGAGCATACCGCACTGACCCAGATCAGCGATCAACTCGAAGCTGTTGCGGCACGGATTGAGCGGGTGGAGCAGGTACTAGATGCGCCTGTGGGGAGCAGTGCCTACCTGTTGCCGAGCCAGAGCAATGCCGCCAGCGAGGCTGCGCTGAAGTCGTTCACGCGCTATCTTCGCAGTGGCGTGAAGGCTGCCCTGCAAGAGGATACGCTGGGCGAGGGTGGCTACCTTGTGCCGCCGGCCTACAGCCGTGAATTGGTGCAGGCACTGGGCACGATGAGCGTGCTACGCCAAGCGGGGGCGCGGGTGCTACGGATTGCGGGGACGAATAGTATGAAAGTGCCCGTGCTGAATGCCAGTAGTGCGGCGGTGCTGACACTGGAAGAAGGCACATTCAACGAAGCGGAGCCGACCTTTGAGCAAGTTGAGTTTAAGCCCTACAAGTACACGCGGCTGGCAAAGGTGAGTGATGAACTGCTCGCGGATAGCGGCGTAGATATTGTGGCAGGGGTGCTGTTGCCCGACTTCGCGCAGGCTTTCGCCAAAGCCGAGAATACCGCCTTTGCGACGGGCACGGGCACCAACCAGCCGCAGGGCGTGGTGACGGGCGCAACGGTGGTGGATACGGCGACGGCGGCGACGTTTGCGGTGGATGACATTTTGCGGCTTTACCACGCCCTGCCGCAGATCTACCATCAGCAGGCGGTATGGCTGATGAATGATGCGGTGGCGCAGGTGATCCGTAGCTTCAAGGATAGCACGGGCAACTACTTGTGGCAGCCGGGCTTGGCTGAGGGCACACCGGATCGCCTACTGGGGCGGCCTGTGTATCGCCTGAATACGATGAGCAATCAGCTCACGGCGGCTCAGAAGATCATCGTGTTTGGCGATCTGAGCTACTACTGGATTGTAGATTTTGGGCAGGAGACGCTCAAGCGGCTGGAGGAGCTGTATGCTGCAACGGGACAGGTCGGGTTCCGGGCCTACCGCCGCGTGGATGGGCGGGTGGTGCTAGCGGATGCGTTGCGGGTGTTGCGCGTGAAGGCGTAGGGGGCAGGTGTCAGGTGCTAGGGGTCAGGGGTCAGGGGTCAGGTGCTAGGGGTCAGGGATCAGGGGTCAGGTGCTAGGTGGTAGGTGCTAGTTCTACCCTTCATACCTATGACCTGACACCTATTGCCCATTGTCAATCACCAGCCAGCCAACAGCATCGAGCTTTATACCTATAACCCGACACCTGACACCTATAACCTGACACCTGACACCTATAACCCGATACCTGACACCTGACACCTTGTGCTAGGGATAAACAGAAAAGGAGCAACATTTGTGTATCTCAGTGTTGCGGATGTGAAAGCCTATCTCGGCATTGCGCCCACGCACACCGGCGATGATGCCTTGCTGACGGTGCTGCTCGAAGCGGCGGTGAGTGCGATTGAGCGGGCGTGTGATCGGCAGTTTGCAGCGGCACCGGCAACGACGCGCAGCTTCGAGGCGGCCCAGCACGCAAGTCGCACGCTGCTCTATCTTGATGCCGAGCTAGCCCAACTTGCGAGCATTGCCAATGGCGATGGGCAACCAATCGAGCTGCACCACGTCCTGCTGCTGCCGGATGAGCCACCCGCGTTAGCATTGCTGCTGCGCCCTGAGGCGGGCTTGGTGTGGCGCGGCACGGTGCAGGTGGGCGGGTATTGGGGCTATAGCCTCAGCCCACCTGCGGCGATTGTGCAAGCTACCCGCGAGTATGTCGCCTACCTTTATCGTGGCTACGATCAGCAGGTGCAGCAGCCTGAACGGGGCGACCTGCACCGCCTACCCGCGCATATCCGCGAGCTACTCGCGGGCTACCGGAGGTTGCGCTAATGTGGAGCATCATCAGTTCTGATGGGCAAACGGTGAGCCTTGCCGCGCTGAGTGTGCAGCTTGCACACAGCACCGCCCGCACGGCTGTGCCGCCCGCCATGCCCGAACTAGGCGAGTTGCCGCCTGCGCCATTGTTGACCCTGCACCTGCACAGCCGCACGCGCCACAGCGATCTGCCTGCGCTGCGCCGTCGCCTGCTTGCGCTGCTCAATCCGGCGCAGGCTGGGGCCACGCCAGCGCGGGTGCAGTATGGGCTGGGCGGCACGGCTTTGGAGCTAGCGGTGCGGTATGCGGGCGGCTTGGATGATCTGCCGCACGATCACACCCTGACGATCCAGTTTGTGCCAGATGCCCAAGCGTGGCACAGCACCGCCAGCACTACGCAGAGCATCGTTTGTGCTAGCAGCATTGCCAACGCCGCTTACCTCTTGGAGCAAACGCCGGATGGGGTGTGGCAGAGTAGCAGCAGCTTGAACGGGGCCGTCAATGCGCTGCTCGTGTTGCCAGATGGCACGCACTTGATCGGGGGTGAGTTTAGCGGCTACGTGCGCCAGCGTAGCCATCCGGCGGGCGCGTGGCAGACGCTGGCTGGGCTGAATGGCGCGGTGACGTGTTTGGCGGCACTGGGCGATGGGCGCATTGTGGCGGGCGGTTCCTTTACCACCCCCGCCAGTGCGCTGGCGCTGTGGGCCGGTAGCGCGTGGCAGGCGTTGGGCGTGCCCGCGCTAGTGCCATTGGCTATGGCCGTGAGCTATAGCGGCACGCTGTATGTCGGCGGCATAGATCTGGGGGCGGGTAGTAGCGTGCTGGCGTGGGATGGCAGCGCGTGGCAACCGCTCGGTGCGGGGCCGGGCGGCGCGGTGCATGCGCTGCTGCTCGATCAGAACGATACGCTCTATGCGGGCGGTAACTTCGCGGGCGGGGTAGCCTATTGGCAACTTGGTGCGTGGGTCACGCTGGGTGGGGGTGTGGCTCGTATCCCTGCTAGCGCACCCCCGACGGTCTCCGCGCTAGCGGGTGCGCCGGATGGCAGCATCTACGCGGGCGGCGATTTTGCGCTGGCGGGCGGTGGCTCTGCGCCCAACCTTGCCCGTTGGACAGGCTATAGTTGGGAGCCGCTCGGCTTGGGGCTGAGCGGCACGGTGCGCTGCCTTGCCGGAGCTGCTGCACGGAACGGGAACGGCGGGCTGCTCTGGGCGGGTGGGGCATTCACGGCGGCGGGCGGGCGCACCCTCCCGGCCCGGCTGGCGGGCTGGAATGGCGCAGAGTGGCTGCCGGTGCCAATCCGGTTGCACCCCAGTGTTGCGCCGCAGGTGGTGGCACTGGCGCAGCTGCCGGATGGCACGCGGCTGGTGGGCTATGGCGGCAGTGGCATGGCCCACGTCCCCGCCATCAGTACCATCACCAATCACGGCACCGCGCCCGCCTATCCGGTGCTAACCCTCGCAGGCGCGGGAACGGTGCAGCAGCTGGCCAATCTTCGCACCGGGGCAACGATCACCTTCGCCAATCTGAGTTTGAATCCGAATGAGCAGCTCACGTTGGATCTACGCCCGGCTACACGCGGCGTGCATAGCTCGCTGCGCGGGAGCCTAGCGGGCGCACTCGTGCCCGGCTCCGATCTGGGGGCGTGGTGCTTGCTGCCGGGCGAGAACCGCATTGCCCTGTTTGCCGATCAGCCCAGTGCCACGCTGGAGTGGCACTCACGCTACTGGAGCTATGCCGATGCCGAGTAACTACACCCTCTGGCTGTATAGTGCGTGGGGCACACTGCGCGGCGTGTTGCCGGATGTGTTGCACCTGCGCTATCGGCGGGTGGTCAACCAAACCGGCCACTACCGCGCCGAGCATGTCGCCAATCGGTTGCCGTGCCGCATCGTGGTGCGCCACTCTGCCGCACTGCTACCGCTGCTCGAAGCTGATAGCCGGATCGAGATTTGGCGCGATGGGCGGCTCGAAATGGAGACGTGTTGGCTGGTGCAGCGGGTGCGCGTGCGGCATACGGCGGGCGGTTCCGCCGTGATCGAGATTGGCGCAGTGCCGGCACTCAGCCTGCTGGAGCGGCGCATTGTGGCGTATGCAGTGGGTAGCCCGCAAGCCGAGCGCACCGCCCCCGCCGATGTGCTGCTCAAGGCACTGGTGCGTGAGAATTGGGGCAGTGCCGCCAGCGATCCCACCCGCAACCAGAGCGATTGGCTGCGCGTAGCACCGGATGCGGCCAGTTTGGCGACAGGTGGGGCGGCTCCTGTGATTGCGCTTGCCACAGCACGGCAAGTGCTGCTCGATGTTGCCCATCAAGCGAGTGCCGCCGCCCACGCCGCAGGCACGCTGCTCCGCTTTGATGTGGTGCGCCACACGCCCGCGATGCTCGAATTTCGTACCTATCTCGGCGCACGCGGCACAGATCGCACCCATCCGGCGCGGCAGTTGGTGCTTACGCCGGATACGCCGGGCGTGCAGCAGATCAGCTTCAGCGACGACTATGAAGATACCATTTCGCTGGTGTATGCGGCTGGGCAAGGAGCCGAACGCACGCGCCAGATCGTGACGTTGGGCGACCCCGCCCGCATTGCGCGGAGTCCGTTTGCGCGGCGCGAGCGATTGCTCGATGCGCGTACCGCCCACGACGACGCGCAACTGGCGACAGCTGCGCAGCGTGCGCTTGCGAATGGGCAGCCGCGCCAGACCGTGCAGGTGCAGCTTCGCAGTGTGGCGGGCTTTGCCTACGGGTGCGAATGGGCGTGGGGGGATCGGGTGCTGGTGGCGGTGGCGGGGCGGGTAATCCCCGCGACGATCACGACGGTTGAGGTGCAGGTGACGTACAGCGTGGCGGGGGTGCAGGAGCAGATCACCGCGCTGCTGCATGCTGATGCGCTCCCGCTTGCCCCAGCTAGCCCTAGCGTCACCGCCACCGATGAAACCGAAATTACCTTTCAGCAGATTCAGCGGGGAGCCGTGCCCGCCGTTAGCCAGCTCACTATCCCGACACAGGCCCAGTTGCTCATCTACGGGCGGTATCTCGTGGCAGGGCGGCTTGAGCTAGAGGCGGCGGCGCAGTTGGTGGTGCTGAATTAGGGGGGGCAGGTGCTATGCTAGGTGGCAGGTGGTAGGTGGCAGGTTTCAGGTGACAGGTAACGAGCCGAGCCAATCACGAAGAACACGAAGGGCATGAAGAACTCGAAGGATACGATGGTATGGGTTGTCTTCGATGTAGCGTATGCCTTGCTTGCGTACAAGCTGACACCTGTCTCCTGAAACCTCGCCACCTGCCACCTGATACCCGACACCCGTCACCTAGCACCTAGCACCTGCCCCCGTCACCTTACGGATTGGGGCGTTTGATCTCTGCCAGCCACCGCCGCCCGGTAAAGCTCTGGCGCAGGTTCAGAAAGAACGGCAGCGCATCTTCCAGTGGCGGCACTTCTTCCAGCTTCAGGTAGATCGCATTCTTATCATCGAAGCAGATCGTCGGCACACCAAAGGCACTGTACTTCGCTACACCTTCGGTGTGATCGCGGCGCAGTGCATCAAGATGCTTGGGATTGTAGAAATCGGCGAGGAACTGGTTCAGGTCGAGGCTGGCCTCGAGGGCAACAGCTTCGAGCTTGCGCCGATCAGTTAAGCGAAAGCGGGGGCTGAGGCTATGCTTGTGGATTGCGCTGAACAGGTGTCCCCGAAAACGATTGAATGCCTCATCGCCCTGCTGCCGGGCGGCCTCTGCCGCCCAGAAAGCCAGCAAGCCGCGATGGTCGCTGTTCCACTCTGGGCTGGGGTAGGTGTAGTTTTCCGGTTGCTCCCAGATCTTCCAATCGTCCACGGCGGCAGGCAGATTGCTCTGCTCCAATGAGAAGTATTTCCAATTGACGATGAAGTTGCGTTCGCCGAGCTTCTGCTTGACTTGATCGAGCCAGATCGCAGCCCGATTGGTGTAGGGGCACATAAAATCAATGAATACCGTAATTTCGATGGGGTGTTGTGCCATTGGTAGTTCTCCTTGATCTATCCTATGCGGTGTTGCGCTAGCAGCTATTCACGATTCCGACTCCGGTAGACCTGACTGCCCTCCTCAATATGCCACGCACTGCGGGCATTCCCCGTAAGATCACACTCCTCGATCCGGCCCATGCTTTGGTCATGCACCCAAATTGCCACAATCCCGTGCTGCTGCACTTTGCAGTGGCGCAGGGTTGGGTTGCTGCCCTGCCGTATATCCACGCCAACCCGTTCACTGCTAACGATAGCACAATGCTCGAAGAAGCCGAAACTATGCTCGGCAATCAAGACTCCGCGCTGACGTTCGTGGTGGATGTGGGTTGCCCGTACAATCGGATTGCTACCCTGCACAATCCCGATGCCAGCTTTGCCATTGTTGGAAATATCGCACGCATCAATAAAGCCCGCGCCGTGCTCAGCTACCAGAATACCATAGCCCTGCGCGTGGTCGCGGATCGTGCAGCCGCGAATCAGCGGGTTGCTGCCCTGCTTCAGCTCAATACCGGCCCGGCCATTATCGAAAATATCGCACGCCTCGATCACCCCACTGCTCTGTTCGGCAATCGAGATGCCGTGATGTGCGCCCGCATACATACGACATCGGCGCACTGTCGGCGCACCGCGACTACGGATCGCAATGCCTGCGCCGGCACTCCCCTGAATGTCGCACTCCTCGATCACGCCGCGCCCCTGCTCGCTCACGCGAATACCCTCGCCGCGCGCACTGTGGATCTGACACCGCCAGATCAGCGGATTGGCAACCTCGCCCTGTATTGCAATGCCCACCGCCCCGCCAGCCACTATCGCGCAGCGTTCCAAGATCAGCCGCCCCTGCCCAATCTGCACCACCGCAAATTGGGTCTGCTTGGGGGTAGCGGCAACACTCCGCAAGGTTAGCCCGCGCACCACGGCATAGTCGGTCTTCATCAGCAGGCTGCTGCTGCCCTGTGCCTCAATCACAATATCGTCCGGTAGCCCATCGCCGAGCAGTTCAAGGGGCTTATCAAGCACGACCTGCTCGGTGTACACGCCGGGCCGAATCACGATGCGCGAATTTGGTTGGGCATTCTTGATCGCCGCGCCAATCGTCTGGTAGAAGCCCTCGTCGTGTTGGGAGACAATCAAGACCGCCAAAACCGGAATCTCAGTAATCGAAGGGCGCACCATGCTGTGGTGCAGATCTGGCTCATCGGCTTCGAGCGGATCGGTCTGGGGCGCGAGATCAGTTGGTTGCGTGGGGGCTGGGGGCGCGGCGACAATGGTGGCCATGCCGCTACTATTCAAGTTGCCGGTCGGCTGGGAAGTCATCCGCGCCGAGCGCAACGCGGCTCGCATCAGGCTGGCCCCACTGAAGCGGCGCGTGATGCCATTCGCCAATGCGGTATCGAGGACTGCCGCCACCGCCGCCGGAATAGCCGGATTGAGTTGGTGCGCGGGGATCAGTGGGTCGGGCTTGCCCCCCAGAATAGACACGGCCCGGCTGAGCGAATTGGCTGGCGGCTCGCCGGTGAGCAGGTGATAGAGCGTTGCGCCGAGCGAATATACATCGCTGCGGGCATCCGTGCCCGTGCCTTGGATCTGTTCAAACGGGGCATAATCGGTGGTGTAGGCCCGCACACTCTGCCCACTCGACGTGTTGGTATTCACGAGGCTTTTGGCTAGCCCGAAATCCAGCAGGATGATCTCGCCGCGTGAGGTGATCTTCAAGTTTTGCGGCTTGATGTCACGGTGGATCACAGGGGGGGCGCGGTGGTGCAGATACTCCAGTGCATCGAGCAGCCGATCTGCCCAATCCAACACCTGCTGCACCCGATCTGGCGTGGTGAACGCATCCGGCTGGCGATCCAGCAACGCCCCCAGATCTTCGCCGTCAATGTGCTGCATCACCAGAAAGCGGCCTTCGGCATCGCCAAAGTAATCGCTGACGGTGGGTAAGGCGGGGTGGCGCAGGCTAGCGAGCAACCGCGCTTCACGCTCGAAGGCTTTCTGCATGCGCGGCTGCTCCAGCACAATCTGCTTCAGAGCCACCACATTGCCAAGCCGTTGATCCACCGCACGATAGACTGCGCCCATGCCGCCGCGTGCGATCAGTTGCTCAATCAGGTAGCGTTCCTGTAAAACTGTCCCGACTGGGAGTACCCGTTGTTTCATACCTGTGCAGTTCTTTCAAGGCAGCGATGCGATCAGCCACAAGTGGCAGTACATAAAACGGGTAACGCAAGTGCCAGTAGGCACAATTAAATCAGATTCGCCTTCAGCCGCTAGAGTACCACCCGTTGGGAACTGCGTCAAGGCTTGGCGCGGCGTGTCAATCGCATCAGTGACACGCCGCGCCGGTTATCTCTGCGCCGCGTGCCGCTTAGATTTCGACGATCTTCAGGAAGTTGGTCTTGCCCCGTTTGGCAATCGGGTGGCCTCCGGTCATAATCGCCAAATCACCCGGATTGGCGTACCCCAACTCCATCAGCGTCGTGCGGACATTCTTCTCAAACATCTCCACCGTATTGGCAAATTCCACCAGCAGCGGGGTCAGCCCCCACAACAACGCCAGCCGCCGATAGACGTGTTCGCTCTCGGTAAAGGCGAAGATCGGCACACCGGGCCGTTGCTGCGATACGAGCTGCGCGGTTGTGCCGGAGGTGGTAAAGACCACAATCGCCTTGATCGGCATCGTCCGCACAATCGCTGCCGCCGCTGCGGCAATCGCCAACGGCGTAGATGGATCGCGCAGCGCGGCTAGCCCGTGCGTCACATCCTCGTGCATGCAGCGTCCGCTCTGCTCGGTGGTCTTGGCGATCAGGTGCATCGTCTGCACCGCCTCAATCGGGTAGCTGCCTTTGGCTGTCTCGCCGCTCAACATCACCGCATCCGTGCCATCAATGATCGCATTGGCCACATCGCTCGCTTCGGCGCGGGTCGGGCGCGGGTTGTGGATCATCGACTCGAGCATCTGCGTGGCCGTAATCACGGGCAAGCCCTGCTGATTGGCCTGCTCGATGATCTGCTTCTGGATGATCGGCACCTCGGCCGTGGGCATCTCGACCCCTAGATCGCCCCGCGCCACCATCACCCCATCCGTGACGGTGAGGATTTCCGCCAGTACCTCAATCGCTTCGGGGCGTTCGATCTTGGCAATCACGGGCACATGCTTGCCAGCCTGCCGGATGAGGTCCTTCACGCGCTGCACATCGGCGGCGGTGCGGACAAATGAGATGGCCACGTAATCTATGTCAATCTCCAGTGCAAATAGGAGATCGTCTACATCCTTCTTGGTCACGGCGGGCGCACTCACCCACACGCCCGGCAAGTTGATGCCCTGATACTCGCGTAGCTCGCCGCCGTGGACTACCTCCGTCAAGACATCGGTGCTGGTAGTGCGCTGTACGCGCAGCTCGATCAGCCCATCCGAGAGCAGGATGCTGTTATCGGTGCGCACGTCAATCGGCAGCATATCGTAGGTCGTGCTGACAAGCTCGGCATTGCCGATGACTGGGCGCGTGGTAATCGTAAAGGCTTGCCCAGCACGCAGCATCACCGGCGAGCCATGCTCCAGTGATCCGGTGCGAATCTTCGGACCTTGCAAGTCGGCAAGTACGGCCACCGCTTTGCCGGCACGGGTAGCTGTAGCCCGCACGATTTCAAGGCGGCGGGCGTGTTCTTCATGGGTTCCGTGTGAGAAATTGAGGCGGGCCACATTCATCCCCGCATCAATCAAGGCTTCGATCTGTTCGGGGCTAGAAGTCGCTGGTCCAAGCGTCGCCACAATCTTGGTATAGCGCATGCGTTTGTACTCCTCATTTGCGTCGTGGGATGGTTGATCCCCTTGCGTTTCTGCTGAGCTGTCGGTGCGGTAGGTGCCATCAGTGCAGGCAGTCTCCGGTGTACCCTCTGTGCTACTCGTAGGTGGCATCGTTGCCCTCGTTTCCGTGTGTATGCTGGGGGCTGCCGAGTGCATGCGCCCCAGATCGCCAATAAGAATGCACCGCCACCATTGGTGGTGGTGCTGCTCAAGGTGAGGTCGTCTGAATGAAGGGACGGATCTGCTCCAAGAGATTGGGGCCAATCCCCGCTACGTATTCCAATTCATCTGGGTGCTGAAAGTCGCCGTAGTCTTGGCGATGCAAAATGATCCGGGTGGCAAGCGTCTCCCCAATGCCCGGCAAGCTGGTGAGTTCGGCCATGCTTGCGGTGTTGATGTTAATGAGGGTGGGCGGGGGCGGCGGTGCGAGCGCATCCGCTTCAGCGGGGGCGGCTTCGCCAAGCGGGGCCGCGAGCGCAGGTGGCGGCTGCACTGGAATGATGATCTGCTGGGCATCTTCAAGCCGGGCCGCTAAATTGACCCGCGTCTGATCGGCAGTTGCCAGCAAGCCCCCCGCAGCCTGCACCGCATCGGCGGTGCGTGCATCGGCGGGCAGCTCATACACGCCCGGCTGCACCACTGCCCCAGAGATATGCACAATGATGCTAGTGAGTGGCGTTGATGTTGGGATCGCCACGGTGGCATGCAACAGCACACTCGTTGGTGGTGCTGCCGTGTGCGCTGGGGTGTTCCGGCTTAGGGCGAATAGCAGGCCAAGCCCACCAAGTAACATACACACTCCTCCAAGCAACCATGCCGTTCGTTGTGCTGTGTCAGGCATATCATCCCCATCCTTGCTATAGCATAGGGGTGCGCCGCATCCGTTTGATGTAACACCGGCCCGCGTGCGTGCGCTGCCCTGTTTACGCGAGAGAATGTGGTATCATGCATTATGCAGAAACACAAAAACTTAGTATGCTGGTGTCCCTACGAAACAGGATCGTTCTGGCGTTTAAACTATTACCCAATCGGTACGTTGCTTGTTTCCGCCTCTCTATTATAGCATGCGGAAGCAGGAAAGAATATTCGACCAGCTATATGCACCAAGTTGCACACAGCCAACATTGCGCAGGTGATGCGTGCAGTGGGGCAGGCCGAAAGCTGAGGCACGCGCAATGAGTGTCGCCTTGCTTGCTTCGCTTGCGGCATTCACCCCAACGCCGGTTGCCGAAGATGTTTTTGCCGAACGGCTGACGAGCCTTGCCCCGCAGGCCCAACACCAGCTCGGGGCGGTGCTATTTGCCGATATTAGCGGCTTCACGGCCATCACCGAAGCCCTTGCGGTGCAATCGCGCAAGCGCGGGCAAGATGGCAGCGAGGAGCTATCGTCGCTCATCAATCGTTATCTGACGCGCATGATTGACCTGCTCGAAGATTACGGCGGGCAGATCGTCAAGCTCAGCGGCGATGCGATTATGGCATGTTTTGTGAACCGCGCCGCCGCATGGGGCGATACAGAAACCGACCAAGCCCACTGGATGCACCAGCTTGCTGCACAAGCAACCCGCGCCGCGATTGCCATGCAGCAAGCCATGCACGAATTTGAGCGCGTAGATACCAGTGTGGGGCAGCTCCGGCTAGGGCTGAAGATTGGCATTGGCGTGGGGCAGATGCTCGCGGTGCATGTCGGCGGTGAACGGCGACGCTGGGAATATGTGCTGACCGGCGATGCGGTGGTCCAAGCTGTCCAATCCCAAGCCGCCGCCACCAGTGGCATGGTGATCCTTGCCCCACCCGCCGCCGCCCTCGTTGATCCTTCGACGGCGATGGGGCAGTCTTCCGTGATCTGGAACCCCGACTATCAGTCCGATCTGGCTTTGCTCGAATTAGAGCCAAGTCCCGCCGCGAGCTACGCCAGCAGTGGGCGGGTAACGTTTGCGTGGGAGCAGCTCAGCCCCGCCCGCCAAACCGCCAGCGAACGCCTGCTGCGGGCCTATGTGCCAGCTTCGATTGCCCGTAGCCTCGAAACCAATCTGGCGGTGTGGCTCGCCGAACTGCGCCGCATCACCGTCATGTTTATCGGGGTGCAGGGCATTGATTACAATCGGCCTGATGCGTTGGATCGGCTCCAAACGCTGGTCTCCACTATTCAGCGGATTACCTATCATTACGAAGGTAGCCTCAACAAAGTGCTCTACGATGACAAAGGCTCGGTGATTATGCTGCTATTTGGCGCACCGCCCCTCTCGCACGAGGATGACCCGCAACGTGCGCTGGGCTGCGCTTTTGAGATCCAACAGGCGGCGCAGGCGTGGCCTGCCGAAAGTGTCTCGATTGGGATTACCACCGACAATATCTTTGCGGGCCCGATGGGATCAGCCACGCGCCGCGAGTATACCGTGATGGGCGACGGCGTGAACCTTGCCGCCCGCCTGATGCAGGTAGCGGGTGCAGGCGAGACGCTGTGCAGTGAACGCACCTACCTTGAAGCGCGGAACGTGTGGAACCTTGAACCGTTGCCGCAGCTCAAAGTCAAAGGCAAAACCGAAGTGATTCGCCCCTACCGTTTCGAGGGCGAACGGCTGCGTGGCGCAATTGAGGAGGGCGTGCCGCTCGTTGGGCGGAGCCGCGAAGTAGCCATCCTCAACACGATCCTCCGCCAAGTTGAACAGGGGCGTGGGCGCATCCTCTCACTGGTGGGCGAGAGCGGGATTGGCAAAACGCGCCTGATGAATGAAGTGATCCAGCTGATGCGGGAGCGCGGCAGCCCCACCGCAACCTTGCGCGGCGTAGCCGAAAGTGTGGGCCAGCAGACCCCGTACCTTGTGTGGCGCGAGATTCTGACCGACTATTTTGGGCTGCTGAATATGCGCAACCAAGCCCAACGAGCCAGCAAGGTTGTCGAGCGGGTGATTGCCATTGATCCTGAATTAGAGCCGCGTCTGCCACTGCTCAACGATATTCTCGATCTGGAGCTGCCCGAAACGGCAACTACCCGTAGCCTCACCCCGCGCCAACGCCGTGATAGCCTTGCCTTTCTGATCGTGCAGTTGTTGCTGGCGTACACACAGGGCAACGTGCTGCTGTTGCTGCTTGATGATATGCAGTGGGCGGATAGCCTCTCGTGGGAACTGGTGCTGGATGTTGCCCGCGTGGTCGGCTTGCGCCCCGTCCTGCTGATGCTCGGCTACCGCCCGATGGAACATGCACTGACACTGGGCGAGAGCGAACCGAGCAACAATATTGTGATGCAAGAGCTATTCGAGATGCCCATGCATCAGACGATTGAGCTAGCCCCGCTTGAACGTGAAGCCGTCGTATACATGGTGTCTGCGGGCTTCGACAATCTGCCCCTTACGCCGGAGTTGCTGCACTGGCTCAGTGAACGTGGGCAGGGCAATCCACTCTTTATTGAGGAGACGGTGAAAGTCTTGCGCGAGCAGGATACCGTGCTCTTTGATGAGCAGCAGCAGGCATGGCATTTTGCCAGTGCCGTCCGGATGCATGCGGTGCCGCCGACACTTAAGGGTGTGATCCAGACTCGCCTTGATCGCCTCGATCCGAGTGCCCAGTTTACCTGCAAAGTTGCCTCTGTCATCGGGCGGGTGTTTGCAGAGCGGGCATTGCAAGCGATCTATCCGCTTGCCGACGAGGTTCCGCGCATCCCAGAGCATCTCGCCGAGCTAGCCAGCCTTGAGATTACGCGCCTTGAAGCCCTCTTGCCCGAACGCCGCTACCAATTCAAGAGTGCGCTGATGCAAGAGGTTGCCTATTCGAGCCTGCTGCACACGCAACGCCAAGCCTTGCATCAGGCTGTGGCGGAGTGGTATGAGCGTGAACACGCCGATGACCTTGATGGGATTGCGCCGCTGCTTGCCGATCACTATGGGGCCACAGAGCAGTGGAAACGCTTCTTGTTCTTCGCCGAGCGAGCCGGCCAGCTCGCTCTGCGCCGCTATGCGAATAGCGAAGCCTTGAGCTACTTCGCCCGCGCGATTGAGGTGTTGCGCCGCGAAGATACGCTGCGAGGTTCAGCCGAATACCAACGGCGGCTCTTCTTTCTGCTGCTGCAACGCGCCGAAGTCTACGAGCTGACGAATGCCTACGCCCAACATCTGCGCGACCTGCGTGAGCTGGAGCAGATCGCCACCAACGTCAAAAATGTGCGCTGGCAAGCACAGGTACAGGTGGCGTGGGCCCGCTACTACCACATCCGGAATATGTATGACGATAGCGATCAGGTGGCGATGGCGGCCCTGCGGCTGGCGCAGCGCAGCAGCGATTGGCAACTCTCTGGGCAGAGTATGATCCTGCTGGCCCGTTCGGCAGCATTGCGCGGGGATTATCGCAAAGCCCTTGATTGGGCATTGCAGGGCTACAACGATGCCCGCCTTGCCAACGATCAGCAAGCCCAAGCCAACGCGCTGGATTTTCTCGGCTTGGCGCATATGCAGCTCGGCGAGTATGAGCGGGCGGAACGCTACTTCCTGCAAGCCCTGCACCTGCGCCACGCCAACGGCGATCAGTGGGGCGAAGGCGAAAGCCTAATGCAGCTGGGCAACCTTGCCGAACGGCTGGGGCAGCCGCGCTCCGCGCTCGAATATCATCAGCAAGCCCTCACGCTTCTGCGAAGTGTCGGCAATCGGCGCGGCGAAGCCGAAAGCCTACGCAGCATTGGCACGGCCTATCAAGCACTCGGCGATCTGGGCGTGGCGCAGGAGTTCCTGCATACGGCTCGCGCCATCTCCGAAGCGATTGGCGATACCTATGGCGAAGCCGTGTTGCTAGCGAGTATGGGCGGCATCTCGAATGCCTTGTCAGATTTTGAAGCCGCCCACCAACACGCCGAACGGAGCCTGCAATTGGCCCGGCGGCTCGGCAATCGCCATGTCGAGGCGCAGGCCCTCGACATGCTCGGCAATGCGACCCGCGGCTTGGGCGATTATGCCACTGCCTATGAGCTGCACCGCCATGCCTACACGCTTGCCCACGAATTGGAACTGCGCCGCCAAGCCGCCTACGCGCTGCACCACTTGGGCGAATGGATGTGGCACACCGGCGACTATGCCGCCGCTGTTGTGTATTGGGATCAGGCGGCAGGCGTGCGTGAGGCAATCGGTGAAACCGCCTTTCAGCAAGCAAGCCGCGCCCGCCAAGCGCACGCCCTTGCACAGCTGGGCGAACACGCCGCCGCCCGCCGCATTGCCGATCAGGTCTGGGCGACGTGGGGGATCACCCCCCCGCCCGGCGAGACGGAGGATGAACTGCGCGAGGGCTACCTCTCGCTGTATGAGACGTGGCAATGCCTGCACGAACCCGAACGCGCTGCAACGGCATTAGCATGGGCCTATCAAGCGGTGCAAGATCGTGTCGTTCGCATCAGCAATGCGACAATCCGCACGAGCTTTCTTCAGCGTGTGGCCATCAATGCCGCGATTCTGGCGACGTGGCAGCGGGTTATGAATGAAGCCTAGCCCCTTTACACCTGCTTGACGCTTTCGGTATACTGAGGGTATCGAACAATACCCGCGAGGATGACGTTCATACGGGTAAGTTCGAGCTTGCCCATCCATTAAAAGCTGCGCCGTTTGGGGTGTTGGCTGGTAGAAGGAGACCCGAATGAATACACACCAACTCCGCTTGTTCGCCACTGGATTTACCCTCTTGTTCTGCACGGCACTGATTGTCCTCAGCTTCGCCAGTGTCGAAGCCCGCCCACCGGTTGCCGATTTCCAGCCCGCGCTTGCCCCGCACGAAGCCGCGCTGCGGGTATCTGCCGCGCAGGATGCGCTGCACCAGCAACGCAGCGAAAGTAGCAATCTGCCCTTGCTCAGCTCGGTCTACTTTGCCGAGACAGGCCACCACCTGAGCAATCGCAACGGCTTCCTGAGCTTCTGGGAAGCCAATGGGCGGATCGAAGTTTTGGGCTACCCGATCACCGAAGAGATCATCGAGGGGGATCGGATTGTGCAGTATTTCGAGCGGGCGCGGCTGGAGCTGCACCCCGAATACGCGGGCACGCTCTGGCAGATCCAGCTCGGTCGCCTCGTGGTCGAGCAACTGCCGTGGATGTGGCACGCACCGGTTGCCGATCCGCAGCTGCCCGGCGTAGTCTACATCCCAGAGACGGGGCATACCTTGACGGGGGCTTTCCTCAACTACTGGGCAACTCGCGGCGGCGCACGGATCTTTGGCTTCCCAATCACCGAGCAACTGCTGGAGAATGGCCGCCCGGTCCAGTATTTCGAGCGTGTGCGGATGGAGTATTTCGCTGAGTATGCGGGCACTGCCTACGAGGTCACGCTCACCGATCTGGGCCGCCAGATGGCGTGGCAGCGCGGCTTGCCGACGGCTCCCGTCGCCCAATACGAAGTCGCGCCCCAATGGGCCCCGCCGCCGCCCGTGCGTTGGATTGATGTCAGCATTGGGCAGCAGTGGCTGTATGCCTATGAAGATGATGTGCTGGTCTATTCGGCTCCCGTCACGACGGGCAAAGATGGCTTCAATACCCCGCTTGGCAACTTTGCGATCTACGACAAACTGCCGCTCCAGACGATGCAAGGCACGGCGGGCGGCGAATCGTGGTATGTGCCCGATGTGCCGTGGGTGATGTACATCTACGGTGGGGTTGCCCTGCACGGAACCTATTGGCACAATCTGTTTGGGAGTGGCTATCGCATCTCGCACGGCTGCATCAACTTGACGATTGCCGATGCCCAATGGCTGTACAACTGGGCGGGGATCGGCGTGCCGGTGAGTGTGCGCTATTGATATTGATGTGCGGATCGGTGCTAGCACCGCCTTTCCCATTGCACACCGCCCCCGAAAACGGCTATAATACCCAGTAAGATGACAGGATATGATGCAGCCGAACTGGGCCTAATTGACCATTTCTTTCACTGGTGTTTCCAGCACTGGCTCACCGTCCTCACGGGGGCGTTGCTGCTCTACAGTGGGCTACCGTGGCTGGTGCCGCTGCTGCTCGCCAATGGCTACACCGATGCGGGCAATCTGCTGTTTGCCTTGTATGGCCCGCTCTGCCACCAAGCACCGGGCAGTTCCTACTTCTGGCTGGGACATCAAGTGGCGTATTGCCACCGCGACACAGCAATCTATACCACGCTGCTGGCGATGAGCTTGCTCTACGCGCTGCTCCGCCCCGTCATCGGCTCGCGCCCGTTGGCGTGGCGTGGCTGCTGCTGCTGCTGATCCCGCTTGCCCTTGATGGCGGCACGCACATGCTCGGCACGCTGATTCCGACGCTCAATCTGCGGGCCCCCAACGATGCGGTTGGCGCGCTGAATTGGTGGCTGCGGACAGTTACGGGCGCGCTTGCCGCCGTCGGGTTCGTCTTAACAATCTACCCGCGCCTTGATCGTGACCTGCGCGGGATTGGCATACCGGATGAGTTTGATCGGCTGCCGTACCGTTAGCGGTGCGCCTGCTGATCCGCTAGAAGGAGTAGTCGTAATGACCCAACCTGAGCCTCAAACACCTACACCGCCGCCGCCAGCCCCGCCGCCGTTCTATCTCAATCGCACCCTGCTCGTGAGTCTTGGCGGGGCGGCCCTGCTCCTGATTGGGCTGCTCTTGCTGCTGCGCCCAGTCGCCTCTGAGCCGCAACTCAGCGTGCGCCCCGCCCCCGATGGTCCGGCGATCATTGCGCCGCATAGCCACATCCTTGAGACGAACGGCGCGATCCCGCAGATTGGCCGCGTTGCGCCGGATTTCAAATTCGTGCTAGCCGATGGCAAGGAGATCAAGCTCAGCGATTATCGCGGGCAGAAGGTGATCCTCAACTTCTGGGCTTCGTGGTGCGCCCCGTGCAAAGCCGAAATGCCCGATCTCCAGAACGTCTACACGGATTATCGTGAGCGGGGGGTGGTGATCCTTGCGATCAACAAAGAAGAAGACCTCGCTACGGTAGAACAGTTTGCCGCAGAGATGGGCTTGAGTTTCCCGATCATTGCCAATGAAGATGGCGACATCAGCCGCCAGTACGGGGCCTTGGGGCTGCCGACGACCTACTTCATCAACAGCGATGGCACGGTTGCGTTGCTCCGCAAAGGGGTAATGGATGAAGCCTTCATCCTGCGCGAGCTAGGGCAGCTACGATGAGCCAGCCGCCGCGCTACGAGCCGCTGGTGTTGCCAGTGGCCGCGCCTGCGGCCGTGCCCCAGCCGCAGGCGCGGTGGGTGCTGATCTTTCTGGGGGTGGCCGGCACGTTGCTCGCAGCCCTGCTGTTTATGCCCGGCTTGCCGTTGCAGTGGAAGATGTATGCGGTGGTGCATGGCATCTGCGCCCAAGAGCATAACATCTTCCTTGCCAATATGCAGTTCCCGATCTGTGCCCGCAACACCGGCATCTATACCAGCTTCCTGCTCACGCTTGGCTACTGCTTCGGGCGTGGGCGCGGGCGGGCAGGCACGCTGCCGCACTGGTCGGTGCTAGGGGTGCTGGCGCTATTCGTCGTGATCATGGGCATAGATGGCTTCAATTCGCTCTTTGCGGATCTGGGTTTGCCCACCCTGTACATGCCCCGCAACGATCTGCGGACGCTAACGGGGATGGGCATGGGCATCACCATCGGGGTCGTCATGCTGCTGATGCTCAACCTTGCGCTGCGGGCGGATCTCGATGAGCAACAGCCACCGCTCCAGCACGTTGGTGATCTCGCCGCAATCCTGCTGCTCAATCTGCTGATCCTCGCAGTGATCTACGCCAACCTCGATCTCTTCTACTGGCCGCTGGCATTCCTTGCCTTCACGGGCATCACAGGCATGCTCTACCTGATCATGCTGATGCTCACCGCACTGTTGCTGGGCTACGGCGGGCAAGTCACGCAGGTGCAGCAGCTTGCCCGCCCGGCCGTGTTCGCGTTCATCCCCACCGCTATCGTCTTGGGCAGCATGGGGGCGTTGCGCTTTTGGCTCGAAGCGCAGGGCTTGATGCTCTAGGCGCGGCCCATCTTGACGGTATCGCCTGCGAGTGCTACACTTCACCAACGGTGTATGGCAGCAGCAAGCAGAAGCTGAGGTGTGTGTGGAGCGTGATACCATCCCCCCTGATGTGGTTGTGCGACGATTGCCCGTCTATGCGCGAAGCCTGCGCTACCTGCTGGCAGAAGGCGTGCGCTCGATCTCCTCCCAAGAACTCGGCGAACGCATCAACATGACAGCCGCCCAGATCCGCAAAGACCTCTCCTATTTCGGCGAATTCGGCAAGCAAGGCATCGGCTACGATGTGGAACGCCTGCTGGCTCAAATTGAGCAGATCCTCGGCTTGCAGCAGGAGTGGCCCGTTGCGCTCGTCGGCTTGGGGCATCTCGGTCAGGCGGTGGCCCGCTACGATGGCTTTCGTTCACGCGGGCTGCACATTGTTGCGCTGTTCGACAATGATCCGGCGAAGATTGGGCAGGCGTTCATCGAGGGCATTACCGTCCAGCACACCAATGAGATTGCAGCTACCGTGCCCGTCCGCAACATCCGCGTCGGGATTGTGGCCGTGCCCGCCGTGTATGCCCAAGAGGTGGCGCATACCCTGACGAGTGCAGGCGTGCGGGCAATCCTCAACTATGCCCCGATTGTCCTGCAAGTACCCGCTGGGGTCTGGGTGCGCGAGATTGATCCGGTTGTTGTGCTGCACAGCATGACGTTTTACCTCGCCCGCGACGCGAGCCTCCAGCGCGACTAAAGCACCAGCTTCTCATCATTGATGATCTTCTGGCGCATCTTGCGGTAGAGGTCATCGTACTTCAGGCGTTGGGTGGTAATCTCATATTTATAGGCCTGCAAGATTTTGTGGACTCGCTCATCGAGCCGCTCCTCGACCATCAATTCATCGGTGATAATCTCGACTATCGCATGGCGCAGTTCGGCATCGCTGCCTTGATACAGCACCCCTTCCACTTCCATCAGGTAATCGAGCAGCATATCGGCGTATTCTTCAACCTTCGCGGGTGATAGTTTCATCAGGATCTCCTCGGTGTATTTTGGCGTATGCCTGCGCTAGTATCCGTATCCATTGACAGGATCTTCTGCCCGCTTCTGTCCGCTTCCGTCACCGCCCGCGGCGGCGCAGCAGCACCACGAGGAACAGAAGCCAGCCGAGCCAGCTCAGCATCAGGCTGAAGTGCCGCGCCACAAGCAGCACTAGGAGCAACGCGAACCGCAACGTGCGAACAACCAAGCGCGGGCGGAGGGTGACCCGCGGCTCTTTGTCCCAATTGATCGTGGCGATGCGCGGCAGCATATGCTGGGCGACACAGCCCTCCAGCGAGAAGATGTAGATCGTATCGGTGTAGCGGGTGGCAAGCAGCATATCCCGTTCGAGGGCGGCCCATGCCAATGCAAGCGACTCGACCTCTGCGAGTTGGGGCGTATCTGCGCCGCGCATGGTTGCCGAGTGGGTGTAGCCAATCCCGATACAATCGGCGGCCATGCCATAGCTGCTAATCAGTGCGCCGCCCATATCGTTGCCGAGAGCCTCAATCGGGAGGCTGCTGTGGCACATCAACACTTCGAGGTCTACTGGGAGATCGGGCACATCCAGCGCATACTGCACGAAGCTCGTGCCCGCCCGCCGATCATCCACCATCAGCGGGAGCTGGTAGGTATGCACCGCGTAGCCAGCGTGATGCATGTGGTCAATCAGGCGCAGGTAGGCCTGACTGCCCGGCCCAAACAGCGCATTGTCGTGCATGCGGAGAAACCACCGCCCCACGTCGCGCAGGCGCAGGTGGTGCAGCCGCGAGAGGTCATCGGCGGGGGGCAGCATGTGCATCCCGACTGCGGCAAAGTGCAGGGTGTTGCTGTTCGCCCAATCACGGAAGGCGTGATAGTGTGCGATGGCTTGGGGGTAGTTCTGCAAATTGAAGCCGTAGCCATCCACGGCGGGGAGCAGCATCCATGCCACCGTGTAGATCTGGTGGGCATTGAGCTGGCGCACGAGCGCGGCGCGGATGGGACTCATATCGCCAATCGCCATCGCCAAGCCGTAGCCGTGCTGGGCGAAGGTGTGCAGCAGCTGGTGCTGCTCAAACAGGGTCGCCAAACTTGGGCCGTCTAGCTCAGTGGCAAAGATCAGGCGCGGCTCCGGCGGCACTAAGGCTAGGCTAGGGGCAGGCGCATCCACAGGCACTCCTCACTTGCCGCACAGGGCGGGCGCGAATCTCTCTACGGGTATTATAGCGGAATCTGCGCGGCGAGGGGCAGGCTGCACCTAGCCCAACCACGCGAGATACAGCCGCCGTTGCTCGTCGCTGGGCTGCTCAATCGGCGTGATTTGGACTGAGTCGTGCGGAGCCGGGGCAAGCACCACCGGAATCTGCAACAGCTCGTCGCGCCGAAAGACACTCAGCGTCACCTGCGCGTTGGGGCGTTGCTCGTACAGGCGTTCGCGCAGGCGTTGCTCATTCACGCGGAAGCCGTTCAGGGCCACCAGTTCATCGCCGGCATACACCCCCGCCAGATGTGCGGGCTATCGGCTTGCACGCTTGTCACGAGCGTCTGCCCGTGCTGGTCGCGCACATTCAAGCCCAACCACGCGGGTGGGGGCGCATCATCGCTGTGCAGCGCATAGCCCCACTGCACCTGCAAGCCGACATAGCCCAACACGCGGCTCAGGTCGAGCAGCTCGGTCCCGGTGATATACCGCCGAAAGAACTGGCGCCACCAGCCCTCGTGTGCTCCGAGCAGCGTCTCAAGCACATGCAGCAGCCCGTCTGGTTCGGGGATGCCAGCACTGCTCGGTGGGTAGTGCTGATTGAGGTAGCGCAGTACATCATCGAAGCTGTATGCGCCGCGGGTGCGTTGGCGGATCTCCAGATCCAGCATCAGCATCACCAGTGCGCCTTTGAGATAGTAGGAGACGCTACTGTTGTTACTGTTTTCGTCGGGGCGGTAATACTTGATCCACGCATCAAAGCTACTCTCGGCAAGGCTTTGCAGTGCTTGGCCGGGCACACGCCGCAGCTTGAGCAGATCCTCACCCAGCAACTCCAGATAGCGGGTGGCCGACATCAGTCTTGCCCGCACCAGCAATAGCCGATCATAGTAGCTCGTCACCCCCTCTACCAGCCAGAGTTGGGTGGTGTAGTTCTCGTGGCGGTAGTCGAAGGGTCCGAGTGGAGTCGGGCGGATGCGTTTGATATTCCAGACGTGGAAGAACTCATGCGATTGCAACTCCAGAAAGCGTTCGTAGTTGCGGCGCGGCTGAAACTGAAACCGATCATACAGATTAGTCACACTATTGCGGTGTTCCAGCCCGCCGTAGCCCGTCGCCAGATGGAGGATGAAGGTATAGTGCGGGTAGGGCAAGCTGCCGAACAGATCGCGCTGCGTCTCGACAATCGTGCGCGTATCTTCCAGAATGCGTTGGGCATCCTCGTTGCCGTGCCCCCAGATCGCAATCTGATGCGGCTTGTGATCCACTTCAAAGCGCAGCAGGCGGTGTGTGCCACACTCCACTGGGCAGTCAATCAACTCGTCATAATCTTGGGCGCGGAAGGACACCCGCTGGGGATGAGGGGATGTGGTTGCGTCTTGGGCGGCATCTAGCCCGCACGTCACCTGCCAGCCCCAGTCGGTAGGCGGCTCAACGATCAAGCGCACCGGCTCGTGCCGCGCATCTGGGCTATACATAAACACGGTGGCCCCATTGAAATAGCCGTGCGAGCCATCGAGGTGGCTCGTCCGCACGGACAACTCGTGGGCATACACGGCATAGCGCACCACCACCCCGCGCACGCCCGCTGTCTCCACCTGCCAGCAGTCTTTGGCAACTTTGCGCCACGCCAACATGTGGTGGGGGTTGTCTTGCGTGTGTGCTGCAAACTGCTGCACATGGCGGGCGTAGTCGCGGATCAGATACGAGCCGGGAGTCCATGCGGGCAGCAGGAACGTGGTGGTTGCCTGCTCTAGCGCGGTAAGCGTGATCTGCACCTGATACAGGTGGGTGTGGGGTTGCGGCATCTGGATCAGATACGTTAGGCGGGGGCTGTTCATGCACATACTCCTTTATCATAGGGCGGTGCCCTGTATTGCCGGCAAGGGGTGGGCGTAACGTGGCGGCACTCCTGATGTTGATTATACGGCATCGGACCAACTTCAAGAGATCTGCCAGTTTATGCCCCAACCTGCTCCAGATTTGTATATTTTTACCAGTAGTTTCTACGCCTTTCTCCCCAAAAAACCCTCGATACCCATGCTATAATCACACTACTACCTGACAAAATCAGGTATGCCTGTGCAGTTGCCAAACGTGGCCCAGCCGCCACACCTACCCCGTAGGTATCCATTGGCAAGGCTGCCGCAGGATTGTCGGGAAGCCCGACGGTGATCGTACCCGCCAAAAGCAGACGATACCGCGTGACTCACCATAGTCACTCAACTGAGCTTAACCCACTCGCAGCAGTGCGTAATCGCATCGTTGGCGAACCGTGTTGACGTTCAGCCGATGGCAAACCCAAGCAGCCACCGCCGTAGGGTGCTGTGTGCCATCATCACAAAGAGGTAGCGGTATGGATGGTATCTGGAATAATAAGTATGCGCGTGGTACGAATCTCGTGACAAGTTCGATCATCCGTGATCTGTTGCACTTGACGCAGCGACCAGCGGTGATTTCATTTGGTGGCGGCTTGCCCGCCCCGGAATGTTTCCCCATTGCGGCAATCCAAGCCGCAACCAACGAAGTGTTTGCTGAACAGCCCCTCGCCGCCCTGCAATATGGGCCAACTGAAGGCTTCATGCCGCTGCGGGCGTTTGTCGCTGAGCATATGGCTGCGCTGGGCGCGGGAATTAGTGGCGAGCAGGTGCTGATTACCAGTGGCTCGCAGCAGGCCCTTGATCTGCTGGGGCGGCTGATGATTGACGCTGGTGCGCCTATCCTCGTCGAAGACCCCACCTATCTCGGCGCATTGCAGGCATGGCGACCACACGCCCCCCAGTTCATCACCGTGCCGGTAGACGAGCAGGGTGTGCAGGTTGACGCTCTGGAGCGGATCCTCCAGAGTGGGGTTCACCCGCGCTTCTTCTACATCATGTCATCCTTCCAGAACCCGATGGGCGTATCGCTCGCAGATGAACGCCGCCACGCCTTGATCGCCTTGGCGGCCCGTTATCGCCTGCCGATCATTGAGGATGACCCCTACGGCGAACTCTACTACGACGGCAACCGCCCCACGCCCCTCGCCGCGATAGATATGCAGATGCACGGCGAACTGCGCCACGTTGCCTATCTCAGCTCTTTCTCCAAGCTCCTCTCGCCGGGCATGCGCGTGGGTTGGATTGCCGCCTCACCGAGCCTACTGGCAAAAGTTGCCCAGCTCAAGCAAGGGATCGATCTGCATACCAGTAGCCTCTCGCAGAGTGTGGTATATACGGCTTGCCGAGATGGGCTGCTCGCCGCGCATGTGCCCAACATCCGCCAAATCTACCGCGAACGGCGGGATACGATGCTCAATGCCCTGCACCGCACGATGCCGCGCACCGTGCGCTGGACGCACCCGCACGGCGGCATGTTCATCTGGGTCACACTACCACGCTACTTCGATGCCACGGCTCTGCTCCAAACCGCACTCGAATATGATGTTGCCTATGTGCCCGGCACCTGTTTCTATGCCAATGGGGGCGGCAGCAATAGCCTCCGGCTCAATTTCTCCATGCCCACCGTCGCCCAGATCGAAGAAGGCATTGCCCGGCTCGGCACAATGCTGCACACCTTGGCCCACGAGAAAGCCGCCTAGCTCACCGCCGCTTGACAACCTCTCCGCCGAACGGGGGCTTCCCGTTCGGTGAACGTTCCTCAAATTCTCACCACAGAGCGTATCTGCTGCGCGTATAATCCAATTGGCAGCAATTTGCCATTGGCAGATTACTGCTGATAGATATACAATAGACTTGACACGGATGCTATGAAGCGATTGTGCCCGTTCTTGCCCACCCCGTTCGGCACAGCTTTGGTGTCCTTCTAAACTATTACAACAGGTATGCCGTTGCTCTGCTCTGTGCATGATAGCGGCTTGGAGTACCATCCACGATGAATATACGTCTTTACATAGAGATCTTGTGGCGACGCAAGTGGGTTTTGATTGTGCCGCCGATAGTTGCGGTGGTGGTTGCCTTTTTCCTGACGCGAGCAATCACACCGACTTACACCGCCGCCGTTACCCTGCGCGTCGCTACCTCGCCCTCGCGCACAGTGGATTATGGTGAATACCTCTATAGCTCACGCGTGATGAATACCATTGCGACGATGATCCGTAGCCGCCAAGTTCTTGAGTTGGTGACGGCTGAGTTTGATGCTAGCCCTAGTGATGTTAGCGTCAGTACCGATTTCCCCGCCAATACTGAACTCTTGCGGATCGTCGTTGAATCCGAAGATCGGGTGCTTGCCGCCAACGTTGCCAATGCGCTAGCAGCACAGGCCATAGATGCCTCGCGGGAGCTACGCCGAGCTAATGTCATGAGCCTCTTTTCTCCCGCCACCTTGCCCGAACGCCCGTCTAGCCCGAATCTCTTGATGAACCTTGTGCTGGCATTTATTGTTGGAGCGTTTGCCGGAGTTGGGATCGCCTTCTTCGTCGAGAACCTCGACAATACGTTGCACTCCACAAGCCAGATTGAGGATGTGACTGGGCTAGACCTGTTGGGTAAAATTCCACCCTCCTCCAAGAAACAACGCTACGTGTGGGAGCACGAGCTATCGCCGCCGAGTGAAGCCTTCCGGCGCCTCCGCACCCGCATCATCTCGGCGCGTGAAGGGCACGATTGGAAAACAATTCTCTTTACGAGCGCACAGCCCAGTGAAGGGAAGTCTACCATCGTGAGTAACCTTGCGTTTGTCCTCGCCCAATCGCGCTATCGCGTCCTCGTCATTGATTGCGATCTGCGCCTGCCGCGGATCCACACCATCTTCGGCATTGCCAATGAACGCGGCTTGAGCGATCTGCTGCATGGCAATTGCAGCCTCACCCAAGTAATCCAAAAGACCCGCTACGACGGTGTGTGGGTGATCCCAAGCGGCATTGCCAACGAGCATCCTGACATCCTCTTGAACTCGCCACGCCTTGCGCCCCTGCTAGCGCAGCTCGCCGAGCAAGTAGACTTTGTGCTGCTTGATACGGCGGCGTTCTTAGCCGTCAGCGATGCGGCGATGCTCGTGCCACATGCCGACAGCGTGGTGATGGTGGTGGCGCGGGCCCAAGCGCAGCAGGGCATGGTCCGCTCGACGTGTGAGCAGCTGGCGGGGCTGAACGCCAACGTGATCGGGGTGGTGGTGAATAAGGCCGAAGAGGATGGCACGGGGATGTATACTGAATACTACCGCAAAGCTCCCCTCGCTATGTCGCGCCAATCGGGGAAAGCCTGAGCTGGGTACGCGCTCGTTATGCCGCTGCAACTGGGTGGGTGATTTGGTATGCGAAAGTAAAGACGGACTGCGATGCACCATGTTTTAGCGGGGTTTATCCTAAGGAGAAACATGCGAAAACGGCGACGTACATGGTTAAAATAAAATTAAGACGACAGGCACATCCCCCTGCTTCACTCGGTATAGAAAAATACACCAAATCTGTACCGTTTTTTGGTGTATTTCGCCAAAGGTATACCAAGAACATACCGAATATATGTTGATCTACGCTGACCATCGTGATATGATATGAGCGAGAGATAAAAGCACCTGCTTCTAACATACTACGAATTCATAGATTTGCCCGTGAGGTGCAGCAAGGAACGTTACGAAGTAATGACGCGATGTGGACGCACGACTGAGAGAGGTACGATGCAGCAGGGCGGAACACAGCATACGACTATTTCGGTGGCAGAACAAACAGTTGAACGTTATGAGCGGTATGGGGAGGGTGTTATGATCGGTGAAGTTATTCGTGGTGACGAAGTTCGCGTTCCATTCATCACTCGTGAAAACGAAAGTGTATCTATCATAGCTGGTAACACCAGCCCTTCAGAAACGCTCGCATACATTGCCAAGCGCAGCTTCGATGTCATTGCGGCGATCATCCTGATCATCGTGCTTGCTCCAATTATGCTCTTGATCACGATGCTGATTAAAAAAGACTCGTCCGGCTCAGCGTTCTTTGTACAGCAGCGGGTTGGTTCTCGCCGCCGTGTGCGCGATGGCAAAGTGGTGTGGGAAGTTGAGAATTTCCCCTGCTACAAGTTCCGCACGATGGTCTCGAATGCTGATCAGAAGTTGCACCAAGAGCATATCAAGAAGTTTATTGCAGGCGATCTGGCGGCTGAGGAGCAGAGTGACCCGGCTCGCTTCAAACTCAACAGCGATCCGCGCATTACCCGCATTGGGCACATTCTTCGCAAAACCAGCCTTGACGAATTGCCCCAACTCCTGAATGTTCTACGTGGCGAGATGAGCCTGATTGGCCCCCGTCCCGTGCCGACCTATGAAGTGGCAATGTATGATTTGTGGCACTACGAACGATTGGCAGCTCTGCCCGGCATCTCTGGGCTGTGGCAGGTGAAAGGTCGCTCGCAGGTCTCGTTTGAAGAAATGATGCTGCTAGATATTGAGTACGTGCGAAGCCAATCGCTCATGTTCGACATCAAGATTATGCTGATGACGGTACTGGTTGTTGTGCTAGGGCGCGGCGCACGCTAGCAATCCAATCATCAAATGATTAGCTCTGGCTAGCACCCACCGTAATCTTTAACCTCTTGTTCTTGTTCCTCGTCATAGCAGACCAGTTTGTACCATAATGGGCTGGTCTGCTTTCTGTTGCACTGCGATTTGTCGGATGGGCTGGAGTGTGGCATGATATAAGGGGATGCGCGGCATGCTCCGTTGGGCAGAGGAAAGCAATCCATATGGTTCAACTGGTTTAGCGAGTAATCTGGAGGAGATGAAAGAATGAGTGAGAAACCTACGCTAGGGATTGGCGTTTGCGGTTGTGGCTACTGGGGCATGAACTATGTCCGCATCTTTTCGGAACTGCCCGACACCGAAGTCATCGCCGTCTGCGATCAAGACCCAGCCCGCTTGCAGGCCGTACAGCAACGTTTTCCCACCGTCAAGCTCTGTACCAATATGAATGAGTTGCTCCAGATGGACGCGATCCAAGCGGTGGTGATTAGCACCCAAGCCAGTGCCCATGTGGGGGTTGCCGAGCAAAGCCTGAAAGCTGGCCGCCACCTGCTGGTAGAGAAGCCAATCACCACGACGGCTGACGATGCCCGCCACCTGATGCAGCTTGCGGAACAGGAAAACCTGATCTTGATGGTGGGCCATACGTTTATGTACAATGCTGGCGTGCGGAAGGTGAAAGAGTACCTTGACCAAACCGAGCGGATCTACTATATGTATGCCCGCCGCACCAATCTCGGCCCAATCCGGCGCGATGTGAATGCGCTGTGGGATCTTGCCCCGCACGATGTCTCGATCTTCAACTTCTTTATGGGCACTAGCCCAGAATGGGTCAGTGCGGTTGGGGCGAATGTCCTCCTCAATGATCGGGCTGATGTGGGCTTCGTCGCCCTCGGCTACCCCGATGGTGTCGTGGGGCATATCCACGTGAGCTGGGCTGATCCGAACAAGGTGCGCGAAGTGGTCGTGGTGAGCAGTGATCGCCGGATCGTCTTTAATGATGTTAACCCGCAGGAGATGGTCCGCATCTTTGAGAAGGGGGTAACGGTAAAAGATCAGGCAGAAAGCTATGGCGAGCATAACTTGCTGATGCGTGATGGTGATATTATCAGTCCCCGCATCGAACCGAGTGAACCATTGAAAAATCAGTGTAAACATTTCGTTGAATGTGTCATGACCGGCACGCATCCGCAGACTGACGCACAGGCGGGGCTGGATGTGGTGCGGGTGATGCAGGCCATTGATCGTTCACTGGAGCGGAACGGCGCACCGGTTGCGCTGGATTAATGCCAAGCTCATTGGGGTTGCGTATAATAACAGGAGCGCACAGCTATGTGTGTTGCTGCAAGGCGGGGGAATGCCCCCTACGAAAAGGAGCATGAGCGATGACCACTGGTGTAATTAGCCAGATCCCGTTTGTGGATCTTGCGGCACAGCACGCCCCGATTGCTGCTGAGCTTGAGGCGATCTTCCGTGCCAGTATCACCAAAACCGATTTCATCTTGGGCAAATCAGTGAGCCAATTTGAGGAAGCCTTTGCCACCTACTGCGATGCCCCCTATGCCATCGGGATTGACAACGGCACGGCGGCTTTGGAAATGCTGTTGCGAGCCTATGACATTGGCCCCGGCGATGAAGTGATCACCGTAGCGAATACATTCATTGCTACCGTGCTCGCCATTTCTAGTGTGGGCGCAACGCCTGTGCTGGTAGATATTGATCCAGTTTCGTACAACATGGATCCAGCCAAGCTCGAAGCTGCGATCACCGAACGCACACGCGGGATTGTGGCGGTGCATCTCTATGGGCAGCCTGCCGATATGGACCCGATTCTGGAGATTGGGCGCAAGCATAACCTGCTCGTGATGGAGGATGCAGCACAGGCCCACGGCGCATATTACAAGGGCAAACGCTGCGGCGCACTCGGCGATGGGGCGGCATTCAGCTTCTACCCCGCCAAGAATCTGGGCGCGTGTGGTGATGGCGGCGCGCTGGTTGTGCCCACTGCCGAGCTTGCCGAGCGAATCAAGATGCTCCGCAACTATGGTCAGCGCGAGAAGTATCACCACGTTACGCTTGGCTTCAATCACCGCTTGGACACCTTGCAGGCGGGCATCCTCAGCGTCAAGCTGCGCCACCTCGATGGGTGGAATGCGGCCCGCGCCCATCACGCCCATCACTACAATCGCCTCTTGGCCGACATGCCCGGCATCGTTGCGCCCACCGAAATGGACTACGCCCAAGCGGTGTGGCATCTCTATGTGGTGCGCGTGGCAGATCGGGATGGGCTACGCGCCTATCTACAGGAGCAACACATCGGCACTGGCATCCACTACCCGATCCCGTGCCACCTGCAAGAAGCCTACACCTATCTGGGCTATCCCCGCGGCAGCTTCCCCGTGACGGAAGCCTACGCCGATCAGATCGTATCCTTGCCGATGTACGCCGAAATGACCGACGATATGGTCGAGTATGTCGTCGAACATGTCCACCGCTTTATCAGCCAGTAAGCGAATCCATCCGAACGCACACGGGGCGCACAGGTAGCCTCCGCCTGTATGCCCCCAGCACACGCGGTTTACAATAGGGAACACGATGACACTCTGGCACAACCTTAGCCAGATCCGCTCCGCCCCGTCGCTGTTGCGGATTGACAACCTGATCCATCGCTACGTCACCCACCAACTCTTTGCGCCCACCCGCATTGGGATCACCGTGCGGGTGCTGATAACGGTGCTGATCGGGATGGTGATTGGCGTGGGCGTAACTGTGGCGGGTGATATGTCTTCTAGGAACCGCCTGATGGTGCTGGTACTCATGCTGCTGCCCTTCGCCATGATGCTGGTCAACAATCTGCGGCTGGTGATGCTGGCGGTCATCCCCTTCGAGACAGCCATCCCGCTGGATACGAACCTCAACTACCGCGATGATCTTGCCGTCTATAGTGCCATTGCTGGTTTCAATATCTCGATCACGGCGATTGCCCTTGTAGCCCTATACTTCTTCTGGATCACGCAAATGCTCTCGCAGCGCGGCGAGTTGGCGCACCTGTTCCCGCGTGTCAGCATGCCCCATCTAGGCTACTTCCTCGCTACGCTGTTATCGCTGCGGGTGGCGGCTGATCCGAGTATGACCCTGAATGAAGTGATCCTCATTTTCTATGCACTCCTGATGACGACCTATATCATTAGCACCTTTAGCCGCCGCGAAGAGTTGCAGTTTATGATGATCGTCGTGTGTGCTATCCTTGTGTTGCAAGGCTTGCTCATGATCGCCGTGTTTCTGCTCCGCAACGATATTCGCGTGGGCCCCCTCTTTGTGCGCTACGATAGCCACACCTCCCGCGTCGGGGGCACGCTCGGCTCGCCTAACGGAGCCGCTACCTATCTGGTGATGCTGCTACCAATCACCGTTGTAGGCATGGCCATGTTCCAGAAACGCTGGCTCAAGCAGCTTGCCACTGCCGCCTTCCTACTCGGTGTGGTCGGCTTATTCCTGACCCAATCGCGGGGCGGCTTGATCGGCTTCACGATCTCAATGGTGATCCTGAGCCTGATGGCAGCAGCGCGGGGCTGGATGAAGCTCAAGTGGCCCCTGATGATCGCCTACGTAGGTATCGTTCCAATGGTTATGCTCGCACCGATCCTGTTTGCCCGCTTTATGCAAGATGACGGTGGCTCAGCCGAATCGCGGGGGCCACTGGCCGAGATCGCCACGCGGATGATCGCGGATCACTGGGTTTTTGGCGTAGGGGCAAATAACTTTGCAATTGTGAAAGATTACTACATCACGCCGGAATTTGCCGATGAGTGGCTCTCCACCGTACATAACCACTTCCTGCGGGTCTGGGCGGAGATGGGCATTATTGGCTTAGTAGCCTATCTTGTTATGATCATCACCACACTCTATATCGGCTTGCTGTGTTGGGAGATGCGCGGCATTGATCCGCTGATGGGCATGCTTGCAATTGCCCTCAGTGCGGGTATTCTGGGGGTTCAGTTTCAGTTGGCATTTGAGCTGTTCAATGCCCGCACGCCAGTGCATACGTTGTGGTTTACATCAGCCCTCGTGATTGCCTCATACAACATCGCCCGCCGCGAACGGCGTGATCTGCACGCCGCCCAGCAAACGGCACCACCTGCTGCCCTTGCAGCCGAGCAACGGTTATGAGAAAACTTGTCACCAACATCATCGCCCTGCTCACGAGCGACCTGCTCAATCGGGCCACGACGTTTGTCGTCTATGCCCTCGTCGCCCGCTATCTCGGCGACTTCGGCTTTGGGCAGATGTCGCTCGCGCTGCTCCTGCTCTACACCTTCTATGTCTTTGCGGGGCTAGGCTTACGCATCTACATCACCCGCGAAGTCGCCCGCGATCTCAGCCTCACCAGCCGCTATCTGGTCAATGGCAGCATCTTAGTCTTCTTGGCGGCCCTGTTGTCGCTAGGGGTGCTTGGGCTGTTTGTCATCCTGATGGGCTACACCCCTAGCACCGCACTCCTGATTATGGTGGTGGGCCTAGCGATTGTGCCGTATTCCCTCTCATCCGTCAACGAGGCCATCTTTCAGGCGTGGGAAAAGATGCACCTGATTGCCTACGCCAACATCCCGCACAATATCGTCAAGGTAGGGGCAACCTTCGCGCTGCTTGCGGCCGGCTATGGTGCGCTCGAAGTGGGCATTGCCCTTGTTGCGAGCTACTTTCTTACGCTTATATTGGCGTGGGTGTTTACGCTCCAGATGGTTGGGCGCACGGGGATCCAGTGGCACGTAGACCTCCCCTTTATGCGGACGACCCTGATCAACGTCCTGCCCTTCTTGGGCTTGGAGAGCGTGATTGCGATCTGGACGAGCCTGAACGCACTGCTGCTCTCGCGCTTCGGCAACGAAGTTGATGTGGGCTACTACAATGCCGCCATGCAGATCCTCGTACCGGTCAATCTAGTGCTGTACAGCATCGTGATGAGCCTCTTTCCGCGTATGGTGCGCGAATTTGATCAACACTCCAGCGATCTGCAACGGGTCTACGAAGACTTGATCGAGCTACTCCTCATCATCACCCTGCCAGCGGTGGTGGGCTTGATGCTGCTTGCCGAACCAATCCTGCTGCTGCTGTATGGCAACGCCAGCTTCGCCAATGCCACCGTCATCTTGCAGATTGTGGCGTGGAGCCTCGTGCCGCTTGCACTCAACCGCGCACTTGGGCAGGTGCTGCTGGCAACGATGCAAGAGCGCGTCACGTTGCGGATCGTGGTGATTAACACGATCATCAGCCTAATCTTGGGGCTAATCTTAATCAATCTCTATGGCGTGGTGGGCGCAGCGATTGCAACACTGGTGACGCGCCTAATCAACCTCGCCCAGCAATACCAGCCCGTGTCGCAAGTGCTTGGCTCCGTTGGTTTGGTTAAGAGTAGCTGGAAGGCGGCACTGGCGAGTGTGGGTATGGGTATCGTGCTCTACGTCTTTGCAGATCGGCTCAATTTACTGCTTGCGATCTTCACCGGAGCGGCACTCTATGCCACCCTGTTGAGCCTGATCATGCTCTGGTCATATGGCGGAATTAAAGGGATACAGGCACACTATCACTATTTGCAAACACGCGGGATCAAGCCGGCTCCGTCAGGACAGACGCTTTAGCAGCAGAAAGGAGAAGCATATGCTCGAAATGTCACAGGCTTCCACACCACAAACGGAACCGCACGGCAATGGTATTAGCTCAGGGCAGCCGTTGCGCGTCCTGATTGTTTCGGCGTTGTACCCCAAGCCCGACAATCCGGCGTATGGGGCGTTTGTCCGGGCCCAAGAAGACACCCTGCGCCAGCACGGAGTAGACGTGAGCCTGCTCATCATTCGCGGCGATTCGACTTTCGGCAAGTATTCCAAAGGGCTGCGCGAACTACACGCTCGGCTCGAAACCGAAACCTACGATGTCCTGCACGCGCACTACAGCTACCCCGCCGCAATCGCCCGCACGCAGCGCAAAGTGCCGCTCGTGATGACGTTGCACGGGAGTGATCTCTTGGGGCGGATCGGCGATAGCGGCACAACAACCCCGATCTCGGTCCTTGATCGCAAGCTGGCCCAGAGCCTCGCAGTCGTGTGTGATGCTGTCACGGTGCAGAACCAAACGATGGCCCGTATGTTGCCCCGCAACGATGCGTTCATCGTGCCGATGGAGATCAATCTCCAGCTGTTCCAGCCGATGGATCGGACTGCCGCCCGCCAGCAATTGGGGCTTGATCCGACGCGGCGGTATCTCCTGTTTGGAGCCAATCCACAGGAAGCCCGCAAAGGCTTTGCATTTGCGGGAGCGGTGTATGAGCGGCTCAAGCAACGCTTCCGCGATCTCGATTGGCTGGTGATCTACAAGGAGCCACCCGAACGGCTGATGCTCTACCTGAATGCCGCCGACGCGCTGATCTTCCCCTCGTTTCAAGAAGGCTCGCCGGTTCTGGTCAAGCAATCGCTGGCGTGCAATCTGCCGGTGGTCGCCACGGGCGTAGGCGATATTCCCGAATTGCTGGGCGGGGTGGCGGGCTGTGCCGTCTGCCCGCGTGACATTGACTGCTTTGGGCAACACCTTGCAACAGTACTCGAACATCCGCATCGCGTGGAAGGGCGCAGCGTCGCCGAGCGGTTTAGTCCGGGTGCCACCTTTACCAAACTTATGGAAGTGTATACCTATGCCATGCGCCGCTTTGAGCAGCGTACCAAATCTTCAAAAGGTAGCACCCAGTAAAGGAAACGATCATGTGTGGTATTTGTGGAGTGTACAGTTTCAGCCGCCACGCGCCCGTTGCGCCACGCCTGTTGCAGGCGATGCAGCAGGCGTTATTCCACCGTGGCCCAGACGACGACGGAGCTTACCTCGATCATCAGGTGGGGCTAGGCTTAGGCTTTCGCCGCCTCAGCATCATTGATCTTGAAGGGGCCCGCCAGCCCTTGTTTAACGAAGATCAGCGGATTGTGCTGACCTTCAACGGCGAGATTTACAACTACCGCGACCTCCAAGATCGCCTGCTCCAGCACGGGCATCGCCTCCGCACCAATGGCGACGGCGAGGTGATCGCCCACCTGTATGAACAGTACGGCACCGCCTGTGTGCAGCATCTGCGCGGCATGTTTGGCTTTGCGCTGTGGGATGCCCGTCAGCGGCGGCTGATGCTGGCGCGGGATCGGCTCGGCATCAAGCCGCTGTATTACACCGTGCAGGATGGCACGCTGATCTATGCCTCTGAAATCAAGGCGATCTTGCAGCACCCGCACGTAGCCCGCACGCTCAATCTTGATGCGCTCAAGATGTATCTGGCGATGCGCTACGTGCCTGCGCCCCACACCATGTTCGCTGGGATCCACGCCCTGCCGCCGGGCCATATCCTGCTCTGCGATGCAACGGGCGTGCGCGTTGAGCAGTATTGGGATATTCCCTTTGTCGAGCAACCGGATACCCAGCGTAGCGAAGGTGACTATGCCGAAGAACTCGAAGCCCTGCTGCACGACATTGTGCAACAGCACCTCATCAGTGATGTGCCGTTCGGCGCGTTCCTCAGTGGCGGCGTAGATTCTAGCACCATCGTGGCCTTGATGACGCACTTTCTGGATGAGCCAGTGCAAACCTTCTCGGTCGGCTTTGCGGGGCCGTGGGCAACACACAGCGAATTGGATTTTGCCCATCAGGTGGCCCGCCAATACGAGACCCACCATCGTGATGTGATCCTTACCCCGCACGACATCAGCGATGCGGCAGCGCGGGTGATCTGGCATCTCGATCAGCCTATCGGCGATGAAGCCACCGTCGCCAACTATATGGTGGCCGGGCTAGCCAGCCAACATGTCAAGATGGTGCTGACCGGCGAAGGCGGCGACGAACTCTTTGCCGGCTACGGGCGGTACGAATGGGAGCAGCGCGGAGCTGCTCTGCGCCGCCTGCCAGTTGCGCTGCGGGCAACGGCACTCGGTATGAGCCGCCTGCTAGAAGGGCGGCGCGGGGCAAAGATTGCGCTGTATGCCCTGTCGCACAGCGATGAAGCCCAGCGCATGCGGAATTGGTTCCCGATGTACAATAGCGATATGCTCGCGGCCCTGATCGAAGGGCAGCCGCTCGAACAGCACCGCACCCAGCACAATGCGGAGCAGATGTTTCGCCACTACCTTGACCGTGCCGGAATCAGCGATCCGATCAACCGCATGCTGTATGTGGATACGTGGATGTGGCTGGTGGATGATCTGCTGGCACGCGGCGACAAAACCAGCATGGCCCATTCGCTGGAAGCGCGGGTGCCCTTCCTCGATCACAAGCTGGTCGAATTTGCGGCCCACCTGCCCAGCCACCTCAAGGTCAATCAGCTTCAGCGCAAGTACATCCTGAAAAAGGTTGCCGAACGGCTCTTGCCGGATACCATCGTCTATCGCAAGAAGCAGGGCTTCCCGCTGCCTATGACCGAGTGGTTCCGCACCGAGCTACGCCCCTTCGTCCACGATCTCCTGTCGCCGGAGCGCATCCAGCAGCGCGGCTTCTTCAATCCGGCGTATGTCGCCCAGTTGCTGCACGAACACGATACCAGCATTGCCGATCACAGCTTGCAGCTCTGGGGCTTGGTGAGCTTGGAGCTATGGCAGCAACAGTTTCTAGACCGGGCCCCGCTCGTGGCACCGCAGCCCGAATGGGGTGCGGCTGATGCGGCGCGGATTGTGCGCCCCATTGCTGATGAGTATGCCCCAGAGCAGCGCGAGGGATTGCGTGAGCGCAGTGTCGGTGAATTCTTTTGATAGAGGAGAGGGTTAGGATGAAGATTAGTATTTTCGGCTTAGGCTACGTTGGCTGTGTCTCGGCGGCGTGTCTGGCGCACGAAGGGCATACCGTGATCGGCGTAGATGTCAATCCCGTTAAGGTGGAATTGATCGCGGCAGGCACGTCGCCGATCATCGAGCCGGGCTTGCAGGATCTGATCGCCGAAGGGGTGCGCGAAGGCCGCCTGACGGCAACGCAGGACAGCACCGCTGCGATCCATGCCACCGACCTGAGCCTGATCTGCGTGGGCACACCGAGCCATGAGAATGGCAGCCTCAATCTCCAATACCTCGAAAACGTCTGCCACGAGATCGGCACGGCCCTCGCCACCATGGCGGCCTACCACGTCGTCGTGGTTCGCAGCACCGTGCTGCCCGGCACCGTGCTAGAGCGGCTGCTGCCGATACTGGAGCGGGCCTCCGGCAAGCACGTCGGCGCAGATTTCGGGCTGAGTATGAACCCTGAATTCCTGCGCGAGAGCAGCGCGATTGCCGACTACTACAGCCCTAGCCATATCGTGATTGGTGAGTACGATCAGCGTAGCGGTGATCTGGTGGAAGTCCTGTACACTGGCATTGATGCACCGCTGGAGCGGGTGAGCATTCCTACCGCCGAGATGGTTAAGTATGTAGACAACGCCTTCCACGCCCTGAAGGTGGTGTTTGCCAACGAAGTCGGCAGCATTGCCAAAGCGCACGGCATTGATGGGCGCAAGGTGATGCAGATCTTCTGCCAAGATACGCGCCTGAATCTCTCGCCGGTCTATCTGCGCCCCGGCTACGCCTTTGGTGGTTCGTGCCTGCCGAAAGATGTGCGGGCCTTGACCTACCGCACCAAAGAACGCGACATTGATACGCCCATGCTTAACTCGCTGCTCGGCAGCAACCAACGCCACATCCAGCGCGGGATCCAGCTGATTGAGCGCATCGGCAGCAAAAAGGTGGGGGTGCTTGGCTTGAGCTTCAAAGCCAATACCGACGATACCCGCGAAAGCCCGATGGTGGTGCTGATCGAGACCCTCGTTGGGCGCGGCTATCATGTCAAGGTGTATGATGAACACGTCCACCCAGATCGGCTGATCGGTGCGAATCGGGAGTTTCTGATCCGCGAACTGCCGCATATCGTCTCGTTGATGACAGAGACGGTGGATGAACTGCTGGGCGCGGTAGATGTTGTCGTGATTGCCAATGGCAGCAAAGCCTTCCACGATGTGCCTGCTAAGCTACGCGCAGATCAGACACTGGTTGATCTGATTGGAGCCGTAAACACAGATGAGCTACAACAAGGACACTATGAAGGTATCTGCTGGTAAACGCATTCTGATGCTGTTGGAGAACTGTACCTACCGCGAGGATAACCGTGTGCAACGCGAAGCCCGCACGCTCACCGAAGCGGGCTACAGTGTCACCGTGATCTGCCCGCGCCACCCCGATTATGCATGGCACGAAGTGGTGGATGGGGTGCGGGTCTATACCTTCCCAGAGCCACCCGACGGGAATGGCTTGGTGGGCTACCTCGCTGAGTATGGGCAGGCGGGTGCAGGTTCGGCCCTGCTGGCCCATTTCATCTATCTATCTGATGGCTTTGAGGTCGTGCATGCCCACAATCCGCCGGACCTCTTTGTCTTCATTGGGGGGCTGTACAAGCTGCTCGGCAAGAAGTTCATCTACGATCACCACGACCTCAGCCCAGAGATGTACTACGCCCGCTTTCGTGGTCAAGGAAACCCGCTCGTGCATCGCGTGCTAGTCTGGCTCGAACAGCTCTCGTGTCGCACTGCCGATCATGTGATTGCTACCAATGAATCCTACAAGCAACTCCAGATCGAACGTAGCGGCATCCCCGCTGAAAAGATCACCATCGTCCGCAATGGGCCCGATCCCAAGCGGGTGCGGCTCGTTGCCCCAGATGAACGGCTGCGGGCAATGGGCAAAACGATTATCGGGTATGTGGGGGTCATGGGCTATCAGGATGGAGTGGATTACTATTTGAGGGCCCTGCACCATCTGGTATATAATCTTCATTGTACTAACGTCTATAGTGTCTTAATCGGTCAAGGTGATGCATGGCAGGAGTTGCAACACCTCGCACAGGAACTCAACCTCACCGAGTATGTCTGGTTTACTGGGCGGGTGAGTGATGAAGAGCTAATGCGTTATCTGTCATCGGCGGATATGTGTGTCGGCCCTGATCCGAAGAATGACTTCACGGATCGCTCGACCATGATCAAGATGATGGAGTTTATGACCTTGGGCAAGCCGATTGTGGCCTTTGATCTGACCGAACATCGGAACTCGGCTGGTGATGCTGCGCTGTATGCCGAGCCAAACGATGAAGCCGATTTTGCCCGCCACATGCTCCGCTTGATCAATGATCCCGCCCTACGCGAAGCAATGGGGCGGATTGGGCAGGAACGGGTCCGTTCGCAACTGGAGTGGCGGCATCAGGCCCCGCACCTCCTCGACGTGTATCAGCAGCTTTTTGCGGAGGAAGCCGTCCCAAAATAACCGATGCTGAAGAACGGGGGTCTCAAAACATGCTACGGAAACTACACGGTGCGGCGCATTGGCTCAAGCGGCGTAGCCCGCAGTATGTGGTGCTGCGGCTCTACAACTTGATTCAACGGTATGGCTTGACCACGGCCAAAGCCCGCAACCGCGTGATTGACTGCATCCTGCTGCTGCGCCGCTACGGCTGTGCGCCCACGTTCCCCACGCCGGGGCGGGTGGTCGAGCGCAACCCCGATTTCTGCCACGCGATCCAGCAGATGGGTGCCGAGCTTGCCATACATGGCTATGATCATATAGACTTCCACAGCCTCTCGCAAGCTGAGGCACGCTGGCAATTTGATCGGGCCATCGCCACCTATCAGCAGGCGGGGGTGGGTGCGAGCGGCTTTCGCTGCCCCTATCTGAGCTATTCCGAACGCCTGCTGGAGGCACTGCCGGCGGGGCAACTGTGCTACAGCAGCAACACCGCCGTGCTGTGGGATGAGGTCAATGATCAGCCGCAGGCCAAGCCCGGGGCTATCTATACCAACCTGACCGAGTTTTATGCAGGTGCTTCGTCCGCCCACACCCTATCTGTGCCCCATACCTTGCCGAATGGGATGATCGAGATCCCCGTCTCGCTGCCCGATGATATGCAGATCTACGATGGGCTGCACGCGGGGCGCAAGGGGCTGGCCCTCGCATGGCTGGACATCCTGCGCCACAGCTACCAGCGCGGCGAGATGTTTACGCTCCTGTTCCACCCCGAACTGTACTACCTGTGTGCGCTGGCCTTTGAGCGGCTCCTGATCGAAACCCGGTCCGTGCGGCCGGGCATTTGGGTAGCGCGGCTGAGTGATATTGCCGCGTGGTGGCACGAGAAAGCCGACTTCCGCGTAGCAATGACGCACCCTGCCGAGCAGCTCGAACTGCACTTCACCTGTAGCGAACGGGCCACCATCCTTGCCCGCCATCTGCCCCTCGCGGGCCCCACCCAGCACTGGCGCGATGCCTACCAGCAGGTGTTGACCCATAGCGTCTGTGTGCCTGCCGCGCCGCTCCCGCTGCTCGGCGTGGCCGATGATGTGCCTGCCGCCACTGCCGCGCTGCTCGCCGAGCAAGGCTACCTGATCCAGCGCGGCGCGGCTGCACGCGACTGTGCCACCTACATTGATGCCGCCCTTGTCCAGCGGATGGCTACCCCCGTCGCCTTGATTGCCTACATCGAGCATCTCACCACACCCCTGATCCGCTACTGGCGTTGGCCTTCTGGCTATGCCAGTGTGTTATCGTTTTCCGGTGATCTGGATGCCCTGAGCCTGATGGACTACGCCGCACGGATTGTTGGTAAAGCCAAAGCGTAACGCGAGGAGAGCCAGCCGTGAGCCACTTTGCACTGGTCGGGACACTGGAGCCAGAGCTGTGGGAAGCCTTTGTGCAGCAGCACCCCAAAGGCACGATCTTTCATACGTCAGCCATGTATGCGGTCTTTCAGGCAACCCAGCACTACACGCCCTACTTCCTTGCCGCGATCAACCCGCACGGCGCGGTGATTGCCCTGCTGCTCGCGGTGCGGATCCAGACCTTGCCCGATCCGCTCGGTTGGATCTCCTCGCGCTCGATCTGGTATGCCGAGCCACTCTGCACCGAAGATGATCTGGGCCTTGCCGCCCTCACTGCACTGATCCGCCGCCACGATCAGGATATGTGCCACCGTGTCCTATTCACCGAAGTGCGCCCGATCTGGCCCGCTGGTGCCGAGCGGGAAGCACTGGAGGCATGCGGCTATACGTATTACGAGTATCTCAACTTTATGCTCGACTTGACGCGCCCGCCAGAGCAGATCTTCAATGGCATGATCAAATCCTGCCGCGCCGATATTCGCCGGAGCAAGAAGCGCGGCTTGATCGTGGAAGAGCAGAATACCCCCGCCGGTCTGGATCTGCTCTACCACTTTGCCAACCTCAGCTATGATCGCTCGCGGGTTCCGCTCGCAGATCGTAGCCTCTTTGATGCGGCCCTGCGCCTGCTTCCACCCGGCGTGGCGCGGATCTTCGTTGCCTATCACGAGGATGCCCCGCTCGCCGCCGACATCATCCTCTACTACAAGCAGCTTGTCTATGCATGGTATGGTGGCGTGCAGCGCGTGCGCGGCGTATCCCCAGTCGAGTGCTTGACGTGGCACGGCATTGAGCAGGGCTGCACAGCTGGCTACACCCACTACGATTTCGGCGGCGCAGGCGTGCCCGATGAGCCGTATGGGCCCCGCGACTTCAAAGCCAAATTCGGCGGCGAACTCGTCAGCTATGGCCGCTACCGCAAAGTCTACGATCCGCGTAAGCTCGCCCTTGCCGAACACGCCTACGAGCTGCGCCGCATCCTGCAAGAACACTGGCACACCCTGCACCAGCGCATCACAACGAAAGGCGAATCGCATGCACCGCCCGCGACCCCACCAACGGAAGGAGCCTGAGCTAATTCACCGCCCCCTACCCACGCTGCTGCTCATCGCCATGCTGCTGCTAGCGGCATGCGCCCCGTCCGCCCCGCCTGTGCCGTCAGCCCGGCCCACCCAAACAGCAGTGCCGCCTTCCGACTCGGTGTCGGTACTCTCGACAGGGCGGCCAGATGCCCCCTCGCCGCCCCCAGCCGCCATCCCGCCGCACCCGCGCCTGTTCGTGCAGGGGCGGGCTGCCGCCAGCTTGCAAGCCCAAGCCGCCACCACCCACGCCGCAATCTGGGAGCCGATAGCCACCTTTGTGGCTGGGCGCGAAGGGCAACTGCCGCCCGCCGCTCCACCTGCCGATACGAGCATGAGTGCGTACCGCACCTATGGCAATGTGCTGCTGGCCGATGCGTTTGTGTGTTTGGTCACAGAGGCTGATGCGCCTTGCACCCTCGCCCGCGAGTCGCTGCTGATCTTTGCGGGCTGGCAACAATGGGATGTAGACGCGAAGCGCGATCTAGGGCACGCGCATATGCTGCAAGCCAATGCCCTCGCCTATGATTGGCTGTATCCTCAGCTCGCCGCCGCCGAGCGCGACACCGTGCGGGCGAGCCTTGCACAGCGGGCAGACGAGCTGTACCTTGCGGCGAGTAGCCCGTATGCGGAAGCATGGAATAATTGGTGGCCAACGTCGCCCATGCAGAACCACTACATGATCAAACACGCCGCGCTCGGCACGGCTGCCCTCGCCCTGCTCGATGAGCACCCCGCTGCCGAGCAGTGGCTTGCCCTCGCGCAGGCCCGCCTGAGCATCCTCACGGCGTTGCTCGAAGGCATCGGCGATGGGACATGGCACGAGGGCATCTCCTACCAACACTACGGCTTGACGCAGGTGCTCCCCTTCTGGGTCAATCTGCGGGCCGTGCGCGGGGTAGACCTGATCCCGCACACGTACATGCAGTCCTATGGCGCGTGGCGGGTCTACAACCATTTGCCGCAGTCGTTGCGCTTCATCATGCCGCACGGCGATTTCGAGTGGGATTGGATTGCCACCGGCTTGGCGACCAATCTGCTGCGCTACGTCGCCGCCAATTACAACGACGGCCCAGCCGAATGGTTGGTGCAGCAGATCGAGCAGGACATCGGGCGCAGTGCCAATCAGTTCCAAACGGCGTGGTATGTGTATGAGTTTCTCTACTACGATCCGGCCGTGCCCGCCACGCCCCCCGATAGCCTGCCACTGGCGCGGGTCTTCCCCGATCTGACAGCCGTGATCTGGCGCACCGGCTGGCAGCCCGATGATCTCGTGTTTGGCTTCAAGGCGGGTGGCTACGGGGGGCAATTCGCCTACACCAGCTTCGTCAATGGCGATTCGCCGTGGCCGCAGCCGTGCGAACCGTTGGCGTGCCAGCTCAACATTGGCCATAGCCACCTCGATACGAATAGCTTCACGCTGGCCCGCGGGCGCACATGGCTCGTGCCCGAAGACGTGGGCAATGGGCAATATCAGACCGAACATCACAATACGCTGTTGATTGACGGGCAAGGGCAGTTCCGCCCAGATCGGCAACGCTTCGACCGCGATCCGGCGGAGTTTGCCGACAGCGTGGGTAGGCTGCTCAGCACCACCCACACCGCCGCCCTCGATCACCTTGCTGCTGATGCCACCCAACGCTACCGCCAGATTGACGGGCTAGAACGGGTGGTGCGCCATGCGCTGTTTGTGCGCCCGCACTACTTCCTGATTGTGGATGATCTTGCTGCGCCTAGCCCGCACACCTACACATGGCTAGCCCACACCCCGCAGCCGCCCACCGCCGAGCCGGATGGCTGGCTCCGCAGCGATGCCGACGCAGAGCAGGTGCTGGGCATATTGCCGCTTGCGCCCGCCGATCTCAGCATCACCACCACCGCCACCACACCACCTGCCGTGCAGATCAGCCCTGCCGCCGCCACTGCTACCACGCGCCTTGCCCATCTGCTCTACCCGACAACGGCGGCGGCGTGGGCCGAGCGTCCGCAGGTGCAACTGCTGGAAGATACCGGCGTGGCATTGGCGGTGCAGGTGCAGCACGCCACTGGACATAACGATACGCTCCTGCTGCGCTACGCTGATCCGGCGGGCGATGCGACGGGGGCGGCGGTGCAAGTTGGGGCGTGGACGTTCGATGGGCGGGTCGCGTTGGTGCAGCGTGCGCCCGATGCTGCCCGTATCGGCACGCTGGTGCTGATTGGCGGCACGCGCCTTGTGCAGGGCGACACGCCCCTGATCGAGCTACCGGAACCTGCATCTGCCCCCATAATCGTGTATGATACAGGCAGTGCTATAGACATCGAAACTGCATCCCCGCTCCCGCCCGCAACGCGCATCCAAGCTACACCAAACGTCACGGCTGTGCGCGAGAATGGCGTGCCGCGTGCGTTTACGTACAATGGCACACAGATCGAGCTGCAATAGAAAGGTGTTTCACGTATGACCGCGCTGAATGATGTGTATATCCATCCCCAAGCCTTGTGCGAAAGCGACCAGATTGGCGCAGGCACACGCATCTGGGCGTATGCCCACATTCTCAAGGGAGCCGTGATCGGCATGCACTGCAACATCGGCGATCACTGTTTTGTCGAAGGCGGCGCACAGATCGGCAACTATGTGACAATCAAGAACGGCAACATGGTCTGGGAAGGGGTCACGCTGGAAGATGGGGTATTCGTGGGCCCCCATGTGTTCTTTACCAATGACCTGTACCCGCGCTCGCCGCGCTACCCGCTCACGGGGCAACGCTACCAAGATAAAGGCTGGCTCTTGCCCACGCTCGTCAAGAATGGAGCCTCGTTGGGGGCGGGCGCAGTGATTATCGCGGGCATCACCATCGGCGCGTTTGCCCTCATCGGCTCCGGCGCAGTCGTCACCCGGAGCGTGCCCGCCCACGCCCTGATGCTGGGCAACCCCGCGCAACGGGTCGGCTGGGTGGGCTACAGTGGTGCGCCACTCGTATTCAATGCGGGCATCGCGCTCGATACCGACGGGTATCAGTTCCGCTTGATCAACAACGGCGAGGCTATCGAGCCAGTCACGCCAGCCGTACCAGCCGCACCAGTCGCGGCTGCTCCGCCCCCTACCATACCGGAGTAACCCTACCAATGAACAAGCCCACCGCTGCCCGCCCTACGGAAGAACGCATTACCGCGCTCGATACGCTGCGCGGCTTTGCCATCTTTGGCATTCTGGTCGTCAATATCCTGTTGTTTGGCACACCCTACGATGTCTACGATGGGGTCTGGACCCAGCCGCTTGATCTGGTGGCGGCGGGCTTTATGTTGGCTTTCGCCGAAGGCAAATTCTACCCCGTCTTTTCGTTCTTGTTTGGGCTAGGCTTCATGCTCCAGATGGATAGCGCGGCGCGGCGCGGCACCAATTTTGTGCCCTTCTTCATCCGGCGCATGCTGATCCTGTTTGGCTTCGGGCTGGTGCATGCCCTGCTCTTCTCGCACTTTGACATTCTGGCCGTGTATGCCCTGCTCGGCTTGGTGCTGCTTGCGCTCCGCAATGCGCCCAATCCAGTGCTGCTGGGGCTGGCCCTGTTCAGCCTTGCGCTGCCATTCGGGGTGCGCCTGCTCGGCGGGCTAGATTACGCCGCACTGGGCTTCACTGGCTACAGCGATGCCGAGCGGCTGGCGATCTACCAGCAGGGCAGCTTTGCCAGCATCTTTGTCGCTCGGCTCACCGATCTGGCCGAATACTACCTCTCGGTGATCGAAGTCTCGGCGGGCAAAATCTTTGCGATGTTCCTGCTCGGCGCGTGGGTCGGGCGGCAGGGCTACTTGCAATACCCCACCCAGCATCGCCGGCTGCTGTTGGTGGTGCTATGGGGCGGGGCGATCATCGGCATCAGTGGCGGGCTGATCTACGCCGTCACCACCCTGAGCGGCTGGGAAGCCGCTAGCCGCCTGCTCAGCCTTGGGCTGCGGCTCTACCTTGCCGCCAGCGATCTGGCTCTCGCGGCCTTCTATATCGTTGGGGTCACGCTGCTCTGCCAGCACGCCGCGTGGCAGCAGCGGCTGGCCCCGCTGGCCGATGTGGGGCGCATGGCCCTCACCAATTATATTGGCCAATCGGTGCTGGCAACAACAATCTTCTATGGCTACGGCTTGGGGCTATTTGGGCAATTCGGGGCGGCAATGTTACTGTTGCTTGCGGTGGTGATCTTTGCCCTGCAAGTAATATTTAGTCGGTGGTGGTTGCAGCATTTCCGCATGGGCCCCCTCGAATGGCTCTGGCGCAGCTTAAGTTATGGTAAAACAACGCCACTACGCCGTGTCGTAATCTAACGATAGTGTGGTGGTGATCTTAACATATCGTTAAGATTGAGTGAAACAAGAGCATCCTACATCTTTTGAGATAATTTACGCAGAAAGTGTAGAATTCTGTACTGAATCTATACCGTTTCTTTTACAACTTAGCCCAAAAGTTTATTGACACTCGTTAATCTGTCGTGCTACGATGATGTAGCGCGATAGGCATATTGTCCTATCCGTGCTAGCCCATGTCTTATGCACGCACCAATTTGTTCTGATTATTGAACTAGATTGAACGAGATTGAACCAACGGTTCCAGCGCAGCCTCTTGCGAGGCGGGGATGCTGGACGAATGAACTACCATCAAAACACAAGCGGGGGTTGTACCTTATGAGCTATCCACTCAATACCAAACTTATGCGGACATTTCGCCTGTTCAGCACGCTGCTGATCCTTGGCTCAATTTTCAGTTCAATCTTCCTTGTCACCCCGCGCCCAGCGGCAGCCGCGGATGTCACCTTTACGGTGACGAGTTTCGCCGATGTGGTGGATTCTAGCCAAACTGGCTGTACCGTTACTGTACCCAGTGAAGGCACGCAATGTACCCTGCGGCAGGCTGTGCGTGCGGCAACGCGCACACCAGCAGGACGCACGATTGCGATCAACCTGCGGGCGGGGGTGTATAACCTCACGCTTACAGGCACAGGTGAGAGAGAGTCCCTAACTGGTGATCTCAACATTCGCCGTAGCAATATCATCATCAATGGGGCCGGCAAAGGTGTTACAATCATTGATGGTGGAGCCATCGAACATGTGTTTCGGGTAGAGTCTGCTGGTGGGATTGTTACCCTTACTTTAAACGACCTAACGATCCGCAATGGGCGCGCACCGTCTGGTTCTGGTGGTGGTGGTATTTTTGTACGGCACGGCAACCTCGTGCTCAACAATGTCGAGATCCTCAATAACACTGCTCTGGGTGGGGTTAATTCTGGCAGTGGTGGGGGTGGGATTCTCATTGCTGACGCATCTGGCGATACACCGACATCAAACATCAACACGCTGACGGCCAACAACATCACCGTGAGCGGCAATGTAGTGCAGCGTAATTCATTGTCCGGCAACGGCGGGGGCGGTATCTCAATTTTGACCAACGCCGTGGCCACAATCCGCAACAGCCAGATCACCAACAACACCACCGCCTCACGCGGCGGCGGCTTGTACATAGACGGCAACACAACGAGCAAGGCCACCGTCACGCTAGAGAATGTGCAGATCGAGAACAACCGCGCTGAGAACCCAACCTACACGCGGGCTGTCGCTGCCAACGATACCAACAACGACCGCCCCAATGGGCGCAACGGCGGTGGCATTCTCAACTTGGGCGACCTTACCTTCACGGGCGGTACGCTCAAGAACAACGTGGCCCAAGTGGACGGCGGCGGGATGTATGCCTTCGATGCCACCACCCTGATTGATGGGGTAGATGTCTGGGAGAATATCGCCCTCTATCGCAAAGGCGGCGGCTTCTACAACTATGCCGGTATCCTCACCATCCGCAACAGCGACCTATATGCCAACGAAGCGCGTACAATTCCCTTCGGGCTTCAGAATGCCTACCCCGTGCTGGATAACTTCGCCTTCCCAGCTGGTGGGCTTGAACCGAACACAACCAACCCGACGCGCCTCGACTCGAACCGCTGGAGTGTGCGCCTTAATTCAGCCGGAGACGGGCTAGGCCGCATCAACTTTGGCGGCTCAATGGAGGCTATTCCGCTCGGTGAAGACCTGAACGGTCTGCGGCGCACCTTCCAACGTAGCTACGCCCGCGGGGATGTCTTTCGCGGCGGCTTGTATGGCTTTGAGGTCGAGCCGGGCAACACGGCACTGGGCTTCCAGCCAGTGACTAATTTTTATGGAGATCCGGTCTTCGCGCCCAATGCGGGCAATGTGCGCCTGCGCCTGCAAAACACCACCGGCAGTAATATCACTAGCTACACCGTGAACTACGACATCTGGACGCTGAACAACGCGCAGTGCGCCAGCCACGTAGATTTCGTGTATAACACAGCTACCACGTCTACACCATCTGGGACAGGTGATGGGACATATATTGATACGGTCTTCGATCCGGGCTTTGCCAACCGCTATGCCTCAACGGGCGGCGTGAACCCGCCCAACCCGAATGCCACCAACTGGGTACGCACGCCCAAGTCGCTCACGGTGACGGGTTTGAATGTGCCATCAAGTGGCGATAACTGGCTGCACCTGCGCTGGAACGTGTACTACGCCAGTGGCTGCACCAGTACGCAGCAGGCCGATCAGGTGGCGATTGACAATGTGGTCGTGACCGCCAATAGCCAACCCCTGCTGAATGCGAACTTCAACACCTACGCTCGCACCGGCTTCGGCAACGTCGAATACCCGGTATACTATCACGGCGTGGGCGGTGCGGTGGCCAACGACTTCGGCGGCACGCTGCTCTTCTTTGATAGCACCGTGCGCGGCAACACGGCGGTGATGCAGGGCGGTGGTGTGTATAACATTGGCAATAACAACAATGATGAGAATGCTACCGTCGTTCTCAACAATACCACCTTCCGCGATAACGCCGCACCCGGCGCGTGGCTCCGGTTTTACACCGACCAGAACCCGAAAGTAACCGGGCAAGGCGGCGGGATCTACAACGAAGGCAAAACCGAGCTGTACAACAGTAGCATGTTCAACAACAGCACGGCCACCGATGGCGGCGGCTTCTACAACAACGGGCGGCTCGTGCTGGCCAACAGCTTGGTGGATAGCAACGCCGCACTCTACACCCAGCCCGATGGCAGTGCCTTGGGCAATGGCGGCGGCATCGCCAACTATTTCTCCGGCATCCTGACGATCAACGACTCGATGATCATCAACAACGAGGCCAACAATCGTGGTGGTGGGATTGATACCTTGAGTGGCAATCCGGTGACGATCAACAACTCCACGATTGCCAACAACACGGCGTATCTCGGCGATGGTGGCGGCATCTACAACACCGCCCGTACCCGCGTCGGCGGCGGCGACAATCGTCGCTGCTGTGATTGGTCCTCCACCTTGACGCTCAACAATGTGACGGTCAGTAGCAACCTTGCCGGCAACCGCGGCGGCGGGATCTACCAAGATGTTGAGGTAGACATCAGCGTCTGGATCCGCATCACCAATGGCACGATTGTAGATAACTTTGCCCAGTGGAACGGCGGTGGCTTGCACTTCGATTTCAGTAGCACTAACAATAACCGCCGGAGCTGGATGCGGAATACGCTGGTTGCCAACAATCAAGTTGGGGCGGCGGGTGGGGGCGCACAGTGTGCCGGTAGCCAACAGATCGGTTCAGGCGAATTGACCGCCGATACGGCCAAAGGCTTCAACATCATCAGCGATAGCTCGTGTACGAATGCCTCTGTAGCAAAAGATGACTTGATTGGCGTGAACGTGACGTACAACGCGCTCGCCAACAACCTTGGCCCCAAAGTGGGCGCAAGTAGCTACGAGCGCACCCTGCTCACGCACAAGCTGACCGGCGGTGAGAGCAACCCCGCGCTCAACCGCATCCCCACCGCGAGCAGTTCCAATGGCTGCCCCACCACCGATGCTCGCGGCTTCCCGCGCCCGCGCACCACTGCCGATCAGTGCGATGTGGGTGCGTATGAGATTTCGCCGCCAGTGGCCGTCAACGACTCGGTTAGCACTCCGATTGCTACCGCAATCACCTTCGATGTTACGACCAACGATTTCGCCCCCGATGGCGTGATTATTGCGAACACCGTGGCGGGCCCCCTGATTAGTCCCGATCCCTTGCCAACAGTACAGACTTCGCCGATTTTGTCCAACCTTGTGACCCGCAACCAAGCGGGGCGGTTGGTGAACAATGGCGATGGAACCTTCACCTTCACGCCGCGCTACGTGGGGATGCCGGGCGGCGCAACAAGCGGCGGCAGTAGTATTCTGACCGACTTTGAGGGCTTGCTCACCTTCCGCTACCAAGTCCGCGATGACTCTGGTGCGCTCTCGCAGCCGGGCTTCGTCTTTGTGTATGTGGGACAGGATGTGCCCCCACAAGTAGCCGAGTGTCTGCCGCCCGACGATCAGCTCGTCAGCCCGTGGGGTTCGCTCGATATTGGCGATGCCGCGATCCGCCCCGGTCGCAGTGTGCAGGAACTGAACGGCGCATTTGCTACGGTGTGTGGTGCGGGG
>JAAUTZ010000013.1:53195-57731 GCA_012031225.1 Chloroflexaceae bacterium
GTGTCTGCCGCCCGACGATCAGCTCGTCAGCCCGTGGGGTTCGCTCGATATTGGCGATGCCGCGATCCGCCCCGGTCGCAGTGTGCAGGAACTGAACGGCGCATTTGCTACGGTGTGTGGTGCGGGGAGCGGCATACAAGGCACAAGTGGGCCGTCCTACGCCTCGTCGGATAGTTTCCAATATCTCTACCGCACCATCGCGCCTAGCGATCTGGCGACAGCGGGCCAGTTCGAGGTGGTGGTGCGCCTCAATGGCTTCGCTCCCCCCAACAATAATGCCGTGGCGGGCTTGATGCTGCGCGAAGCAGCTACCGACAATGCACGCTACGTGGGCATCTTCTCGCGCTGGAATGGCAGCGCAACCAATCTGCGGATTCGCCAACAAGCCCGCACAACTGCCGATGGTGGTGGCACCGTTGCCATTGAGAACGACTTCTCGACTACACGCAACATCCCGCAGTGGTTCCGCATCGTGCGTAATGGCAACATCGTGCAGACCTTCCGCTCCACCGATGGTTCAACGTGGACGCAATACGGCAGCGACTTCACCTTGAGTGGGCTGAATAGCACTGTCACAGTGGGCATGGCCGTCAATTCGGCCACCACCAATAGCACCGCCCGCGGCGCATTTGACCGGTTCTGGATCGGCGGCTTGGCAAGCCCGCAAACGCCACCAACCGCCAACCTGACCGCACCCCCGAACTGTACGCCGCTAGGCGATACGATCCAGTCCGGCTGGCAAACCGTGGCCTTGGGCAATGCCAATAATGGCAAGGTGGTGCAGTCTGCTGATGGCCGCGCAACCGTGTGTGGGCGTGGGTCGGGCATCCCCAGCACCAACTTCAACGAATCGCGGGACAACTTCCGCTTCCTGTCGCGCCCCGTCGCCGATGCCGACCTGAGCGTTGCGGGCAACTTTGTTGTCACGGCGCGGATGGTGCGCTGGGAGGGGCAGCACGCCAACGCCTTGAGCGGCATCATGATCCGCAACAGTACCGACATCGGCAGCCGCTTTGTGGGCGTGTTCTCGCGCTGGAACAATACCAACAGCCATTTTGTGCGCTTCCTCAGCCGCGCGACAGACAATCTAATTTTAACTGGGCTGACTTCTGACATCAGCCCCAACCCCGCTCCAACGCAGGCTGTGCCGTTCTGGTTCCGGCTCGTCCGCACCGGCAACACGGTAGAGGCCTTCTATTCGCAGGACATCAACGATCTGCCCTCAAGCTGGGTTTCGCTGGGCACGCGCACGCTCGACCAATCCTTCGGCTCAACCGTGCGTGTCGGCATCGGCACAACCATGAGCTTGGATCCCACCAACGACACCCGCCGGGCCCGGGCTGCTTTCGATAACATCAGCATCGAGGGCTTTGAGCCGGTCATCCCGCCGCCGCCCGCCCCGATCCTTGCCTTCAGCCCAACGTCGCTTGACTTCGGCGCACAGGTCGTAAACATGCCATCCGCGTCGCGCCGGATCACGCTGAGCAACACCGGCAACCTGACGGCAACCAATGTCGCCCTCGCATTCATCGGTGCAACGCCCCCAACCAATCCGTTCTCGATCATTGATACGACCTGTGGCACAAGCCTTGTGCCGGGTGCATCGTGTACGATTGATGTGGTTTTCCAGCCGACCAGCACCGTCTTGTACAGTGCCAACCTGCGCGTCACGCTAAGCGAACTACCAACCCCGCCCAACCGCCAAGTGGGGCTAGCGGGCAGCGGCTCAACCGTCGGCTACGCCTCTACGCCGGCTTCTGGCGCCACCATCAGTTTCGGCAGCGTCAATGTGGGCAGCCCCGGCACAGCAACACTCGAAATGCGCGAGACAGGCACGGCTGATCTGGTGATCTCCAGTGCGGTCTTCAATGGCGGCACGCCCGGCGATTTCGCCATCGCTGGCCCGTTCCCCTTCACCATCGTAAATGGCGGTGCGGCGGTTTCACGTAACATCACCTGTACGCCATCCTCCAGTGGGCCGCGCAGCACCGTGCTGCTGCTCACCACCAACGCGGGCGTGCAGAACTACCCACTCTCTTGTACGGGCGCACAGGCGGCTTTCGGCTCCACCCCCAACCCCGGCACCCCGCTCGATTTCGGCACCATCCTGACGGCCGGTTCCGTCACCGGCAACGTCACGCTCCAAGTGCGTGAGACGGGCAACGCCGCACTCAACATCACCGCCGCAACCATCACCGGTCCACAGGCGAGCAACTTCTCGATAGTCTCACCCATCATCCCCCCCACGCTAACAATCAATGATGGTGGAGCCGCCCAGACCATCACGCTGGCGTGTAATCCATCTGCCGACGGGCTGCGCGAAGCCACCCTGACCCTGACCACGAATGCCACCCCAACAACCTACACCTACCCGCTCGTGTGTCGCGGGGGCACGCCCGGCTTCCTGTCCTTCCCGTGGGGATCATCGCCGCCCGCTAGCACGCTGGTCACAATCCCCGTCGCCGACGTGCAAGTTGGGGCATCAGCGAGCGTCAATCTCAACATCAAGGAAGACGGCAATGCCCCGCTCACCGTGAATAGCTTCACACTTGGCGGTTCACATCCGGGCGACTACAGCGTCACAACGGTCGGCGGCTTCCCCTTCACGATCAACGACGGCGGCAATGATCGCGTGATCCGCCTGACGTGTACGCCGCAAGCCAACGGCACGCGCACCGCGTCGCTCACGCTCAGCACCAATGTCGGCAACCGTGCCTACAATCTGTCGTGTATCGGGCGTGCGCCCGGCTTCCAGACCGTGCCGCCGCCTAATGGCACGCTCGACATCAAGATCCCGTGGGATCAGAATCCTGCTACGCCTTCAATTGGCACGATTATGGTGAACAATATCGGCACCGATGTCTTCACCCTGACGGCGGTCACGATTGTCACCCCGCCCGCCATCCCAGCTGACTCGCAGCTCACCATTGCGACGGCCCTGCCGCTCGGAGTTCCCGCCGGCGAGTCGCGGCCAGTCGAGATTGCCTGTAACACGCCGGGTGGGGGCAACTTCTCGCGGGTGGTGCAGATCAACTACGGCTCGCCCACGCTAGCCTCCTACACCGTGATTTGTCGCAAGCCCGCCGGCCCGCCGCAGTATGCGTCTACGCCCGCGCCGAATACTACCATCAACTTCGGCTCGATCAATGTTGGCTCGACTTCGCCCGCCACCGTCCTCACGATCAGCAATCCGGGCCAAGATACATTGGAAGTCACGAGCGCGAACATCACCGGCCCACACGCCAGCGACTTCACCCTGACCCGCGCACAAGGCTTCCCCTTCAGCATCGAGCTGGGCGGCCCAGCCCAGACAGCCCAGCTGCGCTGTATTCCCAGCGCACGCGGCACACGCACTGCTACCCTCACCGTCAATACCAATCTCGGCCCACAGACGTATATCCTGACCTGCGTCGGCACAGGCGCAGAGATGGACTCGGCTCCGCCGCCCGATAGCACCATCCTCGTCGGTACGGTGGGCGTAGGCGGTAGTGTGCAGTTCACGCTCCCCATCACGAATACGGGCACAGCTAACTTGATCATCAATGATCTCGAAATGACGGGACCGGCCCGCACCGACTTCAGCGTGACTACCGATCCAAATACCTATCCCTTCACGCTCGCGTCGGACCAGTCACGCAACATGACGATTACGTGTACGCCGTCTGCGTCCAATCTGCGAACGGCCCAGCTCCAGATCAACACCAACGTGCGCAGCTATATCTACCAGCTCCAGTGTCTCGGGGGCATACCCAGCCTTGATAGCGATCCTGCTCCTGATAGCACCGTAGCCTTTGGAGCAGGGCAGGTGGGGCTGCCGATCAACCGTACCATTCAGATTGAAAGCACCGGCACGGCCGACTTGCAAGTACAAGCAGCCACCTTTACCGGTGTAGGCGCGGCTGATTACACCATCGTGGCTCCGAGCCTGCCCTTCGATCTGCTCACGATCAACCCGCCGATTGACCTCGACATCACCTGTACCCCATCGGTGGGCGGCAACCGCGATGCCACCTTGACGCTGCAAACCAATGCCGGCAACTTCGAGTACGACCTGACCTGCACCGGCTTGCAAGCGGTCTTGGTCTCCACCCCGCCGCTCAGCTCAACGCTGGATGTGGGCAGTGCCCTGCTCAACGAGACCACCAGCACCACCCTGAACATCAGCGAAGGCGGCAACGATACCCTGATCGTCTCAAGCATCTTCATCACAGGCACGGGCTTCAGCGCACTCCCAACCAGCCTGAACATCCCCTCCGGGGGCAATCAGGATGTGACCGTCTCGTGTACGCCCACCACACGCGGCCCGATCACGGGCACGCTGAACATTGCGAGCAATGCGGGCGACTATAGCTACCCGCTTGAGTGTCTCGGCTTGGAGACCGAATACGACTCCAATCCTGCCCCAAGCACCACAATTGACTTTGGCAGCGTGCCAGTGAACACCACTGTCACCGACACCCTCGCAATTGAGGAGACGGGCAACTACACCCTGACGGTAAACAGCATCGGCGCGGACAACAGCGTCTTCAGCGTGAT
>JAAUTZ010000070.1 GCA_012031225.1 Chloroflexaceae bacterium
AGCAGGGGCGGGTGCGCAGTGAGAGCCTGCAACAGCGCGGGGCTGTGCCGGCGTAACAGAGCGATGCAGACGTTGGTATCAAGCAGATCGCTCACTCTAGCGAGTCCGGGTGGGTGGTAGGTGAGCGGTGTATGGCGCACAAACGAAGGCCAATTAATTGTGCCATAGATGCGCCGATAGATGCTGCGATCCAGCCAAGGTGGACCGTGGGCGGTGGGCGGTGGTCGGCGGGCGTGGCTGAAAGACGAGCACAATTTCAAGCTCGACATCAGGCGTATTGAGGGGCAACTCAAGGCGCAAAGTGCCATCTGGGTCTACGCGGACGTGCAGGATGCGGGTGTCCACAGTGGGTACTCCTCTCGTGCAGGCTAGCGGTACTCTACCATCGGCAGCACAACGGGATAGACGGTGCGCCAAGCCGGTTGACTTAGGCATCCGCAAAGATTGCGTGGTCGGCATCCGGTTCGGGCGTGTCGCCCCACGAGTAGTGACGGCGCGTGTCCTGCCGGTCGTAGGCTGCCGCCACTTCCCACTCGGCTTCGGTCGGCAGGCGGATTGCGTATTACCCGCTAAATATGGTGAAACGCTTTTAATATTTATGATATACTTGCGTATCAAAGTACAAGCAATAATCTGAGTACTGTTCAATGTACTGAATTTTGTAATGCGTACCTTTTTCGGTTTTACATTTCGGTATAGAATTATCATTTTAGGTATTGCTCCCAGCATAGGAGGTAGTTCGTGGTGTGGGTAGCTGTGAGCAAGGGACACATCGTTCGTGGCTAGCTCGGAAAGGTTGTCATGGCTCAGCTTAAACTCACAACCCTCACCCCGCTCTGGACGGGCGGCGCGGATGGAACCGTAGACCGGCTGCACGAAACCGGCTTGCTTGGCAGCCTGCGCTGGTGGTACGAAGCCCTCGTGCGCGGTGTGGGTGGGCACGTCTGTGATGGCGGCACCTGCACCTACGATAGCACCAAACCAAACGACGGTCTCTGCGATGTGTGCCGCGTGTTCGGTGCCACTGGCTGGCGGCGGCGGTTCCGGCTCACGGTGGATGGTGGCGAATATCTTTTTGGGGATGACCAGAAGAGGCGTATTAATATCGTTGCGCCCGGTGGTCATCGAGGATGGTACTTTGGCAACCCGCGTATATCAACATCAAACCATCCGATTACGTTCACTATCCATACATTAAGACCTGACGCTGATGACGTAGTCAATAACCTTCATCTCTTGCTTCTACTCATAAGCCATTGGGGAGCATTTGGGGCAAAAACACAGCACGGACATGGTGTCATACAAAATGACTTGCCATGCGAGGAGCCTTCCCCACATCTTCTAGATTTCAATAACCTTGTACGGAGCACGACAAGGAGTGCTTCAACCAATGATGCGCTACCTTCATTAGAAAATATGTTTTTTTCTGTCGCCTATTTGCACAGTGAAGCTCAAGATACGTGGTGGAAAGACGCGGAACTAGGACAGATGAAGGAAAGCCTATCCAAAAACCAGATAATCTCAGGTTCTTTTACTCTTCAGCGGTTTGTCGAAGCATGGCGGCTAGACAAGGGCTTCTCCGTACCAATTGCGCCAGCTGTCCGGTACAAACTTCGCTACGGAAACAGCGGTAGTTCTGTATTGAAATCGGCAAATGATGAGTTTTTTGGCTATGTAAGAGGGATGCAAAGAAAAGCCACAATGCTGCATATCTCCAACGCCTATAAGAAGGAAGGGCAGTGGCAGTTTCGGATCTGGGGTTGGCTTCCTGCCAGTACAAGCCGTGATGCTCTCCTGAACGAGCTTTGTACGATAGCAACATCAAACGCGGGTTTTTGGGATGGGATTTTCGGCGCACATGCTGTAGACGTGAAAAAGACCGTCTGGCGCGAGTTCAACAGCCCCCGCGACACGGTTCACCCCAATCAGACGAATATGCCGGCCTTTCTGCGCTCGCTGATGCAGATCGAGGAGCCACAGCCATGAGCTTTGACTACTATGCTGAAAAGAAGCCGATCACCCTCAGAGACCTTAAAGAAAAGGACAAGGGTCGACTCTGGCAGGAAAAAAGGCGTTCATTTACTAAAAAGACGCAGGCATTGCTGGGCGCACTCGGCTTGCATTCATACGAGGCAGTAGTACAGCACATCGCCACCCTGCCGCCCTACAGCTTCGCGCTGCACATCCCCATCACACTCACCAGTCCCTACCTCAGCCGCGACGATGAGCTGTTCTACATCATCGAGAACCCAGTACGCAAAGAGCGTGTCTTTGGCGTGCCCTATGTGGCAGCCAGTGGGTGGAAGGGTGCGCTGCGTGCAGCACTATGGCAGCAGTTAGGTAAGGATGGTTTTGAGCAGTGTGATTCTGTCGAGAGGCTGTTCGGCAAGGAATCAAAATCTTCTGCGGGGCACAACGAGGGGCAAGTAGGGAGCCTCTACCTCTACCCCACCTTCTTCGACCGCCCGCCCAAGCTCGAGATCATCAACCCGCACGAGCGACAAACAGGCATTGGCAAAAACCCGATCCTGATGGAGTGTGTGCCCACTGGCGCACAGGGCGCACTCACGCTGCTGTATGTGCCGCTGGCAGTGCCTGCCCGCCCCACAGACGTGGCTGCCGACCTGCGCCTGCTCGTGGATGGGCTACTCGATATGCTCACCGTCTACGGCTTTGGCGCAAAGACGAGTAGCGGCTATGGCACGGCCACTCTAGATGGCAAGGGCAAGGTGGCGATCCACGCGAGCTTGCCCGAAGCCGCCGCACCCGCGTCCGTGGAAGAGACCCCGACTGCTTCTGAACGGGGTGCTGCACGCTATCTGGATGCAGCCGGTAACCTATCACCGGTGTTTCGCCAAAGTGATGGCAGCCTCAAATCTGAAGCCGAGTACGAAGCAGCTATCAAACGCGAGAAAAAGTATAGCAAGCAAGACAAACAGCTCTACGACAAGGCGAAAAAATGGTGGGAACGTGAGGGTCGGGCTGCGTGGGAGCAGCGCACCAGCGAGGCAGAGCAAGCCCCTGCCCCGCCGGAAGAACCTGAACCACCCGCCGCACCTGCACCCACGCACACCGCCACCTTCGCCACCGCCGAGGAACTGCGCCAGCAAGCCAAGCGTATCGCCGCCGCGCTAGAGGGGCACACACAATGACCAGCCTCGCCACCCTTGCCGAACACCGCGACGACCTGCTCAAAGCCGAGCTTGCCGCCCTGCTGCACAATCTGGGCAAGCTGAGCAGTGAGTTTGTTGAGAAACACACGATGCCAGCAGCAAGTACCGATTTTCACTACCAGTATATTACGGGCGTTCTTGCCGAATGGTGGACTATGCACGAAGCTAGTTTGGATCCAGTTGTTCGCCACCGTGTCAGAGACGTTTGCACACAAGCATCTCACTCCGACACATATGATTTTCTCAACGATGCAGTTCACGGGCACAACGTGCGTGCATGGTTTCAGGAACGCTGCATAAAACTTCCTTCACCCCTCGATGACAAAGCCTATGCATTCGGTGAATTTAGCGAGTTTCATAAGGGGTGGAAACCAGATGATTCAAACTCGCGGCTTCTTGAGATATATCGTGATGCTAACGGCAACGGATTTGTTCCACAGGCGATCCGTCTCATCCATACCGCCCACGATGCTGCATCCGGTGGTGAGAAGCAAGATGCAGGTAATCAACAGAAACAAACGAGGTTTAGCACTCCCGAAGTTGTGTATGTCACAAGTGCTTACGGGCGCGAAGCACAAATCGAGTTATCCGATCTCGATACGCAGCGCGAGAGCCTCATCGCCAGTGTATTAAACAGTGCCATCCCGTATCGTGAGCAATATGACAATGCGGAGCAATCACTGCGTGTCGGTCTCGGCGACACACAACGCCCGATCAACGATGTTTCGCTCTGGGATCTAAGTGCCGCAACTGCTGCCCTCTTCAAAGCTGCCGCCGCCGCCGCTGTCCTCACTGGCAGTATCCCCTCCGTGGCGGTTGCTCGCTGGCGGCTGCTCGCCATCTCCTTTGATGGGCTTGGCTTTTGGGGGCAAGCCCACCACATCCCCGACCTGCTGGCCCGCCGCGAGGCAGTGCGGAAGGGCTTGGATGCCGTGCGTGCGCTACTCGAAGTCACTTATCCGCTCGGCAATGAAATCTACCGCGATGAGTACGGCAGCGTCTTTGTCGTGCCCGATTGCGCTGAGCTGTGTAGCCTACCCGCAGAGCATGGACAATCGCTGGAACATCACCTGCTGGCGGCATTTAACAGCAGCGATGCAACCGGCGTGGCCGGCGAATTGCAGCCCCAGCTTCACCTGAGCGAGCCATACGTGGGCAAACAGATCAAGCTCGCGCAGGTCCTCCAGCAGCGCAGCCGCACCAACCATGCCGATCTCAAACACATTGAGCAGGCGTGGGGCGACCCGCGGACTCCTGCCAACGCCCCCATCTGCACCGTCTGCGGGGTGCGTCCTGTTGGCTATCCGCCCCACTGGGCGACATCGAAGAAAGCAGCGGAGCGCAACCTCTGCTGCGTGTGCCTCGCGCGGCGCGGGCGGCGGGCAGAAGGTTGGGTTGCCAAGATCACCGATACCACCTCAGGCAACGCCCTCCAGCACACTATCTGGACGGACGAAGTGGCGGATCAGCACGGGCGGCTCGCCTTGATTGTCGGGCGGTTTGAGCTGGACGGCTGGCTCGATGGCACCCTGATTGCCACCCTGCAAAAGTCAGCTTCATTTGCCCGCATCCAACGCTGCTGGCGAACCACCCGCACTTTCTGGGACGAGGTGGAGCAAACAACCATTCCGCAGACACTGGCAGACAAGCAGGAAGTGCGCTGGACGATCAAGCCCGACAACGCTGCCACCCTCGCTCTGGGGCACTACCACGCCTACGAATTGGATGTACAGGGTCGTCACCTGAGTGTCTGCTGGGACCCAGATCGCAAGCTGTTCTGGACAACCGACAACCTCGCCTATATCGGCAAGCTGCTACCGGAGCAAGCGGGCAGCGAAGACCCCCTGCAACGCATCCGTAAGGCGGTTGCGGGGCAGAATCTTAACATCTACGAGCCGGGCGGCTACGGGCAAGCCCGCGCCCTGAAGCTGGTAGCAGAGAACTGCACGATTGCTGAAGCCCAATCCTACACCCCCTACATTCCACTCGTCACCGAGCCAGCAATCTTCCTTGCGCTTGTGCCTGCCAGCCACGCACTTGCGGTTGCCACTGCAATCAAGGCAAAATATGATAGTGAGATGGGGCGCGTCAAGGATCGCCTGCCGCTGCACCTCGGCATCATCTTTGCGCCGCGCCGCACCCCTATGCGGGCACTGCTGGATGCAGGGCGCACTATGCTGAAGTTTCCATTTGCATGGGAGGAGTGGCACGTAGACGTAGCAACGAAAGACCCAGCACAGCCCTACCACCATGTCACCCTCACGCGCAATGGGCAGAGCCTCACATGGCACTATCCCGCGAAGATGGGCGATGGCACAACCTCCGACCAGTGGTATCCCTATCTCTTGACCACTGACCCCCAGCAGCCACAACAGGCACTCGCTGCCACTGATTATCGGCACGTCGAAGAACTCTGCGAAGGTGATACCGTCTACATCCGCCCCTCGCGCTTCGACTTCGAGTTTCTCGATACTACCGGGCGACGCTTTGCGCTGCACGACAATCAAGCTGGACGGCGCAGCGATAGCCGCACGCGCCCTATCTGCTGGATGACCTCAGCCGCTTTGAGGATAGGTGGGCTACCTTGCGGTTGCTAGAACGCACCCAGACCTACCAGATTATCCAGACCATCGAGGCAACCCGTGCGCTCTGGTTTGGCAACGATGCAGATGCCCAGTCGCGGGGCGATACCACCTTCCGGCAGTTTGTCAGCGATACGCTGGCCGATACGCCGTGGCCTGACAAGAAGAAATGGTGGGCATTTGATGCGGACGAGCGCGAGCAACTCATTACTGCCGGCGTGCGTGGCGAACTGGCCGATCTCGCCGAACTGTATTTTGAAATCCTGAAGCAGAGCTAGCAGAGAGGGGAACCCTGCGTATGAGCATCTACACCTGTCATCGCTATGTGATGATGACCATTGATCCCGTCCATATTGGCACGGGGGGCTACCGTCTAGGGCGCGTAGACAATAGCATTATGCGGGAGCCGGGCACCCGCCTGCCCAAAATCCCCGGCACCAGCCTGCACGGAGCCGCCCGCACCTATGCTGCCCGGCTCTATGGCGATCTTGATGCTGCCGGAGCCACCCATAACATCGAGAACCCTGAGGAGCATCCCGTATGCTACACCTTTGGAACCATAACCTACTCTGGCGTGGTCAGCATTTCGGATGCGCGGCTGCTGTTCTTCCCCGTCGCATCCATGCATGGTCCGGTCTGGGTCACGACGCGGCAGTTGCTCGATGAGGCCGGCTTCACCCTGAGTAATGCTGATGGCGAGCCAGCCAAAGAGCAGGTCTGGTATACTGGCAAGGTACAGGACAAACTGAACCTCGGCTGGCTGATGCTGCCCGTAGAGAAGCAAGAATTAACGATCACCCCGCCTGATGCAATCAAGGATGATGCGCGCTGGACAGCGATCAGCACCAAGATCGTCGTGGTGCATGCCGCGCTCTTGGCGGCCATCGTCAATAGCAACCTAGAGGTGCGAACCTCGGTGAAAATTGACCCGGAGCGGGGCGCAGCCGAGGATGGCGCACTGTTCACCTACGAGGCCCTGCCGCGTGCTACCTTCCTGAGCTTCGATGTGATCGTTGATGATTACCGTGGGAAATTCAATGCTACTCGGAAAACCACAACCTCGATCCCCGGCTATCCGAGTGGATGGTCCACCCCCTTCGATGTGGTAGATGCAGGGCTGAACTTGATCGAGTGGCTCGGCATTGGCGGCATGGGTACGCGTGGTTTTGGGCGAGCCGCCATGCTAGGGCATTGGGATGTGGCGAATGTGGCGGAGGCGAAACAATCATGACTGTGACAAACCTTGATTATCTTGCCGCCAAGTACGCGCAGGAAGTTATCGCGCAAACACAAGGGGTTGACAAGTCAACAGTCGAAAATGCCATCACAAAGGTACTCGGCGTGCTGCAAGAGCAGGGCGTGTATGCCTGCTTTGTCTTTGCCCTCTCGCGGGCGAAATCAGACAATAACGAGTCGCAGAGCATGCAGGCTATTGTGAGCGAGATGGCAAAGCTACTTGGGCAGCTTGATTTCGCGGTTACCTACGAGGGACATGATGCTGAAGCTACGCTTAGGAATGTTGCCGAACACGTCACCCAAGACCTTGATCGGCTGCTGATAGCAAAAGATGTGCTGGAACAGATGCTGATCTATGCCCGCTATGGCGCAAAGGCGCGCAAGGATAAGGATACCGCACAAGACACCCCGACCGAAAATCAGCAGCAGGGAGCGTAGGGCTATGTGGCAACAGTATCAACTGATTCTGCGGGTGCTAGCACCGACTCACATCGGCTGGAACAAGATTGGTAATGTGCAGCGTACTCGCCCCTACGTCACTGGACGGGCCCTGTGGGGCGCACTCACGGCGCGGCTCACCCGCGACCAGCACGCCACACCCACCGAAGCCGACTACCGAGCCACGGGACGGTGGGTACACGAGCATCTTGCGCTGCCCTATCTTTACCCCGCCGTGCAACACAACGGCACGTATCGGCTGCTACTGCCGTGGGACGACACAACACCGGCCCGCATCCTGAGCAGCTACACCAGCACCGCCCTTGAGCCGAGCCGCTACGCCGCCGATGAAGGGCTACTCCACGAAGTCGAATACATTGCCCCGTACACCTGCGACACGGGCGAGCCGGTCTACCTTGTTGGCTTGTTGTTCCTCGCTGCCACAGGACAAGAGCAGCTAGCCTCGCTATGCCATGCCCTCCAGCGGCTACAGATCGGTGGCGAGCGTGGCTATGGATGGGGGCGGCTCAGGCTCGTGGATCTGTCGCTGTGTGCGCCATGCACCTCATGGGATCTCTTTTGCACCACCTATGCGCCAGAACTGAGCCACCCGCGCCCGCGCCTAACGCTGACCCCAGCTAGCCCTCTGCTAGCCCATACCATCGCTCGGGTTGGGCCAGCGCAGGGCGAGCTGGAGCCACTCGTCGGGCGCGAGTGGGCCGCTGCGGGAGCAGGGCAGCACCTAGCGTATAATGGCGTATGTTATGCGCCCGGTGCGCTCCTGACTGAGACTGCCAACATTGAGATCGGGTCCTATGGCATCTGGCACCCTATCGTCTGAACCTGATCTACCGCTCGCTAACCTGCCCGACACCGTATATGGGGTCGTGCGTCGGCTGATCGGCTTGCGGGCTGTGCTTCATCACGCACCACAGAGCTTTGCCCAAATCAGGGCCGCCCTGCCCGATGACTACCCCGCCAATCCAACTGGACAACGGAAACTGCTGCGCGATATTGAAGCACTCAGCGCATTGGGGTTCACGCTTGAACAGCACCGCCGCGCTGGTGTGACCTACTGGCATATTCGCCTTGGCCCGCCGCTCCTCTCCGATCAGGATGTGCAGGCCCTGCGCTATATCCGCGCTGCGTTCCCTGACGGCAGCCCCTACACCCCGCCCGTCGCGCAACTCCTTGAGGCCATCACTGCCCAGCTTACCCCAGCCCAGCAGCGGGTGTGGCAGCGGCCGCTCGCCGTGCAGCTTGCAGTTGCGCCCGTCCAAGATTACCAGCATACCGCAGATCTGTTGCAGTGGCTTGAGCAAGTCATCCACGACCGCCACCAGATCAGCTTACGCTACCACGCTCGTCAGCGAGAACGCCCAATCTGGCATCCGCGCCTCGACCCGTACCAGATCGTCTATCGTGATGAGCAGTTCTTCCTCGAAGCCTACAGCTATGCCAGCAATCGAGTATTGCAGTTCCGGCTCGACCGGATTGTCTACGATCCACACGGCGAGGAGCCATCGCCCATGCGCCTGCCCTCATTGTATCAAGGCAAGCGGTCCGCGCCAGAGATCATCTTTCGCTACCAGCTAGCAGCGAGCTTCACCCGCGAAGGGGTCAGTGCCCGCTTCACCATTCACGATGTGGAGGAGCGCGAGGGGGTCAGCATCATCACCGCCAGCCACCCGAACGAGCTACACATCATCCGCACCTTGCTCGCATATGGCGAGCATGCCCGCCTGCTCGATGGCCCCCCGCAGCTCCTCAGTCGGTTTCGCGCCACCATACAGGCGATGTATGGGCAGTATAGCAAAGTTGACACTACCCCAGATGGGCAATAAAATGCAATCACCTCCGGGGTTGCCGCTATTGATCCGTATGACGGATTGAAATAGCTTTGGCTCATGTAGATACCCGGAGGTTTTCCCCATTGACAACTGTGGCGGTATCGTGTATTCTGTCATCAGAGGTTAGCTTAGGCTCATCTAGATACAATAAATTTGGAGGGAAGAATCAATGAACGAAAACCACGACGCTTACGATCAGGCACGCCTCTTGGATGAATATGAAGCCAAACTCCAATCTCTAGATTGGGATTCAAAACAGCGCGTCCACGAAACGATAAAGGTCATTGAGATAATCATCTGCTTGTTGGAATCCCAGAGGCAAGAGCTGTATGACATTGTAAGTCCTAGCTAGTTAGAACGAGGACATTTCTCAAAATCAGACATACTATGTCTGATCTGCCTGCTATACTAGAATTAGAACCGGACACCTATACTGAAAACACGCACACTCGATTGCCCACAGGAGCATTACCGCTATGGATGATGAACTGAGTCTCTTATTAGGACAACCCAGCAACAGCGATGACGTGCTAGCAGGCTACCTCACCCACGTTGCCAATGTCGGCCTGCTGCCCTACAAAGCCGTGCTGCAATATGGCGGCAAGCACGGCGAGCCGCTCTATCAGCACATTCTCAAGGGCATCTTCTTCTTGCACAGCATTGCCGAACTGTTTGGCCTCGATGAGTTAGAGCGGCGCGTGCTATACACCGCCTTCACGATCCACGACTTGAACAAGGCTCCGCTGGATGGTCGTGCTAGTGGCCGTTACGTCACGCTTTCGACACAGGATCAGATCAAGCGACATATCAGTACCTACCACCTCGATGAGTTTTTTGAAGGCTACGATGCCTACCTGCCAGACATCCAGATGCTGATCCAGCGGCACGGCCCACACACCCCCACCGGCACGGCCCACCGCCGCGCTACAACGCCCTATGCCCTGCCGCGTGAGCGTTTGGAGCTGCTGCTCAAGCTGATCCAAGCTGCTGACAAAAGCACGATAGTCCAGCGTAGCAGCGATACTAGCCAGCTTGATAGTGTGCTGCATCACCTGAACAGTGTTAGCCCGATCCGGTACCAGCTGGTCTGGCATCAGCTCGGTGAGCAGCGCGGCAGCTTTACCAATCTGATCCACAACGCAGTGATGGAGGAGTATGCCAGCTTCGGCTTGACCCCGCTGCTATGCTACCCCGACAGCGTGGTCTATTTGCTGCCAGCGACGGACACCCCACCCACATTGAATGCGGACCGACTGCACGCGATTGCCCAGCGCGTGGCGCGGGCGATCAATACGATTACTGGCGAGAAGTATACCCAGTTCATCAAAGCGGGCAATATGGGCATTAGCGTTGGTGCGGAGTGCCTAAATCTCGGCATCGCCATTGAAGACATCATCGGGACGATAGCGAGCATTCTGGAGCGTCGCCCGTATAAAGCTGAAGACCTCGCCAAGCTCCGCAGTGACTCTGTCCGCCGCACCACCGCCGCCCTTGCCAGTGCTGACCCAACCATCGCGCCCGCCGTGCAAGACCTGCTGGCAACCGGAGCCGTGCCCGATACGCCGAGTGGGATGCGTGCAGCGGAGCTGTTGCGTACCTATTACATCTTTCTCAAGGAGCATCTGAGTGACACCATTCCTGATGCGTGGCAGCACCTGTATGCCATGCTGGAACTGCCCCCTGCGCAACAAGCACTGGTTGCCGTATTTGATGCGCGGATGGATCGGGCCGCGGCGATTGCGGTACTGCAAGGCTTACGCATGGAACGGCTGATGTGGCGCATCATTGCGGATGCCCAGCCGCTCCTTGCTGCACACGGGAAGCGTGACCCGCGTGTGGCGGTGCTGGTGGATTATCTGACGCTGATGCTCAGCTTCACCAGCCACCCAATGCAGCCGGCGATGTATCGGGCCGCACTGGCCAGCTATGTTGCCCAACAGCACAAGCAGTGTAGCCAGTGCAGCCTGCCTTTTGACACCCAGCCGTTGATGTCTGGTGATGTCCGTGATGGGATCAAAGTGCAGTTTTTTCCAATCGCCTGCGCGGTGGTAAAAGTGAGCCGAAACGCAACATCTGCCCGATCTGCCAGATGCAACTGCTGATCGAAAAGCTCAACTACCCAGAGCGGGGCGGTGAGGATGTGTTCTACCTGCATTGCTTTCCGTATGGCTCGCTGCCGCCAGTGCTAATCGAGGCCCTTGCAGCCGGATTTCAGCAAGCCAACCAACGGAACACGCTTGGCGGCGCGTTACGTGTTCAGGATGTGCCCAAAGCATTAGCAACATTGGACAATCTGCTTGAGCGGGCGGCCCAAGACTTGCCCACGCCTGACATACAGGCGACGTTTGATGCGACGACGCGGCAGGGCAAAGCCCAGCCATTTGGGGTGGCCTTACCGCGTTACAGCAGCACACGCGGAGCCGTCTTCACGCTGCCGGTGAGTACGCCCGTTGAGCGTGGCACCAGCGCGAACGAAACCGCGCAGTTTCTCTTCGCATTGACCCACGCCGTCATTCTCCAGCAGCATCTCGGCTGCCGCCTATTGCTCTCGCGCTCGGCCCTGCCAACGCTGCCCGCAGAGGCAATGAGTGACCTGTATGTGGATACGCTCCCGATAGCGGCACGCGGCTTACTGGCGACACCCCAGCTCACAACCTACGTTGGTGATACGAACCAACCCGGTGCGCTACCGGCACTTTGGCGGCGGCTCAATCTGCTCTATCAGATCCGTATGCAGATCGGCGATCTCCGCAAGGGCGATGAGGAGCTTGCCGCTCTGGTACGCGCACTAGCTGAGCATCCACTGGCGATCTGGCATGTTGCGGAACGCATCGCCACGCGGGCGGAAACCGATGAAGCGCGGCGTACTACACGGCTCGTGCGTGCAACTCATTTGATTCATACCCTTGTTACTGATCTTTTGGAGGAACGAAAGGACATCCGAATGCAAGCATTAAGCACCCACCTGCAAGAGCTGGCCCGCATCGCTTGGAAGAATGGCTTGCGCGGCAGATCGCTCAAGAAGAACTCGCTCCTGACGGCTATCACTGAAGCCTTTGATAAGCTCACCCAAGTTCACCCCGGCAGCCCATTGGACACGGCACTGGTGCAATCAGCCGCAGCATCCGACCTTGCCCAGCACGTTGCCCGTATTCGCACGCAACAGAATCTCGGAGCCGGTGCGAAGCTGTGGGATGCAAGTACCGCGTTTATGGACTACTTTTTCACCCATGTCTATGACGAAGCCTATCAAGGGCGGCTTGCCCGCCTACTCGCTGACCGCAAAATCATCATGTCGGCATTCTACCTCTACATGCTACAGGAGCTAGCCGAGTCAAAAGCCCGCAAGCAAGAACACGAACTGGCTGATCTGGATGAAACTGAATTGGTAGATAGCGTAAACAACTAAGAAAGGATTGCCCCAATGACTCCAACCACCACTGTGATGGAAACCTATGCTGAGCATCTCGCGGCAACGTATGATCCATATCCGCATGGCAAGTATATGACCCTGCTGCTCGTGCGGCAGGTAGCCTCTGAGGCCATGTTTCGCACCGAAGGGAGCGGCGAACCATTGACCACCGAGTTTGTGTTCCCCGGCACAACAGCCACCGCGCCGATCCAGCGCGTTGTCATCAGCAAGCGCAAGCAGACCGCCGTAGAGCGGCGCGTGGGGCGTGAACTACTGCGCCAGCACAACTTGCTGCATATGGCAGGCAAGGAGCAACGGGTCTGTGCGCTCAACACCAACAATCCATGCGGGCAGTGCATTGATTGTATGCTGTATGGCTATGCCGCTGGAGGGGGTGGGGCGCAACGCTCGCGCATTATCACCGATGATGCCTTCAGTCTGCATCAGGCTCCAACGATCATAAGCGAGCGGCAGTTTAATGCGCTCTATGACAACAGCACCATGCGGAATCCTGAAACAGGGGAAGCATCTACCAGTATCGGTACCGATCTATATGTGCGCCCCGAAGCCGTCTTTCTCGATATGGAAACGCTGAAGGATGTTACGCCCGATGAAGTGCGCTACATTGTGGGCAACGTGTTACGGGCATCGCGCTACGGGGCCATCTCATCACGGATTGGGCGCGTCCACAACCACCTGATTGGGGTGGCCTTCAGTCGTTGCGAGCTATTCTCCAATCTGGAGTGGGTACAGCATACCTATGATTTGCTGCGCGGCGATCAGCTCGAACCAGACTTCCCGCTGCATGTGAGTACCATCACGGCGGCGGCTCAGGCGGCGGCGGCAACTCTGAAGGCGCGTGTGTATAGCGATGTAACCTTCCTCAGTGCGGATGAGCTGGCTGCATTCCAGCACGAACTGCATGAATTGTACAGCGATGCGGCGGCACTCGCGGCGATGCTCCAGCGGCTCGACACGATCTATCCGCGCGAACAGCCAACCCGATCAGGACGGAGGGCGGCCAGTGAGTCAGCTGAGTGACGCGCCCTATCTCTATCGCTGCACGCTGTGGCTGCTGGAGACAACCTATTTTGCCAGCCGTGAGGTGAGTAGCCTCTACCAAACGGAACCACTGATCGGACATATTGCGCTGTGTTATGCGTTGGGGCTGGCCCCTGTACGCTACACCAACACGGGTACGATCCACTATAAGGAAGATTTGCAGCAGTTGAATCGGGCGGGAGTCTATGTGACTCCCGCGGCGATTGCCGGCACGGCCCGCTATCATCTGGGGCAATTCAATGCTCAGCCCGAAACCTACTGGTCGGCGATGGGGAACAACCTGTTGGTGACGGTTCCGGCGGGGGCGTGGGCGGAGAAGAATGGTCCTTCGTGGTACGTCCATGAAGGTGAACGGCGGCGCAAGCTCGGCACCGAGAACCGCCCACAAGTTGGGCGGATTCGTGCTTTGGGGATTGCGACTAGCGCGACGTTCTACGTGATCAGCACCACCCCACAACAGCTCCCGTCCTATATCCGCTTGGGGAAGTGGATGAGCAAAGCCCATGTCGCTACGGAACCGGTTAAGCCGGTTGCGATTGTGCCACAGGGCACAATCACAGGGCTGCTGGCCCCCGCCGATTTGCCTGATGCTACCACCATTCTGGCTGGGGATCAGATTACCGTGAAGCCGACCCCCCTGCTCCAGCGGGCCCACCTACGCGGAGCCTGCTATCAGCTTGCAGATGGCGAGCTTGTGCCGTGTGGCATGCGCTTTGCCGTGGAGGATTTGCCATGACATACGTACATGTCCACCTGACCAGCTATGCTGAACGACTGTCAGACCGGGCCGACTATCCGCCCCCCTACCGTGCTGCTGGCGGTGTGGGCCTGCTTGAGCATCAGGTTCGCACCTATGCCGCACTGGAGCAGACCCCGCTCGTGATGAATACCTACCCAACGGGCACGGGCAAAACGCGAGCCGCTCTGCTGCGCCTGCTGCACCCCGATCAGCAGGGGCGGCCAGTGCTGCTGATTGCCCCGACCAATGCCTTGATTGGGCAGCACGCGGCTGATGTGCGGGCCTTTATTGCCGAGCAAGAGCTGCCCTTTGTGGTACACGAAGTCACCGCTGATACGATTCAGGAGCGGCTGAATGATGGGGTTGGGCGGCGCGGCACGGCCCTCCACCGCATGTTCGAGAATCCCGCTGACGACGCGCACGATCACGGCAAGGCTGCTGTGATTGTGACCAACCCAGACATCTTTTACCTTGCGCTGTACTACCGCTATGGGCGGCTAGATGCAGCCAACCTGTTCGATGACTTCTTGACCAGATTCACCTACATCGTTATTGATGAGGTGCATACCTACGATAGCAAGCAGTTTGCCAGCTTCCTCTTTCTGATGGGGTTGCTGAAGGCATGGGGTTGGCTCGTTGCGGGACGGCGGCTGTGCCTACTCTCGGCGACCCCCCGCCCGCAGGTGCGGCAATTGTTGGATCGCGTCTTTACGGCGCAGGGCTGGCAGCAGATTGATCCGCGCAACGCGCCGACTACGCCTGCGTCAACCACGCCTGCACTTGCGCCGCTCGATCTGTATCTGGTGACGGCTGAGCAGCCACTTGCCGAGTGGGTGGATAGGGAACAGGCCGGATTGCGGGGTGGCTGGCTGAGCAACAGGACACCGTTATCATTAGCAGTAGTCTGGTGCAGATCAATCAAATTGCAGCCACGTTGCGGCACTACGATCCGGTGCGGATTACGGGGCCGGAGGATGCCATCGAACGGCAACGGGTGGCACTGCTGACGCTGGCCACACCAACGGTGGACATTGGCTACAACTTTGGGCGGCCCGGCAAGCTGCGCCAGAGCGTGGATCGGCTGGTGTGCGATGCCCGTTTCCGCGATGACCTGTTGCAACGGATCGGGCGGGCAGGGCGTGTGCTGGGGCGGGCAACCAGCGATGTGCCGTCGGAGGCGTGGGTGCTGCTTGATGAGGATGTGGTGGCGGACTTGCGGCCCTACGCAGGACAAACCCGCTCGCGGTTGGAGTGGAACGCGATCATTGATGATCTGGATCAGCAGCGGTTTCCGGCACGCCACCAGCTTGATGCCTACATCCGCACGCATGCGTTGCTAGAGGTGATGTACCCAATCTTTAAGGCGGCGCAGATGGCGGAGGACCGCAATGCCGAGATGGCGGAGATGTTCGGGATTGTGCGCGATATTTTTGCGCCGGGCAGTAGTGCAACGCTGGCTCGCTATGCCGTCCAGATCCGCACCTACGAGCGGCGGCGGCTGTGGCTGCGGCGTAGCCCCGCCGAGCGGTGGAACCTGTCGGATCAACGCGAGCGCGAGGGCGTGGCGGCGGATATTGCTGCGCTGCGGAATTGGCAGGCGTATGAACCCGGCAAGCAGCCCGAACGTCACGCCAGCGAGTTTGTTGAGCGGCTGGAGCAAATTGCCAATGCCCCGCGAGCGCAGCCGGTGCGCGAGGCGGTGGAGCAATATGTGACTGGATGTGTTGCGCTGATGGATGCGCTGTTGAGCTTCCGCGATGGGGCGCAGGGCATCGCGGCAGCGATCTATGATCCGCAGGGTATCTTTTCATCCAAGCTGGTGAATAGCTATGATCTGCTGCACCTGCTGCGGGCGTATGATCTGGAGTGGTTTGATTCGGCAGCGACGTTTCAGCGGGCGGCTGGGGCGGACTCACCGCGTGGGGCGCAGGTGTGGGTGGCAGTGCGCGGGCTGCTGCCCCCCGCTGCGCGGCGCAGCATCGGGTTTGAGTGGCAAGCACCCGCGCATATTGAAGGCAAGCGACAGTTCGAGGCGCAGTATTGCCGCACGGTGGTGCCGCTGCACGGGCTGCGGCTACTGCTCACCGAGCGGGGGAGCGGGCGCGGCTTTCTGCTGCCAGAGCAGGTGCAGGAGCTGGTGCAGCGGCAGCACTTGCCTGCGCTGCTGGTGCCGGATGAGGGGATGGTGGTCCACAGCCTCGTGCGGCGGCTCAAGTTGACGAGCTTCATTGCCCATCCGTTACAGGTGAGGCTGCAACTTGGTGGCACGTATGCGTATCGGGTGGTGCTGGGGACGGCGGCGTATCATATGGAGGCGGAGCTACGCGGCGCACTGCACGCACACCAGCGCGGGCTGGCAGATGATGCACCGATTTTTTGCTAGGGGGATGACTACCCATGACGATGCCGATGATTCCCGACCCGGATGTACACGCGCTAGTGATTGAGTTGTTGCCGGAGGAAGATGTGGCTGTGCCGCCGATTAGTGGGGCGCAGGTGCAGGGGCTGTTGCTGGAGCTGATGCGCCAGAGCGATCCGGAGCTATCGAATGTGCTGCATATGGATGTGGCGGGCAAGCCGTTTACGGTGGCGGTGTTGCCGCCGCACGGGAGCCGCGCACGGGGTGGGCCAGCCCCCGTGCTGGTGCGGGTAACGCTGTTGCAGGCGGGCTTGTTTGGGCCGCTGATGCGGGCGTTGCTTAGTCAGGTGCGCCGCCCGGCGTTGCGTTTGGGGCAGGTGGCGATGCAGCTGGGCAATGTGTGGGGCACGCCGGAAAGCCACCAATGGGCCGGCTTTGCGCGCTATGCGGAGCTGGCGGCGCGGGTGCAGGCGGGGGCGTGGGTGCGGGTGCAGTTTGCTACGCCGACGGCGATTGCACAGGGGGCGTTTCCCGATGGGCGTAAGCGGTTGGAGTTGTTGCCAACCCCGGCGGCGGTGTTTGGGAGTGTGGGGCGGCGGTGGAATCAGCTTGCGCCGCCGGAGCTGGGGATGGATGCAATGTTGCTGACTGAGGCGTGCCACGCGACGGTGGTGGCGGAGCATCGGCTGCGGGTAGGAGAGGTGCCCGGCAGACCGCCGCAGCGCGGGTTTGTGGGCTGGTGTAGCTATGAGTTGCCGCGTGATGCGGCGCAGCGGCATGCGCTGACGTTGTTGGCGGATGCGGCGTTTTATCTGGGGGTGGGGGTGAAGACGACGCGCGGGCAGGGGTTGTGTCGGCGGGTGGATGTGCGCGGGGAGGGGGCAGATGACGACAATCCAGCGTGAGCCGGAGCTGATTCCGTTGGCGATGTTGAATGCGTTGGCGTATTGCCCACGCCGCTTTGTGTATGAGTTTGTGCAGGGCGAGATGCTGTTGAACGCGCATGTGGTAGAAGGGACGCTGCGCCATGCGGCGGTGGATGGGGATGGGACGGTGTGGCGCGGGGATGTGGTGCAGCATCGGCGGGTGTATGTGTGGAGTGAGCGGTTACGGATTGGGGGGGTTTGTGATGTGGTGGAGGAAATGGCGGGGCAGCTGCAGCCGGTGGAGTATAAGAAGGGCAAGCCGGGGCGGTGGCAATCCGATCATGTGCAGCTGTGTGGGCAGGCGTTGTGTCTGGAGGAGCGCACGGGGCAGGTGATCGCGCAGGGGGCGATATTTTATTTTGCGGCGCGGCGGCGCGAGGTGGTGGAGTTTACGCCGGAGTTGCGGGCGCGGACGGAGCAGGTGGTGGCGGATGCGCATGCGTTGGTGGCGAGCGGGGTGCTGCCGCCCCCGGTGGAGCAGCGGGCGAAGTGCCGCGAGTGTTCGCTGGAGCCGCTGTGTATGCCGCGTTTGGCGGAGCAGCTGGAACGGTGGCGGGCTGGCGGTGAGGAGGGGGGCTGATGGGTGCTGTGGATGCAGGACTAGATGGGCTGGTGGATGGGGTAGGGGTGGAGGTGCAGATGGCGACGTTGTATTTGTTGGAGCAGTATAGTGTGGTGCAGGTGGAGGGGGATGCGTTGCGGGTGGAGCCGCCGCGTGAGAAGGGGTCGGGGCGGCGCGCGCCGGCGGCGATGGTGCGGGTTCCGCTGACGGCGATTGAGCAGGTGTTGGTGTTTGGGGAGGTGACGTTGACGACTCCGGCGTTGCATGCGTTGTTTGAGCGGCGGATTCCGGTGCATTATTTGTCGGTGTATGGGCGTTCGTATGGGACGGCGTTGGCTGATCCGGGCAAGAATAGTTTGCTGCGGCTGGCGCAGGTGCAGTTGTGGCAAGACGGGCCGCGCCGGTTTGCAGTGGCGCAGCAGTGTGTGCTGGGCAAGCTGGTGAATATGCGGGCGATGGTGTTGCGGACGGCGCGGAGCCGTGAGGAGCCGACGGCGCAGGTGTTGCAGGCGGCGGCTGAGGAGTTGGCGGTGGCGATTCGGGCGGTGAAGGGGTTGGTGGCTCCGGCGACGGTGGATGCGGGGGATCGGATGCATGGGTTGGGGCCGTTGCTGGGCTGGGAGGGGCGCGGGAGTGCGGCGTATTATGCGGCGTTTGGGCAGATGTTGAAGGATGAGTGGGGCTTTACGGGGCGGTTGAAGCGTCCGCCGCCGGATCCGGTGAATGCGTTGTTGTCGTTGGGGTATGTGGTATTGACGAAGCAGGTGGCTTCGTTGATTGCGGCGGTGGGGTTGGATGTGGGGATTGGGGTGTTGCATCAGCCGGGCTATGGCAAGCCGACGTTGGCACTGGATTTGGTGGAGCCGTTTCGTCCATTGATTGTGGATTCGGTGGTGGTGACGATGGTGAATACGCGGCAGGTGCAGGCGGCAGATTTTCGCCATGAGTTTGGGGGGGTGTGGCTGACGGATGCGGCGCGGAAGCTGTTTTTGCAGCAGCTGGAGGGGCGGTTGCAGGAGCAGGTGCGGCATCCGTTGCTGGGGCAGGGGCTGAGTTATCGGCGGTGTATAGAGGTGCAGGTGCGGTTGTTGGCGAAGGTAGCGCAGGGTGAGATTGGGACGTATGTGCCGTTTACGGTGCGTTAGGGAAGGAGGGCTGCGATGGCGGCGGCAGCGACGGGGGCGAGCTTGTATGTGGTGGCGTATGATATTGCGGTGGATAAGCGGCGCACGAAGGTGCATCGGGTGTTGTGTGGGTTTGGGCAGTGGACGCAGTATTCGTTGTTTGAGTGTTGGTTGACGCGGCGGCAGGTGGTGGAGTTGCGGGCGAAGCTGGCGGAGGTGTTGGATGCGCGAGTGGATAGTGTGCGGTTGTATGGGTTGTGTGGGGGGTGTGCAGGGAAGGTGGAGACGATTGGGGGTGCGCCGCCGCAGGAGCCGCTGGTATTTTTGGCGTGAGCGGGGTGCGAGCGGCGCGGCTGGGGGTGATTCGTGGGGGGTTGCTCGCATACGGGGCGATAGCTTGGGATGGGCAGCGTGGATGGTGGGGCTGGTAAAGTAGGGCGCGGTGTGGTATAATAATGGTGGAGTGTATGGAGTTCCTCGCAGATGGGCTAATGAAACGCTTTGGAATGCCTGTTGCGAGGGCGAGCGTTCGAACTGAAGCCTATCCCCATCGGGGATTGAAACATCTGAGAGAACAGATCGGGCCAGACAGTGTGTATGTTCGAACTGAAGCCTATCCCCATCGGGGATTGAAACGGAATGATTGGCTTCATCGGGTTCTCCCTGTG
>JAAUTZ010000186.1 GCA_012031225.1 Chloroflexaceae bacterium
CGGACATTGCGCGTTGCAGCTAATGCGGCAAGCCGCGCACCGTGATGCGACATGCCCCGCTCCGGCAAAAATGCAAATGCAATTGCAACTGCAATGTATACGAACCACATCCACCACGCGGTTGCATTACCGAATGCAATTGCTTGCAGCGCAACGCGCAACCCGATTGCGGTGGTGGATACATCATACAGCAGTGACAATGCAAACGCAAGCGACATGTCCTGATGGATTGCCGACCATCCTTCGATGGCACTGCCGAGCAAATGCAATGCCCAGCCCGTGATTGGCATTGCAATGAACAGTCCAAGTTGTTGCAATGGCGACATTGCAACTGGATAGTTACCGCTTGCCAGTGCAGTGCCAATCGCCTGCGTTGCGGTGACAGAGAAAAATCCATTGACCGTCCAAAAGAAGAACCACAGCATAAAGCCCGAAAGCTCTGCCGCCGTGTACCGTGCCGCGCTATACATTCCGCACCTCCGCGATCATTCCGAGTACTAGCGCGGGCACAAGCCAGAACGCCAATGCCCCCGCCGCTACATCACCCGTTGCCCACACCGCCAATGCCGCCGCGACCAATCCGATGGAGAGGAACGAGACGAACGTCGCCCGCATTGCCGCCGCCATCGCCACCAACACTACTGCTAGCAAAGTTGCTAGCACAACCGTAAACACTGCAATCACTTTTGTACCTCCTAGTTCACAATATTGAAACCAACGGGGTTTTCGCAAAGGATGTGATACAGAGCCTTGCGCCACCCCTGCCCGCGCCCGCCGTCCGCTTGATACGCTCCACCGGCGTTTGTCATGGTGTAGAGCCACCAGCGTTCGCTTGGGTCAAAGCCTAGCCAATTCTGGATGGCTTTGCGCACAAGCGCAAGATCAGCATCCTCAATGGCCCACGCTAGCACCACTAGCTCCTTGCCGAGCGTGCGTTCTAATTTTGTCTCCTTGCCAAACCTACCTGCCTTCACCCCCCTTCGCTGCAAGCGGACATTAAATTCGGCTGTCACCGCACCGGCAATAGCCGTCCATTGCGGCTTTAGCAGCGTGCATCGGTGTTTCTCTGTGCCGTTGCACTCGTACATTGCTACATCCCCATTGGATGCACGCCGCGCCACAAAATGCACGGCATCACCGTGCCAGTTGAAGTCGCTCACTCTCCTCCTCTTATCTTTTTCTTTTTTTGCCGATACACCGTAGAAACATCACAGCCCACCTCGTCCGCAACAGCTTGTGCCGAGTAGCCCTGATTGAGCAGATCAGCAATCCGCTGCGTATCCGTGCGCGGCTTGACTAAATGCAGAGCAGGTGCAACGTTTTGCGCTGGCATTGTTGCCTCTTGCATTGCCTCTTGCACCATTGCCCGCAATGCATTTGCATCAGGTATTGCAAGAGGCAATGTATCTGCTTCCGCAACCCGATGCAATAGCACTGCCATTGCAAATGCCAGCGCAGGCAGCACCACGCTCTCCACAACGGACAGTGTGAGCAGAAGAATGTCAAAGGTCGCCACAAACTGCGAGCCAGATGCCAGCCCGCTCGGCACTCGCACGGCGTAATCAGCCGCCGTGTTGAGCAACGCCGCCACACCCACCGCCGTGAGCGACACGGTGAAGGCGAGCCGACGCACATCGCTAGTGACACGGTGCGTGGCGACGATCAGCACGCTTCCAAGATACATTAGCTCGAAGCCTAGCGCAGCCATCCACCCCGCCACGCTGCCCTTTACGGGGGCAAGGGCGTTGTGAATGCCGATTGCGCTAGGCACCGACAGCAAGATAATGGCGAGCAAGGCTACTGCCCAAGCGATGCGCTGCATGGTCATTGCCGCACCTCGCTTGGGTGGCCAATCGGCATCACGTACCACGTATCTTGTCCGCATTCGAGGGAGATCGGTGTGCGCGGCACATTGCTAAGTCCTAGCCGCACACCAAACCCACTCATACAGTGCAGTGCATACCACAGACGTAGCCCGTCTACCGAGATTGGGTCTACAACGCCTTGCACCTCGCTTGCATCCATGCTTACCTCGTTGCCGTTGCCTGACAGTTTCAGTGTCTTCTTGGTTGCACGGATCTCCACTGCACGCTCGCTAACACTAGCCTTGTCGCGCTCCAACGCCGTGCGATCACCGTGCAGCAACTCAACCGCACGCATTAGGTCTTTTGTGCTTGATGACACGGTTGCCTTAATGTCAGGTATGATCTTTTTCCAATCGGGGTAGCCTTGGATGTTGACGCGGAAGTACAGCCGCGCAACACCTGCCTGCACCTCAATTAATGTACTGGCACTGGTACGGGCAACAGACACCTTTGGCTCGCTCACACTGAAATACCAAATAAGCCGACGTAGTGCCGCCGCTGTTTCAATATCTATCGTGCAATCCGGCATCGCCTCGCAACGCGACGTTGAGCGCATTGCTAAAACCGCGCCATCGCTCGCTACGCACGTTTTGAGGCCATCGCTGCTCGTACTGATTTGCACTTGCCGTAACGCATCCGTCGCAGTTTCGTCCTCTGCATACGCAGGCAGCAACCAATCGGCGGGGTTTAGTAGTTCGTGCAAATCACACACGCGGCACGTGCCACACTGCACAAACCCCCTGCGACGATGGGGGCAACCTGCTCGTTGCGGGCAACCTCAATGCTGGTTTTGACGGCGTGTGCGCCATTCGCAGACAGCCAAAGCCGCCCTCCAGATTTCTTTAGCGTCACCTTGCCGCTCTGCATATGCCGAACTTTAGTCGGCAGCGTCTGATCCATTATGCATACGTTGATTGAGCCATCGCCCGCGTTGAGGCACGGAATATCCTGCTCTACCGTGATGCCGTGCAGCTGCGTTCGCACGGTTAGGGTGTCCCCCGTCGCTTCAAGCTGCCACCACGCTTGCCCACCGTTGACTACACCCTCTTCGCCCGCTGCGAGTGCGGTGATAAAATCCTGCTGATTTACCGTAATGATCCTTGTGTTCTCCTTGTTTATATTGCCAATTGACAATATCTTATCCTGTTTTACCGCCAATGTCAAGCGGAGTTGCGCGGCAATCCAATGCAAATTCGCATCAGAATGTTTCATCTTCGTGATCGGCAATTCCAAGCCTACGCGGGCGACGGTGTTTTCTTCCTGATGCGTGAGCAGGCTAACCGCTAGCGGTTAGCCTGCCCCATAGTCTTATTGGCAAAACAGCAATGACCACGCGATGCGCTGCATGGTCATTGCCGATCCGCACGGCAATACACTCGCGTTTCGTCAAGCGTCAATGCTAGCATTGACGATTCGGGGTTGCGCTCAATCAAAACTGGATCACTAACCGGATCATTAATTGGATCATTTTGCGAGGATAGATGCCCTACGAGACGGCGCAATGCCCCCGCCGTCTCCATATCAGTGATTTGCATTTGACGTAACCCCTCGTCAGGGGTCAAGAGCGCATGCAGTGCGTCAAGCTCAATCGTGTCTGTGGTTTCAGACACAAACACCGGTAACGCCACAGAGCGTACCCGCTCCACATTGACGCTGGTATCAGAATAGGTACCCCGCATGCAAATCCGCTCGCCCGCACTCGTTAGCGCAACCTTTCCCCCCGCATGCCTT
>JAAUTZ010000071.1 GCA_012031225.1 Chloroflexaceae bacterium
GACGCAGGGCCAAGACGGGAAGGCGTTGACCTGCCGTAGTTCCCGCGCGGAGCAGCCGGATTGCGGCGCGGTGGAAGCAACGCTGCCGGCAGGCCCCGGCATGCACGGCCAGGCGCTGCGCTTCGATGGCAAGGCTTATCTGGAGTTGGCGGCGCAGCCGCGCTTCAACTACCGTGACCCGTTCACGTTCAGCGTGTGGATTCATCCCGAAGCGGGGGACATGGGCATCCTGTCGCAGGGCGAAGATGATTTCGAAGGGCAGCAGCACGGGCTGTATCTGTTGGATGGCAAGGTGCGCCTGCATTCCACGTTTCGTTGGAGCGACCTGGGCATGCGCCTGGAAACGAAGCGGCGCGTTCCCCCGGGCCAATGGACGCACGTGGCCGTCACCTACGACGGCAGTATGCTGGCGGCGGGCGTACGCATCTATGTGAACGGCGAGGCTTGGGAGACCGACGTGCTGTTTGACCATGCACCTGTGGCCCATTGATTCCAAGGAGCCGTGGCGGGTGGGCGCGGCGGGCGGGGCGTTGGCTGGCTTTGCGCTGGGTGCGGCGATGCTCCTGAATCAGATCCAGCAGCAGCTCCGCCCGCATGCCTAGCACATCCTCAAGGCCCGCAACATACACCCGCTGCTGCATGCTGTCGAGGTCAGCCAGCAGCGGCAGGAGCCGTTCCAACGCAGTGCGCCGATCTTGGGCCTCACGCAGATTTAGGCCAGCCGTGTGATACTGGATGTAGAAATCCATCACAGGCAGGGCGTGTTCCAGCAATGCCTGCCACTGCTCTGGGTTGGTGCGGATCAGGTCATCGGGATCGCTTCCGGCGGGCATCTGGATGATCCGCAGATTCAGGTCATTCGACCAATGCACCAAGCCGCCCTCCGCCACCACCGTTTGCGGGGCCGTATCCGCATCCGTGCTACGCTGCAACGCCGCCAAGCCGCGCAGCGTCGCCCGCTGTCCGGCGGCATCGGCATCCAATGCGAGGTAGACGTTGTGCGAGAGCTTGCGGATCAGGGCAACGTGCCCACTGGTGAGAGCCGTGCCGAGCGGCGCAACCACATTGCGAAAGCCGTGCTGGTGCGCCGTCAGCACATCCACGTAGCCCTCCACGATGATGCACGCATCCTGCTGCCGAATAGCATCGCGGGCGCGGTCCAGCCCGTACAGGGTGTGGCTCTTGTCAAACAACATCGTCTGCGGCGTGTTCAGGTACTTCGGCTGGGCATCGCCGAGGGCCCGCCCGCCAAAGCCCACCACTTGCCCCTTCGCATTGCGGATCGGGAACATCACCCGCCCCCGAAAGCGATCATACGCGCCGCGGGTCTCATGCTGCCCAATCACGCCTGCCGCGAGCAAGTCGGCGGGATCGTAGCCCTTTTTGGTGGTCAGGTAGGTCAACAGATGAGCGGTTTCGTTGAGGCTATAGCCAAGCTGGAAGGCTTCAATCGTATCGCTGTTCAGCCCGCGCTGGGCGAGGTAATCGCGGCCGGGCTGCCCGCGTGGGTGTTGCAGGGCGATGTAGTTGAAGTAGCGGGCGGTGAGGCTATTGATCTCTAACAGGCGCGTGCGTTGCTGATCCTGCTGCTCTTCATCCTCAGTCGGGGGGCGTAGCTCAATGCCCGCCCGCTCCGCCAAAACGCGCAGGGCTTCGGGAAAATCGAGGCCCTGCTGGCGCATCACATAATCAAAGACTGTGCCCGCAGCGTGGCAGCCAAAGCAATAGAAGCTCTGCGTATCGGGGTAGACGACAAAGGCGGGCGTGCGGCTATTGGGGTGAAATGGGCAGAAGCCCATGTAGGAGCGGCCCGTGCGGCGTAGCTCAACCTGCTGTGAGATCAGCTCGACAATATCTATGCGCTCTTTGATCTCATCAATCGGACTCATGCTTGGTTGCCGTCTGGGTCTGTTCAGGGGCGGTCATGTGGCGCGGGGTGGTGGCGCAGCCCACCACAAGCATTAGGTTGGCCCCAAATGGTGCTTATTTCACTTATTTCATCCATGTGCGCGGGACATAGAGTTCCTCGAATTTCTTGATTGCATACCGATCCGTCATGCCCGCGATATAATCTACCACCGCCCGCTCAATCGGCTCGCCGCGCTGCTCATTGATCCGGCGTAGCTCCGGCGGCAGCTGATCGGGGTGCTGCACAAAATGCGCGTAGAGCAAGCCGATCATCACATTCACTTTGGGGTCTTCCTCTTTTGCCCGCCGATTGAGGTAGACCTCGCGGTACATAAACTCGCGCAGGGTATTGGTCGCATCAAGGATCGGCTGGCTCATCGTCAGCACTTGCTCGGTGGGCGGCGGGGCTGCGCCGGTTGCCCACCAGTTATTCTGGATCAGATCGGCAACCATCGTGTGGATGCGCTGCGAGTGACGTGTGCCAAGCAGGGCAAGGCAATCTTGGGGCAGATCGGCAAGCTGGATCAGCCCGGCACGGATCGCATCATCAATATCGTGATTGATGTACGCCACACTATCCGCCACCTTGATGATCTGCCCTTCGAGCGTACTGGCTGTGCCCCACGCTTGGGCATTGATGCTGCTGTGCGATTTGGAGTGTTTGTAGATGCCTTCACGCACGACGCTGGTTAGGTTCAAGCCCGCACCGTCACGCTCCAGCACCTCAACGATGCGTAGGCTCTGGACGTTGTGGCGGAAGCGTTCGGGGTAGACGCGGGCGAGGGCTTGCTCGCCGGTGTGCCCGAAGGGGGCATGGCCGAGATCATGGCCCATGCCTATCGCCTCCGTCAAGTCCTCGTTCAGGTGCAGGGCGCGGGCAATCGTGCGGGCAATCTGGGTCACTTCGAGCGTATGCGTCAGGCGCGTGCGGTAATGATCGCCCTGCGGCGCAATAAACACCTGCGTTTTATGTTTCAAGCGGCGAAAGGATTTGGAATGGATAATGCGATCCCGATCTCGCTGGAAGGCGGTACGGATCGCACATTCGTCCTCTGGCGTGATCCGCTCGGCGTGGGCACTGAGGGCCGCATAGGGCGACAGGATCTGCGCTTCAAGGGCTTCCTGCTGCTCCCGGATGGCGGCAGGCAAGGGGGCACTCATGGCGTGGCTCCTTCGGCAGGGTCAGGATTTGGGGCAGGGTCAGCGATAGCAGGGGGGGCATGGCGTGCGTAGGGCGTGCGGGCCCGCCAGATCGCCACTCCAATGCCAGCGAGCAGGTGCAAGCCAATGGCCACTTGGAAGTACAGCACATGCCCAGTGGCGCGGGCTTGCTCCATCGGCAGCACCAGCGATTCGATGCGCTGGGCGATGAAGGGCATAAAGAAGTACAGGCCGAAGCAGGTGAATGCTGCGAGCCAAACTTCACGCGGGCGGGCAATCACCCAGCCAATAAACAGCGCAAACGGTCCGGCAAAGATGGCCCAGATCAGCGGGCGCATCTGCTCCGTGCCGCGTGCGCCATCGGTGCTAGCGAGGTTGTAGGCCGCCCACGCCGCGCCGAGCAGGGCCGTTCCGAGCAGGAACGCGGCGGTGCGCCAATCAATGCGGGCCATACGGGGCGCGGGGGGGGCTGGCATCATCGTTCTTCCTCACTCCTCACGATTTCAGTTCAGCTTGGATGCGCTGCTCCAGTGTGTCAATCTGGGCCTCGTGCTGCTTCTGGGTTGCGCCAAGCTGGGCTAGCTGATCTTCAAACTGGGTCAGTTCGGCTACGTAGCGTTCGCGCAGTGCGCCTTCGCTCCCTTCGCGTCCGAGCGGGGTTAGGTTGGCTTGGATCTGCTGCTGATGCTTGAAGATCGCCTCGCGCTCTTTGTCCAGCCGCTTGAGCTGCCGCTGCACCACCTCGATCTCGTGATACAGGGCCAGCACAGCTTTCACGCGCTTGTGCGTGGCGGCATCAAACAAGCCCTGCTTGAAATACTGTTGCGCCTGTACGCCGGTAATGCTGCGGATCTGCTCGCGCCGACTGACAAGGCGTTGCTCAGTCACCGTGAAATCGGTCAGGCTATCGGCGGGGCACGGCACAAGCCAACGGGCATACTCTGCGCCTCGTTCGTCGGGTGGGTTGGGCATCTCCAACGTATACCCACTGCGGCAGTTGTGTTCCAGTGTCACGCTAGCGGCTTTGGGCAGCGTATTGGTCAGGGTGTACGTGGTCTGTTGAGTATCGTACTCCTCGATCAAGAGGTAGTCCTCGCGCAGCTGGATGCCCTTGATCTGCCGCTCGTTGTGCGGCTGTTCGCTGACACGGATGCCCAATTCGACGGCATACGCAACAATCACCTCACTGCCGATGCTGGTGAAGGGGATCACTGCTTCGCCCGCATACGCGCCATCATCCAGCACCGTGATCGGCCCGCGCTCTAGCGTCAGCCCGGTAGCGTTGGCAAGGCGCACACTGGCAACCGGATGCTCGGCGAGCTTGCGCCCATTGTAGAGCAGTTCGCGGCGGCAGGGCAGGCTCGCACTGAGGATCGGCACCATCGCCGATTGCCCGCGGGCCACACTCACCGGATGCGTAACCTCGTAGGCAAAGAGTGCGCCACGCTCACTACCACTGGCCGCGGACTGGACCGTATTGGCCAGCTCCGCCGCGCTGAAGCTCGGCTCCGGTGCAGAAAACACCCTCGCATCAGCGTCAAACGAATCAGCGTCAAATGCGGCGGCACGCGGCGCATAACGCTTGCGCGAGGGAGCTTCATACATCACGGGGGCGTGGACGGTGCGCTCCTCATCTTCAATCAAGGGGCGTTCGGGGGTGTGCGGCGCATACAGGCGGTAGCGGAACGAGACCGGCATGCCGGCCACAAGCGTGAGTTGCACCTGCGTCAAATCTTCTTCGAGCTGGTTGTCGAACAGGCCCCAGCCTTGCAGCAGCACGGTGCTTGCGCCGTCGGCATCAGTTTCGAGCAGCAGGCGGTAGCTGACCCGCCACGCCGGAGCAGGCGCAATATAGCCCACCAGCAGGTCGTGGTCATCATCGGAAAGGTGGATCGTTGCGCTGCGCCGTTCGGCTTCGCTCTGGGCCGCACGAAGGAAATACTCCAGATCGGCGGCAACATTGGCATCGAGCAGATCTAGGCCTAGCAGGTCTTCGAGCGCAATCTGTTCAACGCGGCGTGTTTCGGGCAGATACACGGACAGTAGCGCCCGCTTGAGTGGCTCGGCTTGCTCATAGTCTACCCCCACTAAGGTTCCGCTCACGGTGCGGGTGGCGCCTTTGTCGGCTTGCACAATGCAGCGCACCGCCCGCCCGCGCAAATCGCGCAGTAGATCCAGCATGCTATGGTTATCCGAGAGGTGGATGCTGCCTTTCTTCAGTAAGCTCGCCCGATCTTCAGGGGTTTCAAAATCCACACTCAGCACCTGCCCTGCACCGAGATCAAGCACTACGAGGCTCTTGAGCACATCGTCCATCGCCTCGCGGGGGAAGCTCAGGCGCACGCGGCTACCCTGCACCACGCCGCGCCGCTCGAAGTAGCCCACGCCGTGCTTGTACAGGATGATCTTACGAAACGGTAGTTCAGTCATGGTTGCTCTTCTGCCTTTCACGCGGATGCTATACCGCGCCTATGCGTTCAGGTTGCCCGCTGCGCCCGTGCCGGTGGGCTATTGGCGCGTATCCATCAGCACCGGATTGTAGGCGGTGTAGACTAAACGCGACAGCAGGGCAAGGAATGGATCGGCGATGCTGCTATCGGCGTAGTATTCCTCTTGGTAGATATAGAGCGCAAGGACATAATCCCCGGCGGGCGAGCGCACAATGCCTACATCGCACTGCATCTGGTCTACCCAGCCGCTTTTGTGTTCCACTCGCACGCCTGCCGGAACGCCCGCCACGATGCGCGTCAGGTCGTGGTTTTTGGTCAGCAGGTCGAGCATGCTGCGGCAACGTGTCGGCGTGATCGTATCGGGGAACATAGTCATCAGATCGCCGTAGCCGCGCTTGCAGCGATCCATCAAGACGAATAGCTGCCCCATCTCGGCGGGCGTGGTGCGGATCACCGGATCAGCGAAGGTGTAGGGTGGCTCACCCTCATACTCCGGACCCATAGGAATATCCATGCCGAGCACATTCACAAGGTAGTCGTAGGACTCATATGGAATCAGTTGGTAGGTGTGGCTGAGGCCGAGCTGTTGCAGATGCTCATTCATCAGCTGCACACCGAGCAGGGCATCTTCGGTGCCCGTACTCCCCACGGATGCCGCGAGCAGATCGTTGGCGGATTGGTTGTCGCTATCAAGGATCATTGCCGTGAGCCAGCCGTACTGCTCCGGTGTAAAGCGTTGCAGGGTCATGTGGGCGTGCATCATAATCGGCACTTTGAGCAGGCTTGCGCCCGAAAAGACGGTCCGCTCATTGAGCGTGGCAAGCGTGGTATCACTCGCGAGGTCGTGCAGATACAGGCCCACTACGCCATCCCATTCGGCGGCTAGCAGTTCAAGCTGCTCCTGTATCTGTGGTGCCGTCGCACGCGGGGCGGGGATCGTCGGATCGGGGCTGCGGGTGAGCGTGACGCGGCGCACGCCGAGCGGGGCGGCCAGCTGGCGTTCAATCTGATACAGGGCCACCTCGACATTGATGCGCTGGCCGGGCGTATAGCCAAAGCTGCGCCCGATGCTATCGGTGTCGGTGAGGACGTGCAAGGTCGGCAGGGTCATGGTGTCGTTGGCGAAGTTCTGGAGCTTCTGGCGCAAGCGTTCGGTATCGTAGCCGATCTGCACCGGAATCCGCACCGGCTGCCCCTGCTGATTCAGCGCAATGGCCTCGCTGAGCATAGCTTCAATAGGAAGTTGGAGGCTAATCTCATCGGGGTAGATCGTGGTGCGTGCGCCGTCTAGCTCGACATCGAGCGGGCGCGAGAGGCGTTGTTGCAGATCGAGCAGATAGGCGCGAGCCGTGTCCACGTCCATGCGGCTTAGGTCTATTCCCGCAACAAGCGTGTCGGGCGCAAAGACATGACCCCCAGCTACGATCTGCGCTTCCTGCGGGGTAGTGTGGAGCTGTTCTAGCTGCGCCAGTGCGCCATTCGTGGCGGGCGCGGCAGGCAGTGCGCCATCTATCGCAGGCGTAGGTGCGGCAGGCGGTGCGGCGGCGGTGGGCGGGGCAGATACACCTGTGCAGGCACTCAGGCTAGCTACCGTGAGCAGGATGAACAGGAGGAACAATAGCACGCCGCGCAAGCGCAGGGCGCGCAGGCGGGATAGCCATTGGGGAGGGTGCAGGCGGGCGGGCATTACTCGTCAGGCTCCAGATAAAAACTAAGCGGGTAGCCAGCATTGCGTGCATCATTGTGCGCGGCATACACCCGGTCTTGGGCTTCTTCAAAGGGATACACCCCAACCAGCGCGTGCCCTTCGTGGTGCGCGGTAAGCATAATCGCAATCGCTCGCACCCGCTGCAAGCCGAAATGCACCCGCAGCACCTCGACCACAAAGTCCATCGGAGTAACCTCATCATTCTCGATCACGACGCGGTAGGGCTTCTCCAGATCGGTATCACTGATCACGACGTACTCGATACGCGGGATGGTGATCGTATCTGTATCTGGTTCGTGAATGGTTGGGATTGGTGTTTCGGTTGTCATTATTACTTGGCTGTTGCTTGGCTTTGCTGGTTTGCTCGGCGTAATGCCGATTGCATTCTAACCTGTAGTATAGCACATTCCCTGCTTGCACCGCCGTGCAAAAGGCATCGTGGGTGGTGGGCAGTCACGCTGATATGGGGGCGAACAGCCGCGCCCACCGCTCTAGGGCCACCAACACTTCATGCAGGCGTTCGCGGGTGGGCAGGTCGGTCAAGTTGCCGTGCTGATCGAAGCACTCCCACGCCCGCACAACCATAAACTCTGGACTGAGCAGCACAGGCATCGTCAAGTGGGTGCAGACTTGCCGCAGGTGCAGCTGGGCCCGCACCGTGCCGAAGCGTCCCCCTGCGCCGATGATGGCCGCAGGCTTGCCCGTAAGCGGGGCTTTGCCCGCCGGACGCGAGGCCCAGTCTATCGCATTCTTCAGCACCCCCGTGATCGAGTAGTTGTACTCTGGGCAGGCGATCAGGAGCGCATCAGCGGCAGTGATCCGCTCGCGGAGCTGGGCCACACTGGGTGGGTTGCCCTGTTCTTCGAGATCCTGATTGTAGAGGGGTAGCTCAGCCAAGCTGAGCAGTTCAAGGCGCATACTGGATGGGAGCATCTCGGCGGCGGCCCGGAGCAAGCCGGTATTGTAGGAGCCAGTGCGGATGCTGCCCGATATACCCAATATACGCAAAGGTGCAACGTTTGTGTGCATATCTCTTTCTTCTCTCATCCCTTGTGTTTGACGGGTTTCCTTCTGCATTGTACAGTAAATTCAGGCGCAGGTCATGCCCATCCCACCTAGCCAACCCTGTGCGTTGAAGCGGTGCAATTGAAATCGAACGAGGAACTGAGGGAGACAAACCAATGAGCGCGGCAACCGAAGGACGTTTGCTGTGGGAACCATCCGCAGCGATGCAAGAACATAGCCGTATGCGTGCATATATGCACTGGCTTGCGGCAACCCATGATCTTCATTTCCACACCTACGCGGAGCTATGGCAATGGTCAGTCACCGAGCTAGAGGCATTCTGGGGGTCGCTGTGGGAGTATTTTGAAATCACCGCCAGCCAGCCCTACACGGCGGTGCTAGGGCGGCGCACGATGCCCGGCGCAGAGTGGTTTCCGGGCGCACGCCTGAACTATACCGAACACGTCTTCCGCCACACCCACCCGACCCATCCGGCGGTGCTGTTCCAGAACGAGGAGCAGCCGCTCACCCCGATCACATGGGCCGAACTACGCCAGCACGTCGCGGCAACTGCCGCCGCGTTGCGTGCGCTGGGGGTGCAGCAGGGGGATCGTGTCGTTGGCTACCTGCCCAACATCCCCGAAGCACTGGTGGTCTTTCTGGCAACTGCCAGCATCGGGGCGATCTGGTCGTGCGGCTCGCCCGATTTTGGCAGCCCTAGCGTGATTGACCGCTTCAAGCAGATCGAGCCAAAGGTGCTGTTCTGCGTGGATGGCTACCGCTACGGCGGCAAGCCCTTTGATCGGCGCGAGACCGTGCAGGCGATCCGCGCCGAGCTACCCACGCTAGCGCATACCGTGCTGATCCCCTACCTCAACCCGCACGCTCGGAGCCTTGCCGCAGCTGGCGACGACCCGCCGGACGCAACCCTGCTGCACTGGGCTGATCTGCTCGCCGAACATGCCACCGACGAGCTACCCTTTGCCCAAGTGCCCTTCGATCATCCCCTGTGGGTGCTGTACTCATCGGGCACAACTGGCTTGCCCAAGCCGATTGTACAGGGGCACGGCGGGATCCTGATCGAGCATCTCAAGGCGTATGGCTTGCACTTCGAGGTGCAGCCGGGAGATCGTTTCTTCTGGTACTCCACCACTGGCTGGATGATGTGGAACTTTTTGATCGGGAGCCTCTTGGTGGGGGCAACGCCGATCCTGTACGACGGTAGCCCCGGCTTCCCGGATATGGGCGTGCTGTGGCAACTGGCGCAAGAGACGGGCATGGCGTTCTTCGGCACGAGTGCAGCCTATATTGCCGCGTGCATGAAAGCCGGGATCAATCCGCGTGCCAGCTACGATCTGCACCAGCTGCGCGGCATGGGCGTGACTGGTTCGCCCCTGCCCCCCGAAGGCTTCGATTGGATCTATCAGCACGTCAATCCCGATCTGCTGCTGGTCTCCTACAGTGGCGGCACCGATGTGTGTACCGGCTTTGTCGGGGGCTGTGCGCTGCTGCCTGTCTACAGTGGCGAGATTCAGTGTCGGCAACTCGGTGCAAAGGTCGAAGCCTTTAGCGAAGAGGGGCAGCCGTTGCTCGGCGAGATGGGCGAGCTAGTCTTGACTGCGCCGCTGCCATCTATGCCGATCTACTTCTGGAACGATCCCGATCACCAACGCTACCACGCGAGCTACTTCGATCTCTTTGATGGGATCTGGCGGCATGGCGACTGGATCAAGATCACCGAGCGCGGCTCAGTGGTGATCTACGGCCGATCCGACTCAACGATCAACCGCATGGGCATTCGGATGGGCACGAGCGACATTTACCGTGCCGTCGAGGAGCTGCCAGAGATTCTGGATAGCCTTGTGGTTGATGTGGATATTCCCGGCAAGCCGTCGTACATGCCGTTGTTTGTGGTGCTACGCGAGGGGGTCAATCTTGATGAGGAGCTAGCCGGGCGGCTGAAGGGGAGCATTCGTACCGCGCTTTCACCGCGCCACCTACCCGATGACATCTACGTTGTGCCGGAGGTGCCCCGCACCTTGAGCGGCAAGAAACTGGAAGTACCCCTGAAGAAGCTGATGATGGGCATGCCGTTGGAGCGAGCGGCGAATGCCGACTCAGTGCGGAACCCAGAGATGCTGCGCTATTTCGTCGAGCTAACAGAGCGGCTCAAGCGGGAGGGCAAGCTCGGCTAGGGTGGCGGGGTCGGCGGGGGGTGGGCCTTAGCGGGCCCGCACATATTCCATCTGCCCAACTTGGCGGGCATAGCCCTTCAGCTCCAGCATAGCCAGCGTAGCCGAGACGGTGGCGGCGGGCAAGCCGCAAGCCCGTGTCAGCAGATCAATGTGCTGTGGCTCAGCCGAGAGGTGCTGCATCAGGGCGTTCTCGGTTGCGTCGTCTAGCTCATCGAACAGCGCAAGGGCAATCTCCTGCTGCACAGGAGCAGTAGCCAGATTCAGCGCATCGAGAATATCGTCGGCGCACGTTGCAACCGTCGCCCCTTCGCGCAGCAGGTGATGCGTGCCTTTGCTGGCGCGGCTGAAGATCGAGCCGGGCACCGCGAACACCTCGCGCCCGTGTTCCAGTGCAAACTCTACGGTGATGAGCGAGCCGCTTTTCTCGCCCGCCTCAACGACGAGCGTGCCGAGAGCTAGCCCACTGATGATCCGATTGCGCGGCGGGAAGTTGGCCGCCATCGGCTTGGTGCCCGGTGCGTAATCACTGATCAGTGCGCCCTGCTGCATGATCTGTTCGGCAAGGGCGCGATTGCGTTCAGGGTACACCTGATCAATGCCACTGCCCAGCACCCCCAGTGTGCGCCCGCCCGCTTCGAGGGCCGCCGTGTGGGCCACAGCATCAATCCCAATCGCCAAGCCACTGACAATCGTCACGCCGCGCCGCGCCATCTCGCTGACGATAGCGCGGGTAGCTTCTTTGCCGTAGGTCGTTGGTGAGCGGGTCCCCACCACAGCCACCGCCCAATCGTCGGTCGGGGTCAGATCGCCGCGCACATACAGCAACGGTGGTGCGTTGGGGATGCCTGCGAGCAGGCGGGGGTAGCCAATATCGGCAACGCAAACGAGTTGCACGCCGGCGGCGGCAAGCTCTGCCACCTGTTCGGCAAGGTCTACGCTCGTGCGAATCTGGTGCAGAGCGGTGCTACTACGGGCATCAATGCCCGCCGCCAGCAGATCGGCGGGGGTGGCATGCCACGCCGCAGCGATGCTGCCACACTGCTCGATCAGCTTGGCAAGGCGTGTCGGGCCAATGCCGGGCACAAGGTTGAAGCCGTAATAATATTGGCGTTGAATGACAATATCGCTTACGTCGGTCAAGCCGCCAGCCTTCTATCAAGGAATCACACGCTCAGCAGCCGCTCCGAAGCAGATGCGCTAGGCGGCATACACTGTCTCAACCACATTCATCAAATAGTGTTCGATGGAATGGACCAGCGTGCGTTCTTCTTTCGCTAGGTCTAAGCGTTCGACTTCCTCGAAGAACCAATGCACCATCGTGGCTTGGTGGCGCATCTTCACGCCATGGCGGGGCAACACGCCAACTGCCCAGCGCAGTTCTTGCTCGGCAATCGAGAGATCTTCAAAGATCAGGATAGACCGGACCAGTTCGTTCAACCGCCGTACTGCCACTTCGCCCAAGCGATCCCGCGCACTTGAGGCAACGACGGTCTCCATTTGTAATACGCCCGACAATTCAGGATAGGCGGCAAGTAGCCGGGCAGCCACACATTGGCTGAGATAATCGCGTTGGGCGCGAGCCGGCCCGCGAGGTGATTTGCTGCAACTGTATTCATGGCGCTCCTCTTTCTTTCTGTTGCGCCGATAGTCCTCTTACTGGTATAGTATACCATCAAGAACGCCTTGTGCGTAAAGTTTTAGCGAATGAATATTCATATAAAACAATCAAATCGGCGAGCTAATTATTTCTAGTCCGAATTACTGAGACATCAAGCACATATACCTATGCACGAACGTGATCTTTTACAGCAATTGCTAGGACAACCGGCAACGCCTCCACCTGCCCCCACCAATGCAGGGACTCCCCTGCTCACCGTCTCCGCGCTGAGCAAACGCTACGGGCGCACGCTGGCCGTCGAGGATATATCGTTTCAGGTGCGCGCAGGTGAGATCGTCGGCTTAGTCGGCGCGAATGGCGCAGGCAAAACCACTGTGCTACGCTGCTGTGTGGGCATCCTGCGCCCTACATCAGGCACGGTGACCATAGCGGGCTACGATAGTGTGCAGCAGGAGCGCGAAGCGAAACGCCACTTGGCATTCGTGCCGGAACTGCCCAACCTCTACCCCTTGCTCACCGTTGCCGAGCAGATCGAGTTTATTGTGCGGACCTACGGCCCCTTGCCGCCCGACTACGCTGCCCGCAGCGAAGCCCTGCTCACCCGCTTTGATCTGTGGGAGCAACGCCACAAGCTCACCACCAGCCTCTCGAAAGGCATGCGCCAGAAGACTGCTGTAGCGGCGGCGTTTCTCCACGCAGCGCAAGTGGTGCTGCTCGATGAGCCATTGATCGGAATTGACCCCTCCGGCATTCGCCAATTGAAGGATCTGATCCTCGAAACCCGTGCCGCAGGCAAAGCCATTCTCGTCAGCACGCACCTGCTCGATACCGCCGAGCGGCTGTGTGATCGGATCGTGATGCTACATCGTGGGCGCAAGCGGGCTGAGGGTACGCTCGCCGAGCTACGCCAGCAATTGGCGGCGGGCAGCACCGCAACGCTCGAAGAGATTTTTGTCGAGCTTTCGGCATAGCCGTTGATCCAACCGCACGGGACACCATTCTCGTGCTACAATAAATGCATGCCACGCTGCATCGGATGCAATGCTTACCAAGCCTTAATCTGCACTTCCGCACAAGGCATAAATTCACCGTATACTGAAGAGCGTAGCACGATCCGTATGCTACGGAACTGCTTATCCGCCTGCCGCGTTGCACGCCACCGCAGCGCGTTTGCTAGGTTCGGGCGGTCGGGTCTATACACAACAAGGAGCCGTGTTGTATGTCGGAACGAACTCAGATCAACATTACGATTCTGATTGTCCTTGCGATGTTGGTCAGCATTACGGGCGGGGCGATCACAGGCGGGATCATTGGCTATCTGTTCGCTCAGCGCAGCGTCGCCGAAGTGCCCGATATGGTTGAGAAACTCGCGAGTGGGCAATCGCTTGGAGCCGCCTCGGCACCTGCGATCCTCAATGCGAATGGCGAGATCGCCAACCCGTCCGCGCTCACCGTTGCCGCAGTCAAGCGTGTTGCCCCTGCCGTTGTCACCGTTATCAATCGCAACGCGGGCGATGCCGGTAGTGGCAGTGGCGTGGTGATTAGCAACGAGGGTCATATCATCACCAATCACCACGTTGTTGAGAATGCCGAGCAGCTCTCGGTGGTGTTTGCCGATAGCTCTCGCCAAGAGGCAACATTGATCGGCTCGGACCCACTCTCCGATATTGCGATCATCAAAATTGATGGGCAAGTGCCCGCCGTCGCCGCTATCGGTTCATCCGAAATCCTTGAGCCGGGCGAAATGGTCATTGCGATTGGTAGCCCGCTCGGCAACTTCCGCAACACCGTGACTTCCGGCATCGTCAGTGCGCTGAACCGTTCCGTAGGCAACTTCGAGGGCTTGATCCAGACCGATGCCTCGATCAATCGCGGCAACAGTGGCGGGCCTTTGATCAACCTGCGCGGCGAAGTGGTCGGGATCAATACGCTGGTGGTGCGTGGCAACGGGGTGATGCTCGGCGGCGATCAAGCGGAAGGCCTCGGCTTTGCTGTGCCGAGTACGATCTTCAAGAATGTCAGCACCCAACTGATTGATACGGGGCAAATGAAGTACCCCTATCTCGGCATTCGCTACAATATGATTGATGGCGAGATTGCCGCCGAGCAGAGCCTGCCCGTTCAGTCCGGTGCGTTTGTTGCCAGTGTCGAGCCAAATACCCCCGCTGAGCAAGCGGGCTTACAAGCCGATGATATTGTCATTGCCGTGAACGGCACATCGCTCGCAGTGGACAATTCACTGCGCTACGTGCTGACCCAATACCGCCCCGGCGATACGGTCAAGCTGACCGTTCAGCGCGGCAGCGAAGAACTCACGCTCGACGTGACGCTCGGCACGCGCCCGGCGAATCTGGATGTGATCCCGCCACAAGGCTTCCCGATCCCGCCGGTTCCGCCTCTGCCAGAGGACGACGGCGGAGAGCCATAGTCGTAGCGGCAAGCATGGTACCGGTTGCACGCCCGTCGCTCGTTGCCATTGTCGGGGCAACAGCGGCGGGCAAAACTGCGCTAGCGATCCAGCTTGCCCAACGCTTGGGCGGCGAAATCATCTCCGCCGACTCGCGCCAGATCTATCGCGGCATGAGCATCGGCACCGCAAAGCCCACGCCCGCCGAACAAGCCGCCGCCCGCCACCACCTGCTCGACATCTGCGACCCCGATCAGCCGTACTCACTGGCTACCTACCAAACACAGGTCCAGCAGGCCCTCGTTGAGCTATGGGCATGCGGCAAGCTGCCGTTGCTCGTGGGCGGCACGGGGCAATACCTTGCCGCACTGCTGGAAGGCTGGAACGTGCCGCAGGTGCCCCCCCAGCCCGACTTCCGCGCCGAGCTAGAAGCCTACGCCACCCAGCACGGAGCCGCCGCGCTGCACCTGCGCCTGCAAGCCATAGACCCGGCTGCCGCCGCCCAGATTGGCCCAGCGAATGTGCGCCGCATGATCCGTGCGCTAGAGGTGTTCTACGCGACGGGCAAGCCGATCTCGCAGCAACAGACGCGCCACCCACCACCCTACCAGATCACCACGCTCTGGCTGGATGTACCGCGCACGGTGCTCTACGAGCGGATTGATCGGCGCGTGGACGCGATGCTTGCGGCGGGCTTGCTCGCAGAGGTGCAGGGGCTAGTGGCACACGGCTACGGCTGGGATTTGCCCGCCATGTCCAGCTTGGGCTACATCCAGTTCCGCCCCTACATCATGGGCGAGGCAACCCTTGCGGCCTGTGTCGAGCGGCTGAAATACGACACGCACGCCTTTGCGCGGCGGCAGGCCAGCTGGTTTCGGCGGCTGCCGGGCCTTGTCCGGCTGGTGGGCTAACGCAGCCGCTCGATCACCACCACAGCCGCACCTGTCCACCATCGCCGGATACCCGTGCTATACTATCCTCCAGTAGCCAGAGCCGAAAACGCTGCATAAGAAATGGAGCAACGGATGAGTCACATCAGTGCAATTGATGAACTGCTGACGCGAGGCGTAGCGGAGGTGATTGTCGCAAGCGAATTGCGCGAACGCCTTGCCCGCGGCGAACGCCTGCGCCTGAAGCAGGGCTTTGATCCAAGCCGCCCCGATATGCACATCGGGCATGCTGTCGGGCTACGCAAGCTCCGCGCATTCCAGCAACACGGGCATCAGGTGGTGCTGATTGTAGGCGATTGGACCGCCCAGATTGGCGATCCAAGCGGACGCGACGAAACCCGCCCGCGCCTCACAGCAGAGGTGGTGCAGGAGAATGCCCGCATCTTCATGGAGCAGTTCTTTAAGGTGGTAGATCGGGAGCAGACCGAAGTGCGCTGGCAGAGTGAGTGGTACGGCAGTTTCAAGCTCGAAGACGCGCTCGACCTCGCAGGCCGCTTCACGCTCGCCCAGATGCTCGCGCACGAGACCTTCCGCAAACGCTACGAGGCGGGGCACGCCCTGACGATTCTGGAGCTGATGTACCCCATGCTTCAAGGCTATGACTCGGTGGCCGTCCAAGCAGATGTCGAGTTTGGCGGCACGGATCAGAAATTCAACAATCTGGCTGGGCGCGAGCTGATGACCCAAATGGGTATGCGGCCACAACACATTCTGCTTGTGCCGCTCATTCCCGGCACCGATGGGCGCAAGATGGGCAAATCGTTTGGCAATACGATTGACATTCGCTTGCCTGCCAATGAGATGTTTGGCAAGGTGATGTCCGTCAGTGATGAGGTGTTGCCGCTCTACTTTGAAATCCTGACTGATACGGCACTGGCCGAATTGGCAGATATTCGCGCTGCGCTGCACGCAGGCAGTGTCAATCCGCGTGATCTGAAGCTGCGCCTTGCGGGTGATCTCGTGCGCCAATATCACGGAGCCGATGCGGCCCATGCCGCCGAAGCCGCCTTCATTCAGCAATTTGTGCGCCGTGAACTACCCGACGAAATGCCGACCTATACACTGGATAGCGTGACGACGATTGTAGATCTGCTTGTGGCTGCGGGCTTGACGAGTAGCAAAGGCGAAGCACGGCGTTTGATTGACGGCGGTGGGGTGCGCGTGGATGGCGAGAAGGTTGAGAGCTACGATCTGCGCCTAGAGCCGGGCGCAGCGGCGGTGGTGCAGGTGGGGCGGCGCAAGTTTGTGCAGGTGGCATAACAGCGGATCAGGTTGCTAGGGGGTTGGGGGGTACGGCACTACCGTGCGGTTCACTTGCCTGTACGGCCCCCTGCCCTAACAGCCGCCCCCTAATGCAACACCTGCCGATCATCCGGCGCAAGCATCGCCAGCAGATCATCTCCAAGCCGCGCAAAGATGCGCTGTGCGAATAGCTCCATCCAGATGAACTGCCGCGCAATCAGCACCATATTGGCATTCGTGGTGACAGTTGCGGCGGTGACATCATGCCCACTGGCAATCAAAAACTCGCGCTCATCAGCAACCACAATCAGCGTCTCCTGCATGCGGTGCAGTTCCGTCTCGCGTTTGGGGTGGCGCACCACCTGCCCGAGATCAAAGGGCGCATCCCCCGTCAGCATCACGCCCAGCGTCACGCCGCGCTGGTGCGCTGCCGCCAGTTCCTCGCGCAGGGCAATCACATCCGCATCCGTCAGCACCAGCATCAATTCATGTTCGGCAGCAGTAATCATCTCAGTCGCATAGGCCAGTGTGTCCCGCCGCCCACTGAAGTTCCACAGCTTGCCCTCATCTTGGCGCGTGTAGAGCGGAACCAAACCGGAGCGCAGCGAAACCACGCGCCGGTGCGTCTCTTGCTCGTGGCGATCCAGCAGCGTATTCGGATCAATCGGGCGGTAGTAGGTCGCCTTCTCCTCTTTGGTTTTCAATACCGCGCCGCGTGTCTCTAGCCGCCCCAGTGCCTCATAGACCATCGAGCGCGGAATGCCTGTCAGCTTGCCCAGTTGGTAGCCAGTGGTGGGGTGTTCCCGTAGCAGGGCAAGGTAGACCTTGGCTTCGTATTCAGTCAGCCCTAGTGCGCCGAGTTCAGCAATCCAATCCATACCCATTGATTCTCCCACGCTAGCCTGATTTGTGCTGTGCTTAGTATATCCTTATCTTGCAATGTAGCAAATAGCAAGGCAGATGTCAAGGATAGGCTTACCCTCGCATAGGCGGTATTCTTGATCGCCATGCCTCAAACTGCGCGGAATGCCTACCCTGAAACCTTGACAAATGGCGCGGCGTGGTTTATAATCGCAATAGTAGTAGATTCACGACGACTATTACAAACAGATGATCAAAATAGTTTGAAATGAACCGCTAGGGGACTAGGGCTTGCACACGCAAGCCTGAGGAGCAAAACCATGACAATACTAACGAAACCACAGGCCCATGCCGCCGCTTCATGGCGGGCCCGCCTAATGATGAAACGGTAGAACCGCTGTTTGTTGCCCTTACGCTCGTCGGCTTGATTATGGGGGCCATGCTAGCCCACGCTGGCGCACCCACTACGCTGGTGCTTGGGGTGCATCTGGCGACGTACTTCTTCGGTGGCTTCTACGCCGTGCGGACAATCATTGCGGCTACATTGGAACGCACCATCGAGGTGGATCTGCTGATGGTCTTGGCGGCACTGGGCGCAGCCTATCTCGGTGCGTGGACGGAAGGCGCAACGCTGCTGTTCCTGTTCTCGCTGAGCAATGTGTTGCAAAACTACGCCATGAGCCGCACCCATGAAGCCATCTCAGCCCTGCTAGAGCTGCGCCCCGATACGGTAGAGCTACGCCGCGCTGGGCAGCTTGTGACGACGCACCTTGATGAGGTGCAGGTTGGCGATGTGTTTGTCCTGCGTCCGGGTGATCGGGTTGCGTTGGATGGGATCATCCTGAGCGGCACAGGCAACTTCGACGAGTCCTCGCTCACTGGCGAATCATTGCCCGTGCAGAAGCAGGCGAGCCAGCCAGTGCTAGCCGGCACGCTCAACCAGACGGGTGCGCTAGAAGTGCAAGTGACCAAGCTGGCCGCAGATAGCACGCTCTCACGCATCATCGGCATGGTCAGTGAAGCCCAAGCCAGCAAAGCCCACACCCAGAGCGTGCTGGATCGGTATGAGAAATACTATGCGATGGGCGTGATTGGCACCGTGCTGCTATTCATCTTGCTGTTGCCGGTGCTCTTTCAGGTAGACTTCGCGGACAACTTCTATCGCGGCATGGTGCTGCTCACCGTTGCGTCGCCGTGTGCGCTGGTGATTAGTGTGCCCGCCGCGTTGCTCAGTGCGATTGCAGGGGCGGCGCGGGGGGGCGTGCTGTTCAAGGGCGGCGCGTATCTCGAAGCAATGAGCAAGGTGCAAGTGATTGCCTTCGACAAAACCGGCACACTCACATATGGCAAGCCACAGGTGACGGATGTTGTGCCTGCCTCCGGCATTAGCGAGCGCGAGCTATTGGATGTGCTCGCTCGGGCCGAGCAGAACAGCGAACACCCCCTAGCCCATGCCATCCTGAGCTACACCGCCGCGCAGGGCATCCGGGCCGCCGCGCCGGACAGCTTCACGGCGGTGACAGGCATGGGCGTGCGGGCAACGTGGGATGGCGTGGAGACGCTCGTTGGCTCGCCGCGCCTGATGCACACCGCCGGTATCAGGGTTGCGCCGCAGGTACAGGCCGAATATGAGCGGCTGCTGCACGCGGGGCGCGGCACGGTGCTGCTGGTCTATCGTGGTGAGCAATGGCTGGGGCTAGTGAGTGTGATGGACCGCGAACGCCCAGATGCCGCCGAGCGCATCGCCGATCTGCGTGCGCTTGGCATTCAGCGCATTGTGATGCTTACCGGCGACAATCGCCCGGTAGCTGAGGCAATGGCGCAACGGCTTGGCATTGATGAAGTGCATGCGGAACTGATGCCCGCCGACAAGCTGCGCCTTGTGCGTGAGCTAGAGCAGCAGTATGGCCATGTGGCCATGGTCGGTGATGGCGTGAACGATGCCCCCGCCCTTGCTGCGGCGCACGTCGGCATTGCGATGGGCGCAGCCGGTACGGATGTTGCGCTAGAGACCGCCGACATCGTGCTGATGCGCGATGATCTAGGGGCGATGGTGCAGGCCGTGCGCCTCAGCAAGCGGGCCCAGCGGATCGTTTGGCAGAACATCATCTTCGCGCTAGCGGTGGTGGTGGTGCTGGTCACGCTCACGCTCACGATTGGCATCCCGTTGCCGTTGGGCGTGTTGGGGCACGAAGGCAGCACGATCTTGGTGGTGCTGAATGGCTTGCGTTTGCTGCTACCGAGCAGCTAGGGGGCAGACCGTAGACTGGGCGGGCTGCTAGCACCCGCCCACCGCCACCCGATCCACGCGCACACCGAGCGTGCGCCCATCGGGGCTAGCCGGATCGAATTGACGGGGGCGGAAGGTCGGGCTATCTAGCCCAATGATCACCGCCCCCGTGCTACTCGGCGGCAACGGCACCGTGTACGTTGCCCAATCCTGCGTTATGGTGAGCGTCGTTAGCGGCTGCCCATCCAGCGTAATCTGCACTGGCACGGGCGACGCGGGCGGCGCGGTTGGGATGCCTGCCGCCATCCGCAGCGCAAGGCAGCGCGGCTCTGGCGGAGGGGAGTCAGGCCCGCTCA
>JAAUTZ010000187.1 GCA_012031225.1 Chloroflexaceae bacterium
TCATCAAGATATCCTGCATCATATCGGCAATCTGTGGTATGCTCGGCATTGGGCGCTCCTGTGGCTATGGGATGTGGTAATCCATATGATGCCATAGGTGCGCCCGCCTTAACTTGATGCGTATGGGGTGCGCTCCCCTCCCGCCGCCTGCCCCCTGACCCCTGACAGCCCGCCTGCAATCGGAACACCTACCATTCCGTTTGCAGCGCACGAGATGGATATACACAAGGGCTGGGGGAGATGCACGCCCCACGGCGGGGCGGTGGTGGCGCGTCGTGGGGGCGCGGCTAGTGGTATTTCTGGTCAAGCTGATGGCGGATGGCCACCTGCCGAATATACTCCCGTGTCCGCACGCCATTGCCCCCAAGGTATTTTTTCAGCGCATTGACACTCACCCCGCATTGCATCATCGCTATCAGCTGCGGGTCGGGATCGGGGTGCCCAGCCGCGGCGCTGTCCGGCGTATCTATTTGCAACACTTTCGCATGCTCGCTGTCGTGGTCATTGCCATTGCCACGACGATCTGTGGGGCTGATAGGTGCGCCAAGAACCGAGCAACGGGAGTATGCGCGTCAAGCGCAAGTAGGCGGGTTGGGACAACGCCTATCTGCGCATGGTGCTGGGGCTGTGAGGAATGCGATTGCCCTATACTACATCTGCCGCAGATAGCGCGTGATCGTCGCAAGATAGGCGGTGGGCGCATCGCGGCTAATGAGGTGCCCCGCCTCCGCAAAGGCGACGTGCGTGCCATGTTGCCACGCTGCCTGCACAGCGGCGATACCTTCCGCGCTGCTTGCCCCGCCCCGTTGCGGGTTGCCGGTCATCAGGAGCAGCGGGCACGCCACCCTGCTGATCTGCGGCATCCAGCGCACAAAGATCGCCGGGTCGGTGGTGGCGTGTGTCAGGGTTGCCGGATTAAACTGGATCTGGGCTGCTACATAGGGCACATAGTCGGCTTCGCTCCACAGCACAGACGGCGGCAGCAGGTGCAGGGCGGTTGCCATGCGCTGATGGTGCGGCTGTGCGCGTAGGCTATCGAGCAGGCGCAGATACGACTGGAACCACGCCGCGTAGCTCGCATCATCGGGCAGCGGCATGGGGCGCATGGGCGGGTCTTCCAGCAAAATTGCCCGCACCCGTGTGGGGGCAGTGGCAGCAATCTGCACGGCGGTGGCTGCGCCCATCGAGCGACCAAGTAGCACCACCTGCGCTAGTTGCAGCTCATCCAGCGCACCCAGCATATCGGCGGCGAGCTGCTCCAGTGCCATGCCCTGCGCGGCAGGCGCCGAACTGCCGTGCCCGCGTGCATCTAGCGCGATCAGGTCATACTCTGGCGCAAGTGCCTGCATTATGGGGAGCCAGCACAGCCCCATCTCCTGAAAGCCATGCAGCAGCACCACGGGCGGGCGTGTACCGCCGGTGCGGTGGTAGTGCAGGCGCGTGCCATTGGCCGCAACATCGCCTGCCTGCCAGTCGGGTGGCACCAGTGCAGCAAGCGGGCGGTAGGCTTGCACCACGCTCAGGCGTGGGTCGGGCGTGGGTTGGGGGTGCATCAGGCGGCTCCTTCCTGTCGGGTTGTGTTGATGACGGTGTCCGGCATGCCCCCAGTGTAGCGGCAGGCAGCACAGTCTGGCAACCGTCGCAAGGCGGAATATCTGGCTTCGTTTATACTAGACATGAACGTGCGTCGGCCCCGCCGCACCCGAACGGACTTCGGGTACGGTGGGCTGACCAAGCAGCTGTATCGCAAGCACCTCGTTCAGCGCGGGCAGCCACTCCCGTGCGCGGGGCGACTGCGCCATCGCGGTGATGTCTACCCCGCACGGGCGCAGCAGCCCATCGAGCAGCACCGGATTGCGGCGCACAAACCACTGCGCCACCACCAGCAGAAACAGCGTCCAATGCAGCGGCAACAGCGCCAGCAGCAGGATCAGGTCTAGCCCGTCCATCGTGCCGATCTCCCGCATCTGGGTCGTGTTGCCGCGCCGGTCGTAGGTTGCGCTGAAGCTCAGCACGGGCTGCCCAGCGTGGCTGTGGGCAGGGGGGCGGCGTGCGCGGATTCCCCCCCCCCGTAACCGGCGCGGGCACGGTGTCCTAGCCCGATGCACGCTCCTTAGCGCGGAGGGACTGCCGCCCGCAACTGCTGCTCCAGCGTGGCAAGGTCGGCGATGCTGGGCAGGTTCAACCGGAAGGCCCGCAACTGCTCCGGATCACCGATCTGCTGGATCAGCATGGCAAGGCGCAGGGGTGCAGCGGGGAAGCGGGCTTCCACCAGTGCCGCCAGCGTCTCGCGTTCAGTGGTGAGGCGGGCCTGTTGCTCGGCGTGTCGCTCGGCCTCAAGACGGGCTTGCTCAGCCTGCCGCTCCGCTACGAGGCGGGCTTCAATCGCGGCGAGTTCATCTTGGGCCAGATCTGGCACCTGCACTGGAGTCCGCGCATTGTAAGACTCAGTCGCTGTTCTGAAGGCGGCATAGTGCTCGGTCAGTTGGGCAGACTGCTCAGCGAGGCGGGTTTGCTCGGCTTCGAGTGCAGCTTTGCGGCGTGCAAGGCGGGCAGCCCATGCAGCATCCGACTCCTGCAACGCATCCTGCACCAGATAGCGCACTAACGGGGATTGAAGTAGCTCATAGGTATCAGTAGCTTGGTTGAGGCATTCTTGCTGCGCGGCAATCCGCGCTTGGATCGCTCCGAGGCGAGCGTGCCACGCGATGATGCGATCATCTTGCATGGCAAGGCGGGCACGCCACCACGCATCGCGCTTGCCGTGCGGCTTTGCATCCAGTTCCTCAAGCTCATGTTGCGAGGATGGTGGGTGCGGGTCTACGTTCATCAGGTACTCCTCAGTCGTGCGGGCGCAGGGTGGTCAGCCGTTTCAGCGGGACATCGGTTTTCATCGGGTAAGCCTCGCGTCTGGATCAAGTCGTATGTCTAGCGATATTGTAGCACATGTGGCAGAGGATTGGCAGGGACTAGGGCGGGCCGTAGTCCCGTCCCCAGTCGCGGGGCGGGCTGTGAGGCGGGCGAAAGGGCTGACAGGATACCCCCCCACACTCCCGTTCCCCACGCGCTCAATCGCCACGCGGTACAGCTCTCGTGTGGCAAGCGTTTCGGGCACAGGGGAAGCGGTGCGGGCCGAGCGGGAGATGCCGTGCTAACGGGGGGGGGGGGGATCGGCTCGTAGTCTCCGGTCATCGCGGCACATACACCGTGCCCACGTCGCTGAAATTTTCGGCAAACCGATCTGGATCGTTTCCGATGGAGACCAAGGCGGTGCCTTGCGTATTGCCTGATCGCGGTTGCATCTCGTCTGGCGAGATAAAGCGCACCCGTCCCCGCACGAAGCAGATCGGAAAGGTCCACAACGGTTGAAACCATTGTTCCGCTGTCGCTGACCGGACGAGCAGGATCGCTGCGTGGACATGGCCCGCGTGATCCTCACGGAGCAACGTGGCTACAAACGCTCGGTGGTTGGCCCGCCCGCGTCCGTAGGGCGGGTTGAGCCATATCCGTCCATACCAGTCCTGCGCCAGCCCGTCCTGCGCTCTGGTGAAATACCGCTCC
>JAAUTZ010000188.1 GCA_012031225.1 Chloroflexaceae bacterium
CGAACCAGAACAGCCAGCCCGCCAGCACCACGCCCCACCGCGCAAGGATGGGAAAGCCCATCTCGATCAGGGTGGGCAGGGCGAGCATGCCCGCCGCGAGGATGCCGAGCATGGCGGGGATGGACGGTGAGAGTTCGGGCACGAATGCGCCAAGCACGAGCGCGGTGTGCTGCTCGGTGAAGGCGCGGGTGGCATCCACGTCGAAGTACCAAATAAACGGGATGAGGATGAAGTTGGTGGTGGTGAGGAACGCGGCAAGGATGAGGCATTGCAGCGGGTTGTGCATACTGCGAACCATCAGCAAGCCGCGCCCGATCTGGTCGGAGATGTCGAGGTGGCGCATGCCTTCGCGTAACATTGGGTCTGGCTCCTTTCGGGTCAGGTGTCGGGTGTCAGGTTTCGGGTGTCAGGTTTCGGGTGTCAGGTGTTAGGTGTCAGGTGTTAGGTGTCAGGTGTTAGGTGTCAGGCAACTCCTTTCTCGTCAGGTTTCGGGTATCAGGTGATAGGTTTTAGGTGTCGGGTGTCAGGTAGCATCGAACCCGCCGCCAATCGGGTGTGCTACAATGGATGCCAGTGTGGGGCTGCATGGATCGTGCCGGCCCACAGTGATATTCCGTTTTAGCCATTGGCTATCAGCACTTGGCTTAATGCCAAATATACCACGTACTCCGGTACGTGTCAATACGTCATAATGCCGCTTGACCGTCTCGGTGAAAAAGTGCGTACCTTGCGTGTACGCCAACAATTGTCACAGATTAAGCTCGGACAGGCGATTGGCTACGCCGATGGCAGCTATATCAGCGAAGTCGAAACAGGGCGTAAAAAGCCGACTGCTGAGTTTGTCTTCAAGGTGGCCCAGTTCTTCAACGTCTCGGCCGATGACCTGCTCGATGATAGCCGCGAGCTGCCCGCGCCGTAGGGTGCCACCAAGCGGGTGTCAGGTTTCGGGTGTCAGGTTGCCGCCCCGTTGCCGCCAATCAACGGGGATGAGCGTATGCGTACCCTTCCCACAGCGTGTATAATGCGTGCAGGCAACACTACGGTTCGTCTGTTTACTGCTCATAGCGTTAATGCTATTAGCAGTAATATATCATGGAGGCGTGCCCTTGTCAAGGCACGGATAGCGTGCAGCGATTTGGCGAGAAATTGCGGGCCCTGCGCGAACAGCGGCACTTGTCACGGCGCGAATTGGCTGAGGCGTTGGGCTATCTGTCGCAGGGGCATATGTATGATATTGAGATTGGCAAGCGCAAACCTACGCTTGAGTTTGCGCTTAAGGTAGCTGATTACTTCGGGGTGTCGCTGGATGACCTTGTGCGCGATGAGCGCGAGGTGTAGCCGCTCCTATGCGGGCACGTCTTCCCAGACACGCACGGCAGGGATGTAGTTGGCGCGTGGCGTTTCGATGGCACTGATCGGCACCGTCACTACGGCCAGTGTCTCGCCTAGCGCGTTGAACACTTCGAGGATTGCGCCCGCCTCGCCGTCGGCTACGGGCAGATGTTCAATGTAGATGGCCGTGTCGCCCGCCTTCAGGTGTGCAGCGGGGATGTCGCGGGTGAGAACCACGCGGGTGTACAGTTCAGGGTGCATTGGGCTTCCTCCTTTGGGGGATCAAGGTAACAAAACGATAGCTACCGACCTCGTCGGGACGCACGATCCAGATGGTCACAACCGCGAGGTCGCGCCCGTCCACGGCCTTCAGGATACCCGCAACGCGGTAGAAGTCGCCATAGGGGGTGCGCCGCTCCCACACGGCATCGTAGGTGGCAACCAGTTCGCGGATGGCGGCTTCGTGCCCTTCGTGTTCTTCGTGGTCTGCCTGCCCCTGACCTGACCCCTGACCCCTGACACCTGCCCCCCCCTGAAACCCGACACCTGACACCTACCTCCCGCCCCACGCATCGCCGCCTCGCGCCACTGCTCCAGAAACGCCAGCACTGCGTCGTACTGCTCGATGCGGATCAGCTTGTAGCTGCTCACCCCGAAGCGGCGGTACAGCTCGCCAAAGATGCCCTGATAGTGGTTCTTGCCACCCTGCTCCGTGAGCAGCTCGGCCAACGCCTTGACCAGCTGGGCGACGTGCGCCGCCTGCTCGTCGGTGATGGAGGCGTGTGGGTGCAGTTTGTCTTCGAGCGTAGCAGTACGTCGCTGCAAGGCCTTGATGACATCCGCTGCTTTGTCGAGCCGAGCGTGGGCGTGGGTGGCAAGGGTGTGGGTATCACCGAGCTGCTCCTGTAGGGCGAGCTGCTGCTCGGCCATCTGCGTGATCGCCCGCCCCAAATCCGCAATTTGTGTGAGCGTCATGCCTTGCTCGGCGGCGGGTGGGGGCGGTGTGGTACTCGTGTCGGGCAGTAGCAACTCGGCTTGAAACGCGGCGGATAGGGCCCGGAAGCACTCCCGCCGGTAGAGCGTGATCTTCTCGCGGTATTCCTCTTTCACCTGCGTTGCCCCGATCCCAAACAGCCAGCCGTGCAGATACTCCAGCGGGAGGGCCAACATTTTATAGCGTTTGCCGTCCCGCGCAGTTGTGGTTATTTCAGCCACAACTGAACGAAGCACCTCATCACGGTTGATGCGCCGACGCTGTGCTGACCAGTCTAGCCCCAGCACCTCGCACACGGGACGCACGGGCGCGAGCACCCGCACCGCTTCATCCATTCGCACCAGCATAGCGAGGATCGTATCATCATAAAACTCAACCCACCGCTCCTCAAGCACCTCAATCACGTGTGCATCACTCATTGCGTTGGCTCCCTGCCCCCCCTGACACCTGACCCCTATCACCTGACACCTTGCCACGCACCCGCGCCAACCCATCAGCAAATTGCTTAGCGTATACCGCGTGCCCGATCTGCTGCATAAAATCGGCGGCTACCTGCATCAACTGCGCCGCCTGCGCCAGATCGCCCTGCTCCTCGTAGAGCAAGCCGAGGTTCCAGCAAGTGCGGGCTACGCCTGCCTCATCTCCTGTGATACGTTTAACTTCAAGCGATTGCTCATAATAGGCAATCGCCTGCGGGATGTCACCCAGCTCCTTATACGCGATGCCCAGATTGCCCAGCGCGGAGCCTTCGCCGCGCCGGTCGCCGATCTCGCGGCGGATGACCAACGCCTGCTCGTGGTACGTGATCGCCCGCCGCGCATCGCCCAAGGCATAGTGGGCATTGCCCAGATTGCCCAGCGCGTTGCCTTCTTCCTTTTTCCGCCCCAGCCGCTGCGCCGCCGCCGCCTGCGCCTCAAGGTGGGGGATGCGCTCCGCCGTGCTGTAGCGCATATCGCCCGTGTACACGGTGGCATTGGCCATATCCAGAATGAGCTGGTCGCGCTCGGCATCGGCGTGGGGCGCATCGCCTGCCACCTGCCCCAGCAGCCACCGCCACACCGCATCCGTCTGCTGCCGCTCCTGATCGAACAGGACAAGGGCTTCGAGCGGCTTGCCCTCAAGGTACGTATCCTCTGCCCTATCCAGCAGGGCGGCGTAGTAGCGGGCGTTGGCGCAGGCGGGCGGCGTGTTCGGCGGGGTCGGGCAGGCGCGTGCGCCCGTA
>JAAUTZ010000072.1 GCA_012031225.1 Chloroflexaceae bacterium
CTAATAAATTGGGGCAGATGTTTACTCGGATCCTGCCCCTATCGTACCACATCTAGCGCACGTTGGAGCGTGGCATACGTTCGCAGGCTGCCCAGATCCACGCCGAGCCGCACCAGTGCCTGTGCCAGTTCAGGGCGCATACCCGCCAGCACGCACTGGCTGCCCATCACCCGCGTGGCTTGGGCCACGCGCAGCAGCCCCTGCGCCGCCTGCGTATCCACTTCCGGCACACCGGTCACATCCAGCACCAACACCCGGGACCGGCTCTGCTCAATCGCTTCCAGCGCATGCTGGCGGATCAGGTCGAGGCGGGCTGGGTCGAGCGTGCCAATCAGGGGCAGCACCAGCACCGTCGGCGAGATTGGCAACACGGGCACACTCAGCACGTGGATCAGGCGTTGCTGGCTCTGGATTTCGGTGAGCAGGCGTTGCTGCACCTCGTTTTGGGTTTGCAGGTTTGCGAGCGTCGTTTCCAGTTCGGCGAGCGTCGTTTCCAGTTCGGCGGTGCGCTCGGTCACTTGCTGCTCTAGCCCGGCCTTTAGCTCCAGCAATTCGGTGTTGCCCCCGCGTAGGCTGCTGATCAGGAGGTGGTGCAGGTTGCTGAACTGCCACAGCAGAAACAGAACGACCAACAATACTAAACTTGCTACCAATGTATAATTGGAAACGAGCCGGCTGGTGATGTTGTTCTGCACCATCCAGATTGCGGCCTGTGCAATGATCGCTAGCCCGACGGCGGCGACGACAACCCCAAGCCAACGAAAGGTGGTACTTTGCACATAGGGCAAAGCAAACACAGGGGACAGGATGGTAAGGAGCGTAATGTAGAACCAATTGGCGGGGGCGACTGCTTGACTAACACCATAGAGCACAGCAACCAAACAGGCGAGGCTGCCCACAATGCTCGCTCTGCCAATGTGCTGCTGGCGAAAAAACCACCACATCACACTTACTCCACCCGCCAAAAACATATTGATGAATAGATCATCGTAGGATTCGGATTCCGGATTAGTCAAGAAGCTAACTGTATCTGCACTCGATCCGATTACCACTACACTCGTGACCACGATTAACACACCGCGAAACTGCCGATAGAGGTAGGCCTGTTCGTCAGCCAGACTAGCAATGCTCATGGGTGCTCCCTTAGCGAGTTCACGCTCGGCGGCAAAACCGTGCAGCGTGCTATTGGTGCTAATAAATTGGGGCAGACGTTTACTCGGATCCGGCCCCTATCGTACCATATCTAGCGCACGTTGGAGAAGCGGGCCAGAACTAGCGCGGGGTTGGCCCACAGCGCACTGCTCAGCCGCACAGCCGCGCATAGAGGGCCTGATGCTGGGCGGCGATTTGGGGCCATGTGAAGTGCGCGGCCAGCTGCTGGGCGGCGTGGCTGAGCTGGGCCCGCAGCGCGGAGTCGCGCAGGACACGGCGCAGGGCAGCGGCTAGCGCGGCGGAGTCGTGGGGCGCAACCAGCATGACATTCTGCCCATCTATCAGGCGTGGAAACGCCGCCTCTGGACAGTCCGGCGGTGGGGCTGGGCTGGGGTGGGTGGTGACAATCGGCAGGCCGTGCGCGAGGGCGGCGAGCAGGCTACCACTGCGAAACGAGGCTCCGGCGGCAAAGGGCAACGCCACCACATCGGCGGCGAGCAGGTGGGCCGAAACCTCCGCCGGGGCGACGTGTCCGGTGGTGATGATCTGCCGCCCGCCTGCCTGCAATGCCTGTAGCCGCGCCTGTAGCTGCGGGGCAAAGGCGGGGTGCTGCGGATCGGGCGCACCGCCAATGATGAGCAGCGCAGCATTGGGGATGAGGGGCACGGCATCGAGCAGCGTATCAATGCCTTTGGCGGGGCTAGCCAAGCCAAAGTAGGCGATCACGGGGGTGTGCGCCGCAATACCCCACTGGGCCCGCCACTGGTCGCGCTGGTAGGCGGGCGGCGGCGCAACGGCAATATTCGAGCCGATGGGAATGATTGCGGGCGGCGATGCGGGGGCCGGGCGCAGCGGGCGCAAGCGGGCCGCATCGGCGGGGTTGGTGGCCAGCACGGCGGTGGCATCCTGCACCAGCCGCCGCGTGACCCACTGGCGCATACCGAGCCAGTGCGCCTTGGGGCAGAGGTACGGCTCAAGCAGATCGTGGCAGGTGACACATACCGGCAGCACGTATGGCAAGGCGTGGAGACGACGCGGCAGCAAGTTGATCGCCGGATGCATGCCATACGCGCCAGTCTGGTATTGGATGTGCAGCACATCCGGCGCGAAGGCGGCCACCGCCGCCAACACCTCCCGCCAGCTTTGCCAGCCCCAGCCAGACTGCACACGCCACACCGGACCCGTCGCTCCGTTCACGGGGGCGCGGGGCGCGGCAGGTGCGCCCGTAATGCCCGTAATGCCTGTAATGATTGAGACCCGCACGCCCTGCGCCGCCAAAGCCTGTGCCAGTTGGTCGGTATAGTCGCCCACACCGCCGAGCTGCGGCGGGTATTCGCCACTGAGCAGGGCGACGTGCATCAGGTACTGCGCCCCGGTAGCTGCTCGGCAACAGCGCGGATGCGGTCAAGCGCCGCGTGGGCTGGCTCGCTCGCGGCAACCGGAACCTGCGCGAGCTGCTGCAAGGCTTGCTCGTGGTAGTGTTGGGCGATCTCGGTGCAGTAATCATAGGCTCCGGCCGTGGTCAGGATCATCAGCATGCGCTGGATCGCTTCGGAGTCGTTGTTGTCGCTCAGGTAGCGAAAGACCAGTTCATCCCGCTCACTGGAGTTGCTGAGGGCATACACCACTGGCAAGCTGAGCTTGCGGCGGTAGAGATCAGCGGCGGCGGGCTTGCCGGTCATCGCCGGATCGCCCCAGATCCCGAGCAGGTCATCCTGCACCTGAAAGGCTAGCCCGATGCTGCGCCCAAAGGCAAACAATGGCGCGGCGGCTTCGGCACTGAGGCCCGCGACCAACCCGCCCAAGCCGGCTGCACCTGAAATCAGGGCGGCTGTTTTGCGCTCGATCATGGCAAGGTAATCGTCGGTTATGATCGAAAGATCGCCCTCGAAGCTCAAGTCAAGGTACTGCCCCTCACACACCGCCAAGATGATCTCATCGAAGCGGCGCAGAATAGCCAGCACAGTGGCGGCGGGCACGCCCCCATCCGCGAGGCGTTGCACCGCGAGGTGAGCCAGCACGAACATGCCATCCCCAGCATTGATCCCCTGCGCGATGCCCCAGTGGGCCCAGACGGTAGTACGCCCGCGCCGCGTGTCACTCTGATCTTGGATGTCGTCGTGGATCAGCGAGAAGTCGTGCAGGAGCTGGATGCCCGCCGCAAGTGGCAATGCCTGTGCGGGATCGCCACCGCATGCTTGGCACGCCAGCATGGTAAGCTGCGGGCGCAACAGCTTGCCGGGGTCGGCGTGCGCAGGCTGTAGCTCCAGATCGCGCCAGCCGAGATGATACTCCTGCATGCCGTAAAACTCAGCTACGCTCGCTTCATAGGGCGGGAAGCTCTGGCGCATAGCTGCCTGTATCTGGGCAATGATTGCTGCTTGTTGGTTCATACCTTTCCCAAAAAAGGGTTGCCTATCGTTTGTTTCGACAGAGTGATAATCCTATCACTATGGTATCACGAAAACGGAAAGTAGCCCGCCGAGCGCACGCTTATTTCTGCTGTAATGGAGCTGTAACGTTGCACGCTTTGAAACGCACGCAAGCTACGTCCAATACTATAACGCAACGTATCACCACTGGTACAAGGATAGTAAAATGCTGAAAACAAGAAGCGCAGAACAAGTTGGTACTAAGAGGCAAGGAGCGCACGCGATGGAGCTGAATATGCGACTGCGGTTTAACCCGACCAAAGATGGACTCGTGAAGGTATTGGGGCCGCTCGAAACCGATATTATGCGGCTGATCTGGCAAGATCGGCGCAGCACCGTCAAGAAGGTGCATCGCAAGCTCTCTCAGCAGCGCGAGATTGCCTACACTACGGTGATGACCACGATGAGCCGCCTTGCCGATAAGGGCGTGCTGGATCGCCAGCGCGACGGCTTGGCTTACGTTTATAGCCCGACAGTCACGGAGCAGGAGTTTGTGACGATGGTGGTGCGGCAGGTGCTCGATGGGCTGCTGGGTGATTACAGCGACTTGGCGGTAGACTATATGGTAGATTACCTTGCCCGCCACAGTCCCGACGATTTGCACCGCCTGCACGAGCGCGTTGTGCAAGCGAGCGGCATCGTGTGCCCGTGTGCTGAGCAGCCGGCGGTTGCATCCTGAGCTGAACTTTGCCGGGACGGGTGGGCGTGGTACAATATAGGCGTGATTGAGGCTGAAGGGAGCTACCCGCCAATGATTGTACTGGCTAGCACAACTGAACCCGCACGCGCTGCCCTTGCCCCCGCTGCGCCGCTGCTCACGGGCGATGAGCTGCTGGAACTGGGCGACATCGGCTGCTGCGAATTGCTTGACGGGAGGCTGCACGCCATGACCCCCCCCGGCGCAGAACATGGGCGCGTTGAAGGCTTGATGACGTGGCATCTGATGGGCTTCGTGCAGCACCACCAACGAGGATACGTGCTGACGGGTGAGACGGGCATCTACATCCGGCGCGACCCCGACACCGTGCGCGGCATGGACCTCGCCGTGATCTCACATCAGCGCGCCCCCGATGGATTAGGCGTAGGCTATCTCACCATCGCCCCCGAATTGGTCGTCGAAATCCTCTCCCCCTCAGATCGTTGGGGCGAGATCGAAGCCAAGCTCAGCGACTACTTCAGCATCGGCGTGGAACAGGTGTGGCTTGTACAGCCGCGCACCACGTCGGTTTACGTCTACCGTTCGCTCACCGAGCGCACGCTCCTCACCAGCGAGGATACCCTGCACGGCACAGGCATCCTCGCTGGCTTCAGCGTGCGCGTGGCTACCTTGTTTGGCGGGTAGGATGTTTAAGTACCCCAGAAACAGAGGGACCTATGTTGCCCACCACGACAGCCACACCCCCAATTGTAGCAAGTGAACCCTCCCCCGCTGCGCCGCTGCTCACGGGCGATGAACTGCTGGAACTGGGCGACATCGGCTCCTGCGAATTGCTTGACGGGAGGCTGCACGCCATGACCCCCCCCGGCGCAGAACATGGGCGCGTTGAGATGCGGCTTGGGCGGTATCTGGATGTGTTTGTTGAACAGCACCAACTCGGTTGGGTGGTGGGCGGTGAGACGGGCATCTACATCCGGCGCGACCCCGACACCGTGCGGGGCATGGACCTCGCCGTGATCTCGCACCAGCGCGCCCCCGATGGATTAGGCGTAGGCTACCTCACCATTGCCCCCGAACTGGTCGTTGAGATCGTCTCCCCCTCAGATCGTTGGGGCGAGATCGAAGCCAAGCTCAGCGACTACTTCAGCATCGGCGTGGAGCAGGTGTGGCTTGTACAGCCGCGCACCACGTCGGTTTACGTCTACCGTTCGCTCACCGAGCGCACGCTCCTCACCAGCGATGATACCCTGCACGGCACAGGCATCCTCACTGGCTTCAGCGTGCGCGTGGCTACCTTGTTTGGCGGGTAGGATGTTTAATAGGTTAGTAGCGGCGGGGCAATCTGCCTGCACCCTTACCTTACCCCGCCTGCACAAAAGCCGTGAACTGATAGGATAGCTCACGCGGCACCCGCCCGATGACATGCGTGCCGGTTTCGCCGTACTCCTGCGAGGCAACCACCCCGCGTTCGTGCCACAGCGATACAAGATCGTTGCGCTGGTAGGGGATCAGCGCATCTAGCTCAACCATCGCTGCCGCGAGCGTCTGTTCAATCCGCTCACGCAGCTGCTCCAAGCCCCAGCCAGACCGCGCCGAAACCGCAACAAAATCGGCGGGTAGCCCTAGCTCGACAGCCATGCCTGACGCATTGGCCGCATGCACGCCATCAATCTGGTCAATCTTGTTGAGCACTGTAATGATCGGACGATCCCGCACTCCCAATTCGCGCAGCGTCGCCTCCACCACCTGCTCCTGCTCCTGCGCGTTGGCGTGGGTAATATCCAGCACATGCAGCAGCACGTCGGCTTCGTTGATCTCCTCCAACGTGGCCCGAAACGCGGCGATCAGTTGGGTGGGCAGCTTTTGGATGAACCCGACCGTATCAGTCAACAGCAAGGGCTTGCCGCCCGGCAACTCAATCTGGCGGGTAGTCGGATCGAGCGTTGCAAAGAGGCGATCCTCCGCCAAAACATTCGCCCCCGCGAGCGCATTCAGCAGCGTAGATTTGCCCGCGTTGGTGTAGCCCACCAGCGCGGCAATCGGTACACCGCTCTGCCGCCGCCGCTTGCGATACAGCTCGCGGTGGCGATGCACTGCGCCGAGCTGCTGCTTCAGCAAGGCGATGCGCTGATCTATTGCCCGTCGGTCTAGCTCTAGTTGGGTTTCACCGGGACCGCGCAAGCCCACCGCCCCACCTGCCGATGTCCCCCCACCACTGCCGGCCTGCCGTTCAAGGTGCGTCCATTGGCGGCGCAGGCGCGGCAGCAGGTACTCGTACTGCGCTAGCTCCACCTGAATGCGCCCCTCGTGGGTACGGGCATGCTGCGCGAAGATGTCGAGGATCAGCGCGGTGCGATCCAGCACCCCGATGTTCAGATCGCGTTCGAGGTTGCGGGTTTGGGTTGGGCTAAGCTCATCGTCAAAGATCACCAGATCGAACAGGTCTTGCTCCCGCAATGCCACCAACTCGCGCAGCTTCCCAGAGCCAATGAAATACTTCTGCATCGGCTGCTGAAGGCGTTGGTACATCGTCCCAGCCACCACTAAGCCCGCAGTATCGGCCAGCAGGGCTAATTCATTCAGCGAGTCTTCGGCGGGCCAATGGTAGGGGTTAGCTTGGAGTTCGACTCCCACCAGAAAGGCGCGTTTGCGCGGGGCTTCGGTGGCGTGCAGGCGTTTCCCATCTGCGGTATATACTTCGGTTGTCGTAGGCTTCCTCCTTGAAGAACACTGCTGGTAGGCAGACACGGTAATCGGATTGCGGCGCACGGCACACGTTCCCGTACCAATCCGACGTAGGCATATTGTACCATTGCGCGAGGGCATGCGGCAAGCGACTTTTGACGGAGATGGGCGGCGGGCAGCGGCTTGAGGCGGGCATGGTATAATGCCTCGCAGAAGAAATCTGAATCGCGTGTATAGGATGGATTACCAACGGCATGCCCAAACGAACAGACCTCACGAGTATTCTCATTCTTGGCTCAGGCCCCATCAAGATTGGGCAAGCCTGCGAATTTGACTACTCCGGCGCACAGGCTTGCAAAGCCCTCCGCGAAGACGGCTACCGCGTCATTCTGGTCAACTCCAATCCGGCCACGATTATGACTGACCCAGAGCTAGCTCATGCCACCTACATTGAGCCACTCACTGTTGCTAGTCTCGAACGGATCATCGCCAAAGAACGCCCCGACGCGCTCTTGCCTACCGTTGGGGGGCAGACGGCCCTGAACCTTGCGCTCGATCTGCACCACGCAGGCGTGCTGGAGCGGCACGCGGTTGAGCTGATCGGGGCTTCGGCCGAAGCGGTGGATATTGCCGAAGACCGGCAACGCTTCAAGGAGCGCATGATCGAGATTGGGCTAGCTGTGCCCCGCAGTGGCATTGCCCGCTCGTGGGATGAAGCGCAGCAGGTAGTGACCTACACCGGCTTTCCGGCGATTATTCGCCCATCGTTTACATTGGGCGGCGAAGGCGGTGGGATTGCCTATAACATTGAAGACTTCCGCACAATTGTTGAACGCGCCCTCGATGCCTCACCCACCACGCAGATTTTGATTGAAGAGAGTGTGCTGGGCTGGAAAGAGTTTGAGCTTGAGGTGATGCGCGACAAAGCCGACAACGGCGTGATTATCTGTAGCATCGAGAACATTGATCCGATGGGTGTGCATACCGGCGATAGTGTGACGGTTGCCCCAGTGATGACCCTGACCGACCGCGAGTACCAGCAGATGCGCGACATGGGCTTGCAGGTCTTGCGGGCGGTGGGGGTTGAGACGGGTGGCAGCAACGTGCAGTTTGCCATCAATCCCAATGATGGGCGCATCTATGTGATCGAGATGAACCCGCGTGTCAGCCGCAGCAGTGCGCTGGCCTCCAAAGCGACAGGCTACCCGATTGCCAAGATTGCGGCGCGGCTGGCAGTGGGCTACACGCTGGATGAGCTGCCCAACGACATCACCCGCGAAACCCCCGCCAGCTTTGAGCCGACCCTCGATTACGTGGTGGTCAAGATCCCGCGCTGGACGTTTGAGAAGTTCCCCGAAGCCGACCCAACCTTGACCACCCAGATGAAGAGTGTGGGCGAAGTGATGGCCATCGGGCGCACCTTTGCCGAAGCCTTCCAGAAGGCGTGGCGTTCGCTGGAGCAGGGGCGCATGGGCTGGGGCGCGGATGGGCCCGATCACCTGAATCGGGAGCGGCTGCGCGAACACCTGATCACCCCCAACCCAGACCGCTTCTTCTACATTCGCATGGCGTTGGAGCAGGGCATGAGCGTGGAGCAGATCGCCGAACTGACCTCCATAGATCGCTGGTTTCTGCACCAGATGGAGCAGATTGTCCGCATGACGAACGAGCTACATCAATACACCATTGCCACCCTCACGCCGGATGTCTTGCGCCGCGCCAAGCGTATGGGCTTCAGCGATGCCCAGATCGCCTACAGTGTGCAGATGAGTGCCGTGCCCGCCGTGCCGGCCCCCCTCCCTGCGGCCGAGATGGCCGTGCGGGCGCGGCGCAAAGAACTCGGCATCACCCCTACCTACCACCGCGTAGACACCTGCGCGGCAGAGTTTCCCGCCCTCACGCCCTACCTATACGCTTCATACGAGACCGAAGATGAAGCCGCGCCCACTACCCGTAAGAAGGTCCTGATCCTCGGCTCTGGCCCAAACCGCATCGGGCAGGGCATCGAATTTGACTACTGCTGCTGCCACGCCGTCTTTGGGCTACGCAAGCTCGGCTACGAAACGATTATGATCAATTGCAACCCAGAGACGGTCTCCACCGATTATGACACCGCAGATCGGCTCTACTTCGAGCCGCTCACGCTGGAAGATGTGCTGAACGTCGTAGACCTTGAGCAGCCCGACGGGGTGCTGATCCAATTTGGCGGGCAGACCCCGCTCAAGCTGGCGCGATCCCTCGAAGCGGCGGGGGTGCCGATCTGGGGTACACCGCCGGGCGCAATTGATCTGGCGGAAGATCGGGATCGCTTCAGCGAGCTACTGGATCGGCTGGAAATCCCCTCCCCCGCACACGGCAGTGCTAGCTCGCAGGCTACCGCACTGGCTGTTGCCCGCGAGATCGGCTACCCTGTGGTGGTGCGCCCATCGTATGTATTGGGTGGGCGGGCCATGGCCATTGTGTATGACGATGCTAGCCTCGAACGCTACATGCGCCAAGCTGTCGCCGCCTCGCCGGAACATCCCGTCTTGATTGACCGCTTCCTCGAAGATGCGTTTGAGATGGATGTGGATGCCGTTAGTGATGGCGAAAATGTGGTGATTGCGGGGATTATGGAACAGATTGAGCAAGCCGGTGTGCATAGCGGCGACAGTGCCTGCGTGATCCCCACCTACATGGTCGAGATGCAGTATGTCGAAGCCATGCGCGACTATACCGTGCGCCTCGCACAGGAGTTGGGCGTGATCGGCTTGCTGAATATCCAGTACGCCATGAAAGATGGCATCGTGTATGTGCTCGAAGTCAACCCGCGGGCCAGTCGCACGATCCCGTTTGTCTCCAAAGCCAACGGCATCGCATGGGCCCAAGTCGCCACGCAGATCGCCGCCTGCCACGCCGACCCCGCCAATCCCGCCGCGAGCCAGATTGACCTGCGCGACTATGCCGCCTACGCACCGAGCAGCAATCCGCAGGAGCATACCCTGTTCCATGTGAAAGAAGTAGTGCTGCCGTGGTCGCGCTTCCCCGGCGTAGATACCCTGCTGGGGCCTGAGATGCGCTCAACAGGCGAGGCGATGGGCACCGGCGCAACCTTCGGCGAGGCTTTTGCCAAAGCCCTGCTCGGCTGCGGCCACCGCCTGCCCACGCAGGGCACCGCATTCCTCAGCGTGAATGACAACGACAAGCCCAACCTCGTGCCGATTGCGGGCAAGCTGTTTGCGTTGGGCTTTCGCCTGCTAGCAACCAGTGGCACGGCGGCATTCTTGCAGCGGGCCGGCTTAGATGTCCAGCCGCTCTACAAAGTCAACGAAGGCCGCCCAAACGTGGTGGACTATGTCAAGAATGGCGAGATTCACCTGATTATCAACACGACCCGCGGCAAAGCGAGCTTCTTCGATGAACGCGCCATCCGCACGGCGGCGATCCGGCATGGCGTACCTGCCGTCACCACCCTATCGGGAGCGGCGGCAGCCGTCGAAGCGATCCGCTCGCTGCGTGAAGATGTCTGGGATGTGCGGAGCCTGCAAGAGCGCCGCCCAGAACAACCCACCAACCCACCCAGCAACCACCCAGCAACCAGCATGAACCACCCCACCAACCCTAGCACGACCCTGCGCCAGCTTCAGCAGGTGCCAATCTTCGCCGCCCTCGACGAAGCGATCCTGCTGGAGCTAGCCCACTATGTGCGCCGCTATCACTTCCGGGCAGGGCAACAGATTATGTCGCTCGGCGAGCAATCGCCGGGGCTGTTTATCGTGCTACAGGGGCGCGTGCGGCTCTCGACGATGGCGGCGGATGGGCGCGAGCAGGTGCTGGATATGGTCAATCCGGGCGAATTGTTCGATCTCGTGCCGCTGTTTGATGCCCTGCCCAACCAAACCAACGCCCGCGCCATGAGTGCCGTCGAGGTGCTGCTGCTGCCCCACACCGCACTGCACCAGACAATCTGCCAGCACCCTGAGCTTGCGCTAGCGATGCTGCGGGCGATGGCTCTGCAACTGCGCGATCTGACGACGCTCGTTGAAGATTTGGCGTTCCGCTCGGTGCGGGCCCGCCTCGCCCGCCACCTGCTCGCCGAAGCCGCCTCTGGCTCGGCTGAATTGACCCATCAGGAACTCGCGGAGCGGGCGGGCACGGTGCGCGAGATGGTCGGGCGCGTGTTGCGCCGCATGGCCGAAGAAGGCCTCGTTGAGTTGGCCCGGGGGCGGGTGATCGTCCTCGATCAGGCCGGCTTGCAACAAGTCATTGAAGAGTAGGCACGGCTTCTTACTAACCTCCCCCCTTCGTACTTCTTAACTCTAGTTTGAGACTTTTGTCGTTGAAAGCCTGCCCTAGATGTGGTAGTGTTACGGTAACAGACGCGGAGTTAGGAACCAAACTACTGAACAGGATAACAAGGAGTCAGATCAATGGCATACATTATTGCCGAGCCGTGCATTGGAACAAAGGATGCTGCCTGTGTCGCCGTGTGCCCCGTAGACTGCATCTACGAAGGTGACGACCAATATTACATCAATCCCGATGAGTGCATTGACTGCGGCGCGTGCGAGCCAGAGTGCCCGGTACAGGCGATTTTTGCGGACGATGCCGTGCCCGAAGAGTGGCAGAGCTACACCGGCAAGAACAAGGCCTTCTTCGGTCTCGAATAAATCTGCTCCAACGCAGAGCGATAGCAACACGCGGCACTCGTGATGAGTGCCGCGTCTGTGTTTTGGGGTGGGCGGGCGTAAGGTGCGTGGGCCCCGCAGCGGGCCTGCTAGGCCGAGAGCGATACGGGCGATTCGTTGGTCTGCACGCCGATGGCAGCCAGCGCACGGGTGCTTGCATCGTGCATGGTGGGCGAGGGCGGGGTGCTCGTCTGGCGCACCTCGCTGCGGTTCTGGCGCGTCATCGCAAAGACTTCACGCAGCATCTGTTCGTAGGCAGGCGGCATCACCTGCTTGCGCCGCTTCATCACCTTATGGGCCACATCTATCATTTGCTCAATCCGATACTCGTAGAACACATCACTGCCCCACGTAAACGGCGGCACCGTTTTCGGAACCATATGCACACTGAACAGGCTGCTGCCAGTGCCAATGATTGAGCCGCCAGTCAGGTGCAAGCCGATGCCGAGCTTGACGTGATCGGCGAGGAAGCAGCCCAGTTTCAAGATGCCGCTATTGAATGAGCCGAGTTGTTCGATCACCACCTGAATGCTGCCATAGGTATTCTTCAGGTCGCTGTTGGTTGTCATTGCCCCAATGTTGACCCATTCGCCCACCCAGCTATGCCCCAGAAAGCCATCGTGATGCTTGTTGCTGAAGCCCTGAAAGATGCACGCCTCGACTTCGCCGCCCACCCGACAGACGGGCCCAATGCTCGTTTCGGCGCGGATGCGGGCACTGGCTACCAACGTTTGCCGCCCAATATAGGCTGGGCCTTGGATCACCGTGAACGGCTCGATGTGGCACTCATCATCAAGGAACACGGGCCCATCGCGGGCATCCAGCACAATCGGGCCTTCCAGCATTGCAGTCGGTGCAACATACACATGCGCCAGATTGCCGCGCACCACCACATGCGGATCATCGCCCGGATAGCGCGGCAACCGCGCTGCGAGCAACGGCTCATCGCGCACGAGTTGTTCGCCCGACTGCCCGATCAGATCCCACGGATAGGTATACAGCAAGCCGTCCACCAGCTTAATGCGGGCATAGCGGTGCAGTTCGTGCAGCGCGGCGGCAGCTTCTTGTTCGCGCAGGTAATACAGCACAAGGCTCGCCAAGCTCGGCGTGAGCCGTGCGCCCAGCAGATCGCCAGTGCTGGTCTCATACACCGTGTTGATCGGCTCGTTGAGCAAATCGGGCAGCCAGTTCAGGCTCAAAGCCCGCCCATTGATCAGCGTGATCGGCATACTCTCGTGCAGGATGGCCGATAAGCCGGTAGCAGGCCCATAGGCAGGCATCAGGTGCGGGCGAGCGAGACCCACCAAACCAGCCACTTCTTGGGCGGGGGTCGGTGTCACCAGCGCGGTGTGCTTCAAGTGTGGGCGGTAGAGGCTTAGCGAGGATAGCGGGAGGCGCGGCTCTAGGTAGGCTTGCTCGCGCAGATCGGGCCTCCTCTGGAAGAACGCCCGCACGCGCTCGTGCAAGGTGAACGCACCGCAACGAATATCAAATACCGGACGAGTATAGACCAACGGCGCGACATTGCGCCACCCCATGTCTTCAAAGAGTAGTAACATCGTTTCTTCCCCCTGCCCAAAAGTGTAGCGCATGTTGCGCCAAGAATCAAATTTGGCGCAGCACTTCAAGGATCGCTAGCTTGAGCTTTTCAGGATCGTGGCGCAGCACGCGCACCGCCCGTCCTTCGCCGGGCTTGGTGACAGAGGCCCGGGATTGGATCACCGAGCTGGCCAGATCGGTCTCGATAATCACGCTACCTTCAACGAGCACCTGTTTCTGCACCATCTGGGCACTGGCGGGCACAGACGTTTCTTCATACTCCTCTGGCGTGAGGTAGACCGGCACTTGATGCGCGGCGGCGTAGATCTCGCGGATGTCGGGATCAATGCGCTGTACATTCACCAGCACATAATCGGGCGTGAAGCCGGCATAGCGTTTGATCTGGCGAATATGATCGCCGACACTGAAGCCACTTGTGAGGCCCGGCTCGGTCATCAGATTACAGACATAGATCGTGCGGGCCCGGCTTCGCTGCACCGCCTCGCGTAGCTCATCCAGCAGAAAGTTGGGCAGAATGCTCTCGAACAGGCTGCCGGGGCCAAGGATGATCGCATCCGCCGCGTGGATCGCATCACGCACCACCTGCGGCAAAGGTGTATTCACCACCTGCTGCTGCAAGGCGGGGGCTTCCGCCGGGGCGAGCAGGCGGGCTGTGGTGTGGCTCGGCAGCAGCATCAAACGTGCGACATGGCGCCGAGCGAGTTCGGGGTGGTGATCTATGTGCATCACATTGATCAGCGTCCCGTCATCCAGTTCGGCATACACTTTGAGCGGATCAGGCGTGGGCACAATGTAGTAGATGTTGGGCAGTTGCCCCAGATTCGAGGCGCGGTAGTAATACTCTACCGGATCTTGAACCGGCGTGATGCACGTCATCCGTTGCACGCTCTCGCTCAGGTCGGACAGCACCAGAATTCCCGCGCCACCAGACATGACCACCACCCGCAACGGGCGCGTGTCGCGCCGCGAGCTGACCACGATCTCATCCTCGTGGGCTACGCCGTGCGGCATCGGCAGCACCACCATATCGCTGAGATACCAGATACCCAGCCCAAGCACCACTAGCCCAGCACTAATCAGGAGCAATGCCCGCCACGGCTGGGGGATGAAAAAGAGCAGCGCGTAGTAGATGAGATCAGGGGTCGGCTCCGGTTGGATCAGCCAGAGCAGCAGAAAGGCGAAGCCCAACGACATCAGCACGATGCCGACAAAGGCGAGGGCCAAGGGGCGCGTCAAGTGTACCAGCGAAGCTAATCGCGGCCGAATAGCATCCATCGGGGTCTCTCCTCTAGGGGCTGGATGCGCCGAGCCGACTCCGCACGGCATCCAATTGAGATCGCAGGCTGCCCCCGAACGGGCGACAAGCTCAAGCAGCAGCAGCCCACTGATCAGCGCATCCGGGTAGGGCGCGTAGCGGCTCAGGACACACTCGCCCACAGCCGTCATCCCCATCAGCAGCGTGTTATTCTCTTGGGCTGCCAGCTCGGCTACCCGTGCCGCCACATGCTGGCTCAGTTCCACCTTGAAGCCGAGAGCCTGCTCCCATGTTGCAAGGTGTTGCGCGGCAGCTTCCAGTGGCGATCCGGTGAGCGGCGGCGGCGCAACCACCACCCCGCGCTGGCGTTGCTGGCGCACAAGGAAGGTCGCCAACACAAGGGCTAGCTCAAGCGGATCTACTGGCTCGCCGTTTTTGTCTATCACCATCAACGCCGTGCCATCGGCAGAGAAGGCCAAGCCGAGATGCGAATCGCTCTCGTGGACGAGCTTACGAAGGCGGGCAAGGCTGGCGGCAGCGGGCAACGGGGTGGTGTAGCTAAATAAGGGATCGGCTTCGCGGTTGATCTCAACCGCTTTGGTGTAGCTGCCTTCGCCAATCACAGCGGGCAGCAGCCCTGCCGTCGTCCCATTCATCACATCTACAATGATCGTCATCGTAGCGGCACGGATCGCATCGAGGTCAATCAAGGTACGCAGCAGGTCGAGGTACTCGCCGCGCACATCGCGGGTGCGCTCAACGGCGGTTGCCATTGCATTCGGGCTGGGCGGTGGATCGGGGATGGGGAACACGCCGCTTGCCAATGCCACAACTGCCATTTGCGGGCGCACGTCGGGTAGGCGCGTAGCACCGGTTGGCTCAATCACCGTGATGCCATTATACCAATAGGGCATGTTGCCGGCCGTGATCAGCACCGCACACTGATCGGCTTTGAGCGCCAATTGCAGCGCAGGCACGGGAATCGGAGTGGGGCACAAGATGGCGGCTACACCCTGTTGCGCGAAGATGTGGTAGGCACTCAGCGCGAACAGGTTCGCCATAAAGCGGGTATCATACGCCACCACGCACGTCAGCTTGCGCTGGAGGATGGCCTGTCCGAGCGTCGCGCACACTTGCTCAACGTGGACTCGGGTAAAGCCCACCGTGTAGACCCCATGCCAAGCATTGATTACAAACCGGGGGCGGATCGTCATCGCAGTATCATCCTCGCGGCAGCGGGAGCCGCATGCTACGCATGGTCATTATGATTGGCACTGGCTCGAAAATCCTCTACGGCCCCGATCATCATATCGCGGATCGCCTGCACGCGCTCGGTGGTGGTGGCTTCAAAGCGCGTGGTGATAGCTGCTTCGGTGTTGGAAGCGCGGATCAGGCCCCAGCCATCGCCGAAATCTACGCGCACCCCATCAATGTCAATCACCGGATAGTGCGGCGCGAATTGGGCCTGTACATACTCCACCACCTGAAACTTCTGGCTCTCGGCGAAGGCGATGCGCCCTTCGGTGAGAAATGGCAGCACCGGATAAGGAGCCAGCAGCTCGGCGAGCGTGCGTGGGGCGGTGGGGCTGCCAAGTTGGTAGAGTGCCTGCATGAGCAAGCCCCCCGCGAACGCTCCATCGTCGTAGTAATGACCCGGAATCGGCGCAATCGTGTGCCCGCTCAGCTCCCCACCGATGACGGCATCAGCGGCGCGCATCTTGTTCGAGAGGTTGAGGTAGCCCGTCTTCCACATAATCGGTGTGCCCCCGAAGCCGCGGATCGCATCCGGCAGGACGGCACTGCACTTGACATCAAAGACGACGGCACCTTTGCGCCGGGCAAGGGCGGCTTGGGCTAGCACGATCAGGTAGCGATCTGCCCAGATGATGCTGCCATCACGATCAACCACCCCCAGCCGATCCCCGTCGCCATCGAGACCAATGCCAAGATCGGCTCCGGTGCGGCGTACCGTCTGGATCAGGTCGTGCAGGTTCTCGGCTTTCAAAGGATCGGGATGATGATTGGGGAAGGTTCCGTCTGGCTCGATGAAGAGCGGGATCACATCTACCCCAGCCGCCGCGAGCATCTGCTGCGCGAGCGGCCCGGCTACGCCGTTGCCGCCATCCAGCACAATGCGCGGGCGTGCGCCGGCGGGGAGCTGAAGCTGGCGGGCGGCACTCTGCACATAGGCATCGCCGATATTGTGCTGACGCAGCGTGCCTAACCCCTGCACAAATTGGCCCTGCTGGGCAAGCGTGGCAAGCTGCTGCAAGCTCTCGCTCGGCAATGGCTCACTGCCGTAGGTGGGGTGGGCCCGGCGCAGCTTCACCCCATTATATTGGGGCGGGTTGTGGCTAGCGGAGACGATCAGCCCGCCATCGCAGCGCAGATGCTCGACGGCAAAGTACATCACTGGCGTGGCAACTTCGCCAATGTCAATCACATCTACCCCAGTGGACAGAATGCCTTCAATCAAGGCTGCTTGGAAGCGCGGCGAACTAGGGCGCACATCGCGCCCAACAACAAGCGTGCGCCCACCCTGCTGCCGGAATAGCGTTCCGGCGGCTTGCCCAATCTGGCCCAACACCGCATCAGTTAAGTCTAGATCCACCAGACCGCGAATGTCGTAGGCGCGGAAGATGGTGGGGTTGAGGGTAGGATTGCTCATCGGATGTGTTGCCGCCTTCTGCTCCTCATCGGCTACCTACAATTAATGCGATAGTAACGGATTCACCCGCTTTCGTCAAGGTGCTTTACAAAAAGCAAGGGCATGCGTATAATAGAGAATTGCATGGCAGTTCGTTTTTGCAATGGGTCACAGACAGCGAGCTGTCGCGGGCAACTGGGAGACTCCTCTCAGTTCTTTTCGTTATCTCTACAGCCTGCGTTGCCCGCTCCACGATCCGCAGAATGCTATGTGGATCAGCACCCAACTGACAGATAAGGTAGTATGGAATATGAGTGATAAGCCGCAATATCTGACCCGCGAGGGCAAAGTGAAGCTCGAAGCCGAGCTGGAATATCTGATTACGACTGAACGTAAGCAAGTCGCTGAACGCATTAACGCCGCCAAAGAGCTTGGTGATATTTCAGAGAGCGGCGAATATGAGGATGCGAAGAAGGCCCAAGCCCTGCTTGAAGGGCGCGTCCACGAGATCAAAACGATCCTCTCCAAAGCACAGCTGATTGACGATGACCAGAACGGCGTGAAGGAAGTCCGCATCGGCTCATCCGTTACAGTCCGTGTGGATGGTGAGGATGAGGATGAGACGTGGTTTATCGTGGGGAGTGCAGAAGCCTCGCCGCGTGAGGGCAAAATCTCCAACGAATCCCCGATTGGCGCAGCTCTACTTGGCAAAAAGTCGCGCCAGAAAGTCACCGTCCAGACCCCCGATGGGGTCATGAAATTGACTATCGTGCGTGTGAACTAGCCCCACCCCTTCCCCGTCCCGTTCGTGCTATGCTCGTGCCTTGCCCGTATGTGCGAGGCACGAGCAGGGTAGCATCCTGTGGAATACCTCGTCGCCCCCGCCCGGTAGCGCAAGCATAGTACGTAGTCCCGCGTTAGCTCATTGACAACCACCGGCCCTTTTTGGTACAGTGTGAAGGCAGTATAGCGCATGGATGACTGTGTAGCGTTTCAGCTTGTCCCCGCAATCCTACCAGACAATGCCCACATCTCGCCCAACCTACCGTCCATCCGGCTCTAGCCTACACCGACACTGACTGAGTAGCACTTGCAAGGGGGAGGAATGCACCGATGCGAAACGTACACGTTGGCCTCGTTGGGATGATGATTGGGGTGTGCCTGCTGTTCAGCATGCTGGCGGGTGGGGCAATACCATCCACCACGCTGCAAGCTGCGGCACTGGCACAGACACAGGCAGGCACTGAGATTGCATTCATTACGGTGAATGAGCAGGGGCAGGCAACCGGCATTGACAGCATCAAGCCCGATGGCACCGGGCGACGCACGATCTGGCAGTATTCGGGTAGTGGTAGCGCAGGCGATATTAATGCGGTGCGCTGGAGTTCTGATGCGACTGAATTGGCATTCACCAGCGATATTGAGGCGGTTGCATCAGCGTTCAGTGCCGATGTGTTTGGCATCAAGCCTGATGGCACTGGGCTGCGCCGGATCACCAATCCGCCATCACAGGCGAGTATTGTGGCGGGCATCCAGAATGGCAGCCTGCAAACCGGCAGCGTGCGGGTGACATTGCGTAATGATTACAGTGCCACCGATTTTGTGAGCTTCTTTGCGCTCTACATTCGCGGGGCAGCCGATGCAGAGGTGATCGCTGTGAGCAACTTTCCCGCGTTCGGCTCCTCAATCGAGGTGCTGGTGCCGAATGTGGCTGATCTTGGGGTAGGCGAGCCGCAGTCTATCATTGCCACATGGAGTAGCGGTGGCTGCAATCTGGGCAAGTTTGTGAGTGGCGGCTTCGTAGATGTGCAGCCCGGACAGACGGTGGATGCAACGGTTTCATTTACTGGCGCAGGCTGTGGCCAAGCCGCCAATGCCCTTGATCTCAGCTGGCGGCGCGATGGGCAGCGGATCGGCTTTTCGCTCTCATCGCTGCCAGCACAAGTGGATGTGGCAACGGGTGCCTTGAGCGATTGGTTCGATCCGCAGGGCAATCTGGTGAACAGTGCCGCGTTTGCCCCCACCGATAACCGCGTGCTGTATGAGGCAGTCGGCTCGCAGTCGGGGATCTATCTCGTGCCTGATGGCCAGACGAGCGGCACATTGGTGCTGCCGAGTAGCAGTCTGTCGCCGGAAACTCCGGTCTGGCTCCCCACTGGAAATGGTTTTCTGTTCCGCGATCTAGGGGTACTCAAGCTCGCCGATCTGAGCGGGCAGCAGATACAGGAGCTTGCCAGATTTGAGGAAGGCAGCATCCGCTCAGCGAGTGTGTCGCCCGATGGCAACGCCGTAGCAATTGCTTTTCAGCCTACGGGTAGCACTGCTAGCGATATTTATGTACTGGACTTTACCGATCTGACAAACCCGACGACCAGACAGCTAACGACGGATGGGCGCAGTACCCGCCCCGATTGGAGCCGCGTGCCACCATCTACGCCACCGGCAACCCCCACCCCCACCGACGCGGCAAGCGCAACCCCACCCCAC
>JAAUTZ010000073.1 GCA_012031225.1 Chloroflexaceae bacterium
CGGGAAAGGTGGGAGCATCCTCATCTTCCGCTATCTCCGGCACATCCGGCTCGGCAAGCGCACTGGGCACGGGAAAGGTGGGAGCATCCTCATCTTCCGCATCAGGGGTAGGGCTATTGGGCACAGCAGGATCCGTACTGCCTAGCTCGCGCTCGATCCCCTCAAACGCACTGTCTACCTGCTGCCCAAGAACCATAAGCCCCCCAACAATGCCGATTGTAGTGCAGAGCAATGCCACGGCAAGGATGCCCCCGACCACGCCGAGAATAAGGCAGGTAGTGTTCTTGGCTGGGGGCGGCGCTGAGGGTGGCAAGGCTTGTGAGGGTGGTGGCGGGTATGGCTCGAACGGATCGAACGGCGGGTGCGGATCCGACGCAGAAGTGGGATCTGGCGATTCAGGATCCAGATTAACGGTTGCCCCAGTATAATCTGTTGGGGCAGCATCAGGTGGCGGCGTTTCATCCGTGGGATCTGGCGATTCAGGATCCAGATTAACGGTTGCCCCAGTATAATCTGTCGGGGCAGCATCAGGCGGCGGCGTTTCATCCGATGTACTCATCGTATCGCTCCTTCGTTCAGCGTGGTAATGGCGTTGCGGTTGGTACCGTCTCTACCGGGACAATTTGGACCTGAAAGCCCATCAAGGCAAGTGCCCCAACAATGCTCAAGCCGATGCACAATACAACCAACACCACGCCCACCGCGATGACAATAAACCCAAGACAAGTATTATCATCGCCACCTGATGGATCAGTCTCACCGAGACCGACTGTCTCGCCCGTGTAGCCAGCGTGCGGATGCTGTACCGCTTGTCTATCCGTGTGAGGATACCTCATCTCCACCACTCCTCTGCATGGCACGTATCCTATGCAAGACTATAGCACATGCTGCACAGTGCAGGCAAGCAAGAATGGCAAGCAACTGCCCTTGCACCACCCTAATCTATGGTACAATATTAGCAATCAAATATGCTGAAAAACTGGCAAGGAGAACCGACACGAATGGAAAAGTCTACTTGGTCTACAAAGACCGGGTTAGCACAGATGCTAAAGGGTGGCGTGATTATGGATGTGGTCACGCCGGAGCAAGCCCGCATTGCCGAATCAGCCGGAGCCGTAGCGGTGATGGCCCTAGAGCGCGTGCCGGCTGATATTCGGGCGCAGGGCGGGGTAGCCCGCATGAGTGATCCCGAACTGATCCAATCCATTATCGAGTCCGTCACCATTCCGGTGATGGCCAAAGCCCGCATCGGGCACTTCGTCGAAGCTCAAATTTTGCAGGCACTTGGCGTTGATTACATTGACGAAAGCGAAGTGCTGACCCCCGCCGACGACGAGCATCATATTGATAAACACGCCTTCCGCGTGCCGTTTGTCTGCGGCTGTCGCAATCTCGGCGAGGCTTTGCGGCGCATCACCGAAGGCGCGGCAATGATCCGCACGAAGGGTGAAGCCGGCACAGGCAATGTCGTTGAAGCGGTGCGCCATGCGCGTAGCGTGTACGGCGAAATCCGCCGCCTGCAAAGCATGGATCGCAACGAACTGTACACCGCCGCCAAGCAGCTGCAAGCCCCATTTGAATTGGTGCAGCAGGTCGCCGAAATGGGGCGGTTGCCCGTCGTCAACTTTGCGGCAGGTGGCATTGCGACTCCAGCCGATGCTGCGCTGATGATGCAGATCGGCGTGGATGGCGTATTCGTGGGCAGTGGCATCTTCAAGTCGGGCGATCCCGAACGCCGCGCACGGGCGATTGTCGAGGCCACCACGCACTACAACAACCCGGAACTGCTGGCTGAGATCAGTAAGGATCTGGGTGAGCCGATGGTCGGGATCGAGATTAGCACGATCCCCGCCGAGCAGCTGCTGGCAAGTCGGGGTTGGTAAGCCACCCGCAAGGAATTGCATGACACAGACCGTTGGCATTCTTTCGCTACAAGGTGATTTTGCCGAACACGAGGCAATGCTGCGACGCATCGGTGTGGCAACCCGGCAGGTACGCCTGCCGGAAGACCTCACCGGTGTGGATCGCCTGATTATGCCGGGTGGCGAAAGTACCACGATTGGCAAGCTGCTGCACCGCTACGATCTCCTCCGCCCGATCCAGCAGCGGAGTGCTGAAGGGATGCCGTTGTGGGGCACATGTGCGGGGGCAATTCTGCTCGCCCGCACGATCCAAGATGGCGTACCCGATCAACCCGCCCTCCATCTAATGGATATTACCGTGCGCCGCAATGGGTACGGACGACAAACGGATAGCTTTGAAGCTGATCTGGCTCTGCCTATGCTCGGCGCACCACCGCTACGCGGCATCTTCATCCGTGCGCCAGTCATCGTTGCCGCCGACCCCCATGTGGAGATTCTGGCGGATTTGGGCGCACACGGCGGCATTGTTGCCGCCCGTCAGGGGACGATGCTCGCAACGACCTTTCACCCAGAATTGACCCCTGATGATCGGTTGCACCGCTATTTCCTTGAATTCTAAATGATACGATCAGTCACACCCGGCGATCTCTGGCGGCTACGCCGCAAGCCCCACAACGCAGTGCTGTTCCACACCGATGACCTGTTGGTACAGGAGCATCAGCCGTTCTGGTTTGCCTCGCGCTGCTTCTTTGCAGGCAACGGGCGGGATCGAACGACCTTCACCCAAGCCGAACGCGAACGCCACGCCTTCATTCAAGTGAAAGGGCGTGATGGCCGCCCAGAGCAAGATATTGTTTTGCTCGCTACGCACGGCACCCGCGCACACGCCTCTGCTAGCAGCGATTACGATGTGTGGTATCGCCTGCTCGAACACGCCATTTACCACGCTGGCCACGCCCATGTGCAACGCCTCTATGCCGCCCTGTGGAGCCACCAGAACGACGAACGCGAAATCTTCCGGCAGGTGGGCTTCCAGCCCTACCTGCGCCGCTTTGTGCTGCAACTGGCAGGGCCGGATTGGGATCAGGGTACGCGCATTGCCGCGATGCGCGTGCAGAGCCGCCGCGATGCGTGGGCGATTCACCGTCTGTATGGTTCGATTGCCCCACATCTGGTACAATCTTCAGAGGTACGCACGGCGCGTTCGTGGATGCTGCCACTAACACACGGCTGGAATCGGCTCCGGCTACGGGGGTGGGTGCAAGGCAGCGATGATGACTTGCGGGTCTATGTCCATGTCCGCTCAGGCCCGATGGCACACGTCCTAACGGTGCTGATCCATCCCAGTGTGCGTGACAACCTGAGTGATGTACTCCGCTTCGGGCTTTCGCAAATTGACGATGCGCGGCCCGTTTATCTGGTACTTGCGGAGTATCAGAGTGAGCTTTTGATGCCTGCTCAGCACTTCGGCTTCCAGCCGCTAGGCGAGCAGAGCCTGCTGTTAAAGCAAACAGCAGTTCCCGCCCGGCGGCTGATCTTGCTACCGACCTTTGAAGCCGAAGTCGGGCTGGAACCTCGCGTCACTGTTTCAGGCAACTCTGTGCGGGAGGAAACACCCACCTATGTCAGAACAACCCAACACGACCAATGATATTGAGCTACTGTTGCACGCCCTACCACCGCAGATCACCCATGCGATCTTGGATAGCCCCAATGAACCATCCGACTTGTTGGAGATCATTATGGATTTGGGGCGCACCCCCGAAGCCCGCTATCGCAGCCATGACCGCATCCTCAGCGAGCGTGAGATTAGCGCCGATGATATTCAATTCGTGATTGATCGGATCGGCAAGTTTGGCGAGGACAACCGCGCTGGCATCCCGCGCACGCTGCACCGCATCTCGGCCATTCGCAATCGGAGCGGCATCGTGATCGGGCTGACTTGCCGCGTTGGGCGGGCTGTATTTGGCACCGTAGCGATCATCCGCGACTTGATCGAGTCGGAGAAAAGCATCCTCTTGCTGGGCAAGCCCGGCACCGGCAAAACCACCCTGCTCCGCGAAACGGCACGGGTACTGGCGGATGATTTCCGCAAGCGCGTGGTGGTGGTGGATACCTCGAACGAGATTGCGGGCGATGGCGACATCCCCCATCCGGCGATTGGGCGTTCGCGGCGCATGCAGGTTGCCCGCCCGGCCGAGCAACACGGGGTCATGATCGAAGCCGTCGAGAACCATATGCCCCAAGTGATCGTGATTGATGAGATTGGCACGGAGCTAGAAGCCACCGCTGCCCGCACGATTGCCGAGCGTGGGGTGCAGCTCGTCGGCACGGCACACGGCAACACGCTCGACAATCTGATGATCAACCCAACCCTCTCGGACCTGATTGGCGGGATCCAAGCGGTGACGCTCGGCGATGAAGAGGCGCGGCGGCGCGGCACGCAAAAGACGGTGCTAGAGCGCAAAGCCCCGCCCACCTTTGACATTCTGGTTGAGATTCAAAACTGGGATCGGGTAGCAGTGTACCGCGATGTGGCGGCGGCAGTGGATGCTGTCCTCCGCAACGAGGAGCCACAGCCCGAACTGCGCTACCGCGATGCCGACGGGACGGTGCATATCACGGTGGCACCGCCGCGCCCCCAAGCCACCGAATCGCAGTTTGCGGCCCGCCGCGGCGAGTCCGGAGGGATGGGCAGCACGGGCAACCGCGCCAGCTTCCGCACAGGCAACCGCAGTGGCGCAAGCGGCGCAGTCCCGCCCGCCAACAACGGCAGCCCAGAACCGCGCAACCGTAACGTTGTACGTGCGCCAGAGACAACGCAGGTGCAACGTATCTTCCCCTTTGGGGTGAGCCGCAACCGCCTCGAAGATGCAATTGCACGGCTGCGAGTGTCCGCTGTAATTGTGCGGGATATGCATGATGCCACGATTGTGATGACGCTGAAGAACTACTATCGCCAGAGTTCGCAACGCCTGCGCCAAGCCGAAGAACGCGGGGTGCCCGTGTATGTCCTCCGCAACAACACGAGTACGCAGATGGAACGCCAATTGGCCCACATCTTCAATATACAACTGGATGACAGCCCCGATGATGGCGATGATGAGGGTGTGCCCGAACAGCGGCTTGAGGAAGTTCTGCTGGATACCGAGACGGCGATTTCGCGGGTGATGAATGGCGAGCAAGAGATTATCGAACTCGCCCCGCAGAATAGCTACATCCGTCGCTTGCAACATGAGATGGCTAACCGGTATAATCTGAACTCGGAGAGTCGTGGCAGCGAGCCGCACCGACGTGTAAGGATTTCGCGCTGATGAGTTTGTTTATTACGTTTGAAGGTCCCGAAGGGAGTGGCAAAAGCACCCAAGCTCGTATCCTGTATGAGACCCTACAAGCACAGGGCTATCCGGTTATTTTGACCCGTGAGCCGGGCGGCACGCGCATCGGCGAGTGGATTCGCCAAATTCTGGTTGATCTGCGCCACACTGAGATGTCGCCCGCCACCGAAGTGTTGCTGTTCTCAGCCGCCCGCGCCCAGCTCGTCAATGAGCTAATCGGGCCTTACCTTGCCGAAGGTGGGATCGTCCTCTGTGATCGTTACGCCGATTCGACCTACGCCTATCAGGGCTACGGGCTAAACCACAACCTTGACGATCTGCATACGATCACCGCGTTTGCCACTGGCGGCTTGATGCCCGACCTGACGATCTACCTTGATATTGATGCTGAGCGGGGGCTAGAGCGCAAACGCCAAGCCCGCCCTGCGCCCAGCCCGCTGGCACCGCACCTTGCCGCCTTGCAGGAGAGCCGCCCACCAACGTATGGCAAGCCCGAATGGAACCGCCTTGATGCGCGTGAACTCTCCTACCATCAGCGCGTCGCGGATGGCTTTCGCAAGCTGATGTTGCGCGAACCGGAACGCTGGCGTAGAATGGATGCTGAACGTTCGATTGAGGAGCTAGCCCACCTCATTGTGGAAGCTGTGGCCCCATTGCTGGAGCGGGTGCAGCAGTACAATCCCCCGCCCAACCAATCTTTACCAGATGCCGCACACGAATAACACCCGGCATATACACAAAGGATAACGATAGCGCATGGAAGCAATTCAGGATATTGTCAACAATCTGCGCCCGATTCTGACCCTGTTGGGGCTACTGATCGGCGCATACGTCGTGCTGCTGTGGGCAGCATCGGTGCTGTGGGCCTACCGCGACATCCGCTCGCGCAGCGATGATGTCTCGGTGCAGGTGCTTGCCGTCGGCTTAGTCTTAGCCATGCCGTTCATTGGCATCCCCCTGCACATGTTGCTCCGCCCGCGCCAAACGCTGGCCGAACGCTATGAGCGCACGCTAGAGGAAGAGTACCTGCGGCGCGACATTGAGGAGAAAAATACCTGCCCGGCGTGTCATCGCCCCATCGAATCCGACTTCCTGCTGTGCCCCTACTGCCACACCGCGCTCCGCCGCAACTGCGCTTCGTGCCAACGGGTGGTAGACTTGACGTGGAGCGTGTGCCCCTATTGCGGCTACGATGGCAATACGATCATCCTGCATAGCATGCCCGGCTATGCACCGGAGCCAGTGCGCCGCACACGCCCGCCGGAAACCCAGCAATGATAGACCCGCGCCGCTAACCGCTATGGCAGAGACACCCCAAACCACAGCACGCAGTATCACCGATGTGCCCGGCATCCAAGTGGGGCATGCCGACGATGCCACGGCCTTGACAGGCTGCACCGCCATTTTGCCGCCGCCTGCCACCGTAGGGGCGGTGGATGTACGCGGTGGTGGGCCCGGAACCCGCGAAACCGATCTGCTCAATCCAGTGGCTACCGTCAGCGAAGTTCACGCCCTGATGCTCTGTGGCGGGAGTGCCTACGGCTTGGCTGCCGCAACGGGTGCAATGGCGTGGCTGCGCGAACAGGGCATCGGCTTTGCTACACCCGCTGGCATCGTCCCGATTGTACCCGCCGCCGTGATCTACGATCTGGCGATTGGGCAAGCGGATCGGTGGGCTGATGCCGCCATGGGCTATGCCGCTTGCGCCGCCGCTAGCTCGGCTCCACCCGCCGAAGGCAACGTCGGGGTGGGCATGGGCGCAATTGTTGGCAAGGCACTCGGAGCCGACTATGCCACCAAGAGCGGCGTAGGCACATGGAGCGAAACGCTTGCCGATGGTACCGTGATTGGTGCATTGGTGGTGTGCAATGCGTTTGGTGAAGTCTACACCGGCGATACCATCCTTGCCGGTGTGCGTTCACCACTCGACAACCGCTTCGTGCCGATCTTGCACCTGCTGCGCCAAGCCGAGTTGCAAGCCCAATTCGCAGGCTGGCGCGGCGATCCGCCGCCAACCCCTAGCAATACAACCCTCGCGGTGGTGGCGACTACCGCCCGCCTGAGCAAAGCCGAAACGCAGAAGCTGGCCCAAATGGCCCACGCCGCGCTGGCCCACACCATCCGCCCGATCCACACCCCGCTTGATGGCGACACGGTGTTTGCACTGGCGACTGGCAGCCACCCTGCGCCGCACCTTGCGATCCTTGGCGCACTGGCCGTAGAAGTGCTGGCGGAGGCGGTGCGCCGTGCGGTACGCATGGCAAGCACGGCGGCGGGTATTCCCGCCCTCAGCGATCTACTGGGGCCTGACCCGCACGGGGGTAGCTCACGGTGAAGCACCATACCTTCAGAGCAACGTTCCCCTATCGGCTGTGGGTAGTGCTGCTCGTACTCGCGTTGGGCTTAGGTGGCTGTGTGCAGTTGGAGGGCGGCGTAGAACCACCCACCCCCATTGGCGCACTGCCCACCACCACCCCCCCGCCCGGCAGCTAGCCCACAGCCGACTGCGATGGCTGCGTTTGGTGGCGCAGCACCAGATCCTGCACCTTCTACGGCTGACCCTGATCCGGCAGCTACGGTAGAGCGCAACGCAAGCACCCCCAGTGCATCCACCCCCACGCCTGACATCGCCGCAACTGCCGCTCCAACAGCCACAGCCAGCAGTGCCCTGACCCAGACTGGCACACTGCGGATTGGGGTCCAGAGTGAACCAAGCGACCTGCTGCCCTACCACGCCGCCGCCGCCGATGAACGCCTCACCGCCCCGATCAGTGAGCTACTGTTCCCTGCGCCGCTGCTGCCGCTCAACTATGCCTTCACTACCACTGGCGTGCTGGAACGCTTGCCGAGCCTCAGCAATGGCGATATTCAAGTCCGTAGCCGCGAGGTCTACCTCGATGTGAATGATTTGATCGTGACGGAACCAACCAGCCGCACCGCCACCGCCCAGCAGATCGTGATCACCTATCGTTGGAACCGTGCGCTCACATGGTCCGATGGAGTGCCCGTAACCGCCGCCGACTCGGTGTTTGCCTACCAATTGGCCCAGCAAATCCCGCTCGGCGAAGAAGCCAATCAGCGCATCCAACTGCTAGAGGATTACCAAGAAGTGGATGCCCATACCACTCGCGCTTTCCTCAAGCCGGAACTGACGGACCTCACCAGCCTGATCGCCGCCCAGCCAAGCCTTGATGGGGTACTCGATGTGGCGACATCCGATCTGGGGCGCACAGTTTGGACCCCCCTGCCCGCCCATATTGTGCGTGAGATCTCGCCCACCGCGTTGCTCAACAGCGAATTTGCAGCTATACCCATCGGCTATGGCCCCTACCAGATTGACCGCCGCGATCAGGGCGTGATCCGCCTCTCGCGGAACCCGTACTACGTGGGCCCACCGCACGCCCCCGATACGCTCGCGTTTGTCTCCGAACCATCGGTGGCAACATTGCGTGACGAACTGCTGCGCGGGAGCCTCGATCTAGCGATCCTTGAGAACCTTGATGCAGACCAGTTCCGCCTGCTCGCCGATGCCAACCAGTCCGGTGCCGTGCAGGTAGCCTACAGCACATCCCCCATCTGGGAGCATCTTGATTTCAACCTCGAATTCGATCTGCTGCAAAACGTGGGTGTGCGCCGCGCCATCGCCCACGCCACCAATCGGCAGGCGATGATTGACACACTCTATGCCGGCAGTGTGCCAATCCTACATAGCTGGATCGTGCCGGAACACTGGGCCGCAGCGAACCCGGATGACCTGATTACCTACAGCTACAGCCCTGACTATGCCCGCGAATTGCTGACCCAAGCCAACGTGATTGATACCGACAACGATGGCTTCCGTGAGATTGGCATTGACCACAACAGCGATAGCAAGCCGGATGGCTTTGCCCCCTTCAGCCTGACCGTGCTTACCACCGAGAACTCGCCCGTGCGGGCAGCGATTGCGGAGCAGTTCCGGAGCGATATGGCGGATATTGGCATCAATGTCTCAGTTGTGATGACAACCTCACAGCAGCTTTTCAATCCACAGGGGCCCCTGTTCCGGCGCGACTTTGAGCTAGCCCAATTCGCGTGGATTGCCGCGCCTGACCCGCGTGGCTTCGAGCTGTGGAGTTGTTCCGCGATCCCCGGTGTGATCAACAACTATACCGGCAGCAACTTGTCGGGGTGGTGTATGCGTGATGCCAACCAAGCGATTATCAGTGCCACGACCTCGATCAGCCGGGAGGAACGGCGTGAGTATTACATCCGCCATCAAAAGCTCTTCGCGCAGGAGCTACCCGCGATCCCGCTCTTCCAGCGTGTTACGGCGGTGATGTACACCCCGCGCCTCAACGGGCTGAAGCCGGACCCGATGGCTCCGATTACGTGGAATATGCACGAGTGGAGCAGCGGGAGCTAGCCGGAGTTGAGCGTGCCGCCGATCATGATCAGCACGGCCCGCCTGCACCTGCGCCAGCTTGATCTCGCTGATCTGGATGCACTCTATGCGATCTGGAGCGACCCGCAGGTGATGGCCTCCTACCCTGCGCCCTACACCTATCCACAGGTGCAACGCCTGCACAAGGAACGCTGCTTAGACAGCTATGCCACGCACGGCTGGGGTTTGTGGGGGGTGGTGCAGCGCGATACGGGGACGATGATTGGCGACTGCGGCTTGCTGCTCCAGCACGTAGCCGGGCAACCGCTGATCGAGATTGGATACCACCTGTTGCCAGCATACTGGGGACACGGCTACGCCCGCGAAGCCGCCGCCGCCTGCCGCGACTACGCGCTCGATGGGGTGCGGGCCGCACAGGTCATTTCGCTCGTGCATCCCGCCAATTTGCGCTCGCGGCGCGTAGCCGAGCGCATTCACCAAACCATGCAGATGTGTTGGTGGGAGCGCATCCAGCAGGAAGTCTGCTTGTACAGCACGCAACGGGCTGATGGGCACGCGCCAGTTGGATCGCCCTAGCCCGCCAAATCGGGATGGTGCGCCCGTAGCCATGCCTGCATACGCTGAACCCCATCGGCAATACTGACCTGCGGTTGCCAGCCGAATACCGCCTGTGCTTTGCCAATATCCGAGATGTACACACGCTGATCGCCCGGTCGCCACTCGCCGTAGCTCACGCTCAGCTCGGTGTGGGTATACTGCGCGATCAGCGGCGCAAATTCGCGCCAGATCGAGATGGTGCGCTCGGCTCCCCCGCCAATGTTGAAGGCATGCCCCACTGCTGCCGTTGGGTTGCGGTGGATCATCCAGAACAGGCGCAGCAGGTCATCCACATACAGCAGATCGCGTACCTGCTTGCCATTGCCGTAGATCGTGATCGGACGGGCTGCGAGCGCACGGATCAGGAAGTGCGCCACCCAGCCCTGATCCTCATTGCCAAACTGGTGCGGCCCATAGATGCACGACATGCGGAGTACCACGCCCGGCACCCCGTAGATGCGGGCGTAATCCAACACATACTGATCGGCACTGCCCTTCGAGCAGCCATACGGCGAGTGGAAATCGAGCGGCAGGTTCTCATCAATGCCCGCCCGCCGATCTGCATAGATGTAGCGCGTGTCGGTCTCCTCGATCACGATCTGGCGCGTATCGCCGTAGACCTTGTTGGTCGAGGTATAAATAATCAGGGGTGGGGTGGGCATACTGCGGGCCGCTTCCAGCACATTCAGCGTACCCAGTGCATTCACCTCGAAATCGTAGCGCGGCTGTTCCACCGAGTGCGTCACGGCGACCTGCGCCGCCAGATGCACCACCGTCTGCACGCCCGCTAGTGCCGCTGCCACCGCCGCACCGTCGCGCACATCGCCCTGCACCATCTCCAGTTGGGGGTGGTTGAGGCTGGCCAGCCACGCCGCGTTGCGTTCGCTGCCGGGTCGCGCAAGGCTATCAAACACCCGCACGCGCACACCCTGCGCCAAGAGGTAGGCGGCCAGATTGCTGCCGATAAAGCCACAGCCGCCCGTAATCAAAACCGTATCGTTCATGCGCCACTCCTCATTGCCATAGCAAATATCCACCTACATACCGCGCTACTTCGGCGCGTGCGATAGCATCACGCTGCCATCCTCGTGCAGCAGTACCAAATCTTCAATGCGGATGCCGCCCCACTCCGGCAGATATACACCCGGCTCAATCGAAAAGATCATGCCCGCCTGCAAGATGCACTCGGCGGTGCGCCCCAGATGCGGCTCCTCGTGGATGTCCAAGCCAACCCCGTGCCCTAACCCATGCTCAAAGTAGTCATCCAGTGCTGCCGCTGCTAGCACCGCCCGCGCCACCTCATCCACCTGCTTGCCTGTCACCCCTACCTGCACCTGTGCGATTGCCGCCTGCTGTGCCGCGAGTACCGTTGCGTATAGCTGCTGAAAGGTATCATCTGGCTCGCCCAACACAATAGTCCGCGTCAGATCAGCGTGATAGCCTGCCCAGCGTGCGCCCATATCAATAATGATGGGCTGCCCTGTGCCGAGCGGGGTATCGCCCGGTTGGTGGTGCGGGATCGCCGCATTGCGCCCCGCCGCCACAATGATCGGGAAGGCGGGGGCATCCGCTCCGTGTTCACGCAGGGCGACTTCCAGCCGCCACGCCGCCTCGCGTTCGGTCTGCTCCGGGTGCAACGTGGGCAACACCGCCGCCAGTGCCGCATCGGTGATCGCCGCTGCCTGTTGGATAATGGCAACTTCAGCGGGATGTTTGCACTGGCGTACCTGCTCAACCAGATCACCTTGCGGGCGGATCAGGGTTGGGTAGGTAATCGGCGGGTTGGCTTCAGCCGCAAGGCGCGTCAGCTCTGCGCTGAGGCGAGCATGCTGTGCGACAGTGAGATGCTGGGCTTCGATCCCTACGGCAATCACGGCCTGCGCCAGCAATAGCTCGGCGAGCAGCATCAGCACGGGCTTGGTCGGGCTGGCTTCGTGCAGTGTCCAGTCGGTGAGCTGCTGCGCGGCAAGCCGATAGCGGGCATCCGTAAGGATACCGGCATGGTCAGGCGTAATCATCAGCACGCCACTCGAACCGGTGAAGCCAGTGAGGTACTGCACATTCGCGGGGCGGGTTACAATCGCCGCCGTGATTGCACGGGAGCGGAAGCTGGACCGCACAGCCGCCAGACGTTCGGCGTAAGGTAGAGGCATGGGCAGTTAGCGTTCTTTCCGTTCACGGCTCCGAAAGACAATTGAGATCGGTGTACCCACAAAGCCATACTGCTCGCGGATCCGGTTTTCGAGATACCGCGCATACGACCAGTGCACCAGCTCGCCATTGTTGGCAAAGAAGAGAAACACGGGCGGCGCAACTTGGGGCTGGGTCGCAAAGTAAATCCGCAGATACGCGCCCTTGCGCGTGGCGGTTGGCGGTTGGCGGTTGATCGCATCCCGCAGCATATTGTTCAGCTCACCCGTCGAGATGCGCTTGTGGCGTTCGTTGTCTACGTCCAGCACGAGCGGCAGGATCTTCTCAACCCGTTGCCCTGTCGTAGCCGAGATAAACAGCACCGGCGCGTAGTCTACAAATTGGAAGGCCTCTTTGAGCTTTTCGCTATACTCGTTGAAGGTGTAGTTGTCTTTCTCTAGGGCATCCCACTTATTCACCAGAATAATGATACCCTTCTTAGCTTCGAGGATCATGCCCGCAATGTGCGTATCCTGCGCGGTGATCCCTTCTGACGCATCAATCAACAGCAGCGCAATATCGCATCGCTCAATTGCCCGCAACGTCCGCAGCACGCTGTACTGCTCCACGCCGCGATCAATGCGCCCTGCTCGGCGAATGCCGGCCGTGTCAATCAAGGTAATCTCGGTATCCTCAAAGACCATATCGGTATCCACCGAGTCGCGGGTGGTGCCGGGCACCGCACTGACCACGCTCCGGTCTTGCCCCAGCAAGCGATTGAGCAGGCTCGACTTGCCCACGTTGGGGCGACCGACAATGGCAACCCGCACCTGTTCGCGGTCTTCATCTGTTGGTGGGTTGGGCGGTAGCTGCTCGACGAGCCGATCCAGCACATCGCCCGTACCCAAGCCGTGATAGGCACTCATCGGGATCGGATCGCCGAGATTGAGGGCGTAGAACTCAACGGCATCAAGGCGGCGTTCGGGGCTATCGGCTTTGTTCACAGCCAGCACAATCGGCTTGCTGCTCGTCCGTAGCACCGCGGCCACATCGCTATCGTCCGTCGTCAAGCCTTCGCGCCCATCCACCAGAAACACGATTGCATCGGCTTCACTGATTGCTGCCTCAGCTTGCTCGCGGGCAAGGCGGCTAATCTCGGCCAGCGGCAGGTCAAGATCGCTCGCATCAAAGAGCATGCCCGCTGTATCCACCACGGTGAACTCAGTACCGTTCCATTCCGTAGAACCGTACAGGCGATCACGGGTCGTGCCGGGCATATCCTCAATGATCGAACGTCGTTCGCCGATCAGCCGATTGAAGAAAGTTGATTTGCCCACATTCGGGCGACCTACTAACGCAACAATTGGTTTTGTCATAATGCCCTGTATTATACCCAATTTCGTGGGTGCGTGTCGGGCGGCGTAGCGGCGGTGAGTGGGGCGCGGCAGCGGCAAATCCCATTGATTCAGCCTACAACGCATGGTATACTACATGAGGGTATTTCAGCAAAGATGTACGCTGCCTGCTATTCAATGCAGTATGCTGGCGGCTTTTTTATGTTGATCGGGTGAGGACACCACACATATGGCCAAAGATAAGATCATCATCAAAGGGGCGCGTGAGCATAATCTGCAAGGCATAGATGTTGAGATTCCGCGTGATAAGCTCGTTGTGCTGACAGGCGTATCCGGCTCTGGCAAAAGCTCGCTGGCCTTCGATACGCTGTATGCCGAAGGGCAACGCCGCTATGTCGAGAGCCTCTCGGCCTATGCCCGCCAATTTCTGGGGCAGATGGAAAAGCCCAAAGTAGATTTCATTGAAGGCTTGTCACCTTCGATTGCGATTGAGCAGAAAAGCACCAGCAAGAACCCGCGCAGTACCGTCGGCACGGTCACCGAAGTGTACGACTATATGCGCCTACTGTATGCGCGGGTCGGCACGCCCCACTGCCCCAACTGCGGGCGCGAGGTGGGCGCACAGAGTGCCGAGCAAATGGTGGATCGGGTGTTGGCATTGCCGCCGCGCACGCGCTTTATGGTGCTGGCTCCATTGATTGAGCAGCGCAAGGGTGAATATAAGGAAGTCTTTGCGGAAGCCCGCGCCGAAGGCTTTGTGCGCGTGCGCGTAGATGGTACGATCCACGATCTGAGCGACGAGATCAAGCTCAACAAACGCCAGAAGCATACCATTGAGGTGGTGGTGGATCGGCTGGTGATGCCGGCCCGCCCCGCTGCTGAGGATGGGGATGATACCGAAGCCACTGAGGAGTGGCGTAGCTTTGTGACGCGCCTCACCGATAGCCTCGAAACGGCCTTGCGGATGGGCGAAGGGCGCGTGCTGATCAGCCCCGTACCCGAACCCGCCAGCGACGCAACCCCCGCCGCCGAACTGCCCGCCGAGTGGCTGATGAGTGAGACGAATACCTGCACGCACTGCAACATCTCTTTCCCCGATCTCACGCCGCAGATGTTTTCCTTCAACTCGCCGCAGGGCGCGTGCCCGACGTGCAGCGGCTTGGGTACGCAGCTAGAGGTGGACGAAGGGTTACTCGTGCCCAACCCGCGCCTCTCGATCAACGAAGGGGCTGTCACCTATTGGGGCGAGATGCGAAAGAAGCAGGATTCGTGGGCCCACCGTGCGCTGGCCAGCATTGCCGCCCACTACGACTTCAGCCTTGATACGGCGTGGGGCGACCTGACCCCTGAACAGCAGTATGCGGTGATCTACGGCAGTGGCGATACCCGCATCCGCTTTGCGTGGTCGAGCGAAAGCGGTAGTCGCGGTGAGTATATGCGAACGTGGGAAGGGCTAGCCAGTGAGATCAAACGCCGCTACATGCAGACCGAGAGCGATATGTCGCGTGAGTATTACACGCGCTACATGAGCGACCAGCCCTGCCCCACCTGCCACGGCGCACGCTTGCGCCCCGAAAGCCTTGCAGTCAAGGCGGGCGGCTTGAGTATTGCCGATGCCTGCCGCCTGAACATCTACGAGAGCCTGATGTGGGCGCGGGCCCTCGTGGGCGATAGCTCCGAGCTGCCGCCCGAAGTCCGCAATGTCGCCTTTGGCAACCTGACCACCAACCCCGCCCTGCATGCCACGCCAATGCTGAGTCCGATCAAGCTCCAGATTGCGGGCGAAGTCCTCAAAGAGATCCGTGAGCGGCTAGGCTTCCTGCTGAATGTCGGGCTGTATTACCTGACCCTCGAACGCGGTACCCCGACCCTGAGCGGCGGCGAAGCCCAGCGCATCCGGCTGGCCTCGCAGATTGGCAGTGGGCTGATGGGTGTAACCTACATCCTCGATGAGCCGAGCATCGGGCTGCACCAGCGCGATAACCGCAAGCTGCTCAATTCGCTGCTGCGCCTGCGGGATTTGGGCAATACGTTGGTGGTGGTGGAGCACGACACCGAGACGATGCAGCACGCCGATTGGATCATTGACTTTGGGCCCGGCGCAGGCGTGAAGGGCGGTCATGTGGTGGCGGCGGGTACGCCGGCTGAGATCTGCGCGAGCGACAGCTTGACAGGCAAGTACCTGAGCGGTGCGCTCGAGATCAGCATCCCCACGGCACGGCGCAACCCGAATGGGGTGTGGCTGACGATTGAGGGTGCAAGCCTCAACAATCTGCGTGATGTGGATGTGCAGATCCCGCTCGGCTGCTTTGTGGCGGTGACAGGCGTGAGCGGCAGCGGCAAGTCTTCACTGATTAGCGAAACGCTCTACCCCGCGTTGGCGGCTATCCTGCATCGCGCTCAGATGCGCCCGGGCCCCTATCGGGAGCTACGCGGCATCGAGCATCTCGATAAGGTGATCAACATTGACCAGCAGCCGATTGGCCGCACGCCGCGCAGCAATCCTGCAACGTATGTCAAGCTGTTTGACCTGTTGCGGGAGCTATTCGCCAAAACGCCCGAAGCTAAGCTACGCGGCTACGAAGCCGGGCGATTCTCGTTCAACCTCAAGGGGGGTCGCTGCGAGCATTGCGAAGGCAACGGCGTAATCCGGATTGATATGCAGTTCCTCGCCGACGTGTGGGTGACCTGCGATGCCTGCAAAGGCAAACGCTACAACCGCGAGACGTTGCAGGTCAAGTACAAGGGCAAGAGCATTGCCGATGTGCTGGATATGGATGTGCAGACCGCACTGGAGTTTTTCGAGAGTGTGCCGCGTGTGCGCCGCATCTTGCAGACCTTGCACGATGTAGGGCTGGATTACATCAAGCTCGGCCAATCGGCAACGACGCTCAGCGGCGGTGAAGCGCAACGGGTCAAGCTCTCGAAGGAGTTGGCGCGGGTGGCTACGGGGCGCACGATCTACATCTTGGATGAGCCGACCACCGGCCTGCACTTTGCCGATGTGCAAAATCTGTTGCGGGTGTTGCACCGCTTGGTGGATGCGGGCAACACGGTACTGGTGATCGAACACAATCTGGATGTGATCAAGACGGCGGATTGGCTGATTGATATGGGCCCGGAGGGCGGCGTAGGCGGCGGCGAGGTGGTGGCACAGGGCCCGCCCGAAACCGTCGCGCTGTGCGAGCGTTCGGCCACAGCTCCGTTCCTACGTGAGCTGCTCGGTGTGGCGGCTCAGCAGGCCGCCGCATAGCCGTGCCTGCATCATCAATGCGGAAGGGCGGCGGCTGGGGACTGCTGTTGCCGCCGCTGTAATGTCCCGCAATCCTCTCAATCCTCGCGTTTTCCTACCCTACACGATGACCCATCTATTGCTATAATGAGAGTACACTATCCTTATTATGGTAGTGTCATTGCGTTATCGTGTAATTATGGAATGTGAGGTAATCATCGTGTTCGCTCAAGTGTTTAGTTTGTTGGCTGACCCGCGCATTGCGTTGCTTGCGTTGTTGGTCTTTTTCAGGACATTGGCGGCTCCGTTCTTGGTGCGCTTCCTTGCCACCGAAGACACACCAACCATCTCCCGTGAACTGCTCTCGATTGCGTTGACCGTGCTCCTAACCCTGCTTGCGTGTCACTTCTGGCTCCATCTGAGCACGCAGGTCACCCTCCTCAGTGTTGGCTTCGCGCTGGTCGGTGGGATTGCGGTGGCTCCTTCGATCCTGCTTCGGCACGATCCAATCCTGTTTCGCTATGTCGTGTATGTTGTTGGAGGAGTCGTGTTCGGAGGGCTTGTCGGTGGCTTAGTTGGCTACGCGAGTAATCAGCTGAGCTTCCACATCGCAACCACGATTACCAATGGGTTGCCGCCGATGTTCCACATCCTGATCCTGCCGGTGCTGATTGGTTCACTGATCCTGTTTGCCGCAATCTTTGAAGGCCAGCGTAACCCTGCTAAATTCGCCATGTGGGGGTTGCTTATCGGGGTTGGTATAATCGCCTTTTTCCGTTTGATTGGCGTTTCACACACAAATGCAATCCATATAAATGCATTGTGTTTTTCTGTGCGTTTGGGTTTGTGGATGGGAATGTGGGAGGTTATTGGCAGTGTTCTGAGTAAAGATGATCGCCACCTGTTGATCCACACCCTACTCGCTGCCCTATCTGGAGTCTTTATGCTCTTTTTCCTACTTACTTTTTGTTTACCTCTTACAGCTTTGCTTCAGCTGCTGTTGACGGCCATTTCGACGGCGGTCGGAAATGACGCACCAACGGCGATCTTCTTCATCGCCGCGTGGCTGGGATGCATGATTTTTATGGGATTGAAAGCCGATGGAACACTGCCCCCTGCCGCAAGGAAGATGTGGTTCACGCTCTGGATCGGTGGGGGCATTGGTACTATTTTCGGAGTGCTCATCGGCGGGGTAGGGGGGATCGTCCCCAATGCGCCATGGATCATGCAGACGGGGGTCGTGATCGGCACGCTCGTGGCTGGCACGACGTGTGGAGTCTTCGGCTTTAAGTTGGCCCACCGCCAACCTGCCCTCATACGCTAGCAACGAGCGACGGGGAGACAGGCGGCAGGTTTCAAGCCGCCGCATAGCCGCTACGCCGCCGCGCATGCATCATCAATGCGGAACGGCGGCGGCTGGCGGCCATCAGCATCGGTGAAGCCGTAGCTCTGCGCTAGATCACCCGTCATCAGCGTTGCGCCCGTATAGCGCATCACCTCAGGATCACCCGCGAGGGCTACCACCGCCCGCCCGATGTAGGCAGGCGATTCGCTGCGGGCTAGCTCTGGCACAGTCTGCCAATGTTGCTCATCGGTGTGCAGCACCGCTAGCACCGTCTCTGTCCGCACGAAGCCCGGCGCAAGCGCAAGGGCCGTCGCGCCATATGCCCGCAGATCGTGGGCCATTGCAAAAGCCATGCGCCCCATTGCAGCTTTGGCGACATCGTAAAAGGCGTTGCCCAGATACAGCCCGCGATCCCACGCCAGCGTATTGATGATCAGCCCGTGCGGTTGGGCGATCATCAGCCGCGCTGCATAGCGGCTAGTCAGCATTGCGGCGCGCACCCCCGCCCCAAACATCCCTTCCCACCGCGCTAGGGGCTGCTCCCAAAACGGCGCAGTAAATGTATCGTCGTGCCCTTCGTAGCCGCCCCACGCATTGTTGACCAGCAGATCGAGCCGCCCCTGCTCAGCGTGTACCTGTGCAAACAGCGCGGCGAGTTGCCCATCATCGGTGTGGTCACACACCACCGCTATGCCATGCCCGCCCTGCGCCGTAACCAGCGCAGCCGTCTCCTCAATCGTTTCGCGCCGTCCGGCGGTGCTGGCTGTGCCACCACGACTAGTGCTGCGCCCAGTGACATATACGGTTGCACCGGCTGCGCCTAGCTCGCGGGCAATGCCACGCCCCACCCCACGACTCGCCCCCGATACGAGGGCAACCCTGCCCGCTAGGTTTGCCAAAGCCATATGGCCATCCTCCTTGTTACTCCAGCGGGGCCAGAAGCTCACAGCAGCGGATGCTAACGAACAGGGGTAGCGGTAGTGCTACCCCTGCCTGCTCCGGGCCCGATGCCTGACACCTGCCCCCTGCCGCCTGCCCCCTAGAACTCGCCCTTCATAATCTCGACGGCCTCGCGCACCATATCCACCGTCGCGTCATCCTCAATCGTGCTGAGGTCGCCGATATTATCGCCCTGATACACAGCGCCGGATCACCCGCCGCATAATCTTGCCGCTG
>JAAUTZ010000189.1 GCA_012031225.1 Chloroflexaceae bacterium
CCCAACGCCACGCCCCCCGCCACGCCCCCCGCCACGCCCAACGCCACGCCCCACCAATCTACCGGCGTACCTTGCAGACCGCTTGCCAGCAGCACGAAGGGAAGACTGAGGGTAAGCACAGTGAAAGGTGTGCATAGTAGCAGGCTGCGGAAGGCAGGTGTGCGCCAGAGCAGTTGCAGATTATGCCAGCCTGCTTGGGGCGCGTGGTATGCCTGCGGATTGGTGGCGTAGAGGTAGGTGTGCAACGCAGATGGGCGAAAGTAGACCCAGTAGGCAAGCAGCAGCCAGTGGCGCGGGTGCCACCAGTGGAGGAGTGGTGGCAGGGTGCCGCGATAGGTTGGGAAGCGTGGATCGGGTTGCACGGCTCAGGCTCCTTGCTTCTGGCGGTAGAGGGCGACGGCGGCGGCGTGCAGGCGGGCGGGGTGGCCGCCCGCACTCTGGCGCAGCAGCTCGGCAATCTCAGCATCGGCAAACTGCACGCCCGTGCCGGCTAGCCGCGTGAGCAGGAACGCCCGCGCCTCATCGGGTGTGAAGGGTGGCACCGTCAGCGGGCTACAGATGTTGGCGAGCGGCGAGGTCTCACCGAGCTTGTCGGGGAACAGTTCAGCAAGCGGCACATTGCTGGCAACCACCAGCGTGAGCGGAGCGGTGCGCCCATCGGCCAGCCCGCGCAACTCCTCGCGCAACTCCACCGAAAACCGGTCGCGCTGCATCTTCTCAATTTCATCGAGGCAGAGGATGTAGCGTTTGCCGCGCAACTTGCGGGCGAGGCGGGCCCCGCGACACGGCTCGATCCGGAGTAGGTCGGCAAGCTCCTCAATGAAATCGTCGTCGTTGTGGATCAACTGCATATTGATTGAGAGGACCGCGCCATCGGGCAACCCCAAGCGACGGGGGCCGCTGTGTTCGATCATCCACAGCAGCGAAGATTTGCCGATCTCTCGCTCACCGATCAATGACAGGTTGCTGCCCTTACCCAGCTCCTCGAAGATCTGCCGCAGCAACTCCTCACGCCCGAAGAACTCGGCGGGGTCGTCAATGCGCCCGCGCCGCCCGAACGGATTGGGGGCAGTGCGCGACGGCGGGAGGGGGGGCGTATCGCATCCCAACGCCGCTATCTTCCGCTCAAGCTCATCAAGCTCACGCTGCCGCTCGCGCTCATCGCGCAGCAGCTGCAACGGCACATCGGTCGGCGACACATACGCCGTCTTGCGCTCGGCAATCAGGCGCAAGCTCTCGCGCAGATCGTCGCGCTGGCGTTCCAGTGATTGGCGGTCAGCGTGCATCGGTGTGGCTCCGGCTCGGCATAGGGCAAAATGACACACAAACTAGTATACCCGATGTTGGGTGTTGGTGGTACACGTTTGACTACCGTCTGTACTACAATGCAGTGCGTGATGGGCGGCGGGGAGGTAGGTGGTAGGCGTGGGGGGGGCGGGTGCGGCGGTGGATGTGCCCGTTGCTGATGCCCTGCCGCAGGAGAGCCTGACCGCCCGTGAGCAAGAGGTGCTGCTTAGTCAGGGGCTAGCGAATAAGCAGATCGCCCGTGAGTTGCAGATCAGTGAGCATACGGTCAAGTTTCACATCTCCTCGCTATATGCCAAGCTGGGTGTAGCTCGCCCGCACCGAAGCCGTCAGTCAAGGTGTGCGGCGCGGGCTGGTGTCGTTCTAAGGCAGGCGCGGCTCGCGGTGCTGGCGGGCTGTCTCGCGCACCTGCTGCACATTGATGATCTCGGCGACCTCGAAGCGGGTGGGGGTGCTGCCCGCAATGGGGCGCATCCGCACGATAGCTGGGAACAGCCCCATACGCCCGTGTAGCTCAGCAAGCAGCACCACCGCGACGGGGGCGAGTCCGGGCGGGTTGACGATGATTGGCTCGGTCTGCCACTGGGTCGGAGTAAGCCCGATGCTTTCTACCAGTGCCCGCACTTGCGCTTCGAGCGGCTGTTGCTGGTCAATCTGCACGGGGATGAGGCGCACATCGGGCGCATCGCCGAGCGTGGCGGTGAGCTGCTGCACCTGCTCCGCCGTCAGCGGATGCGAAAAGTTAATCAATACCATCGTTCACCTACCCCTTCAACATAGCTCCAACTTCATCCAGCAAGAGCCTGCTATCCTTCTCACTCAATATCGTCGCAGTATCATCAACATACTCCTGCAACTGGAGCAGCTTGATATTTGATGCCTCGCGCACATCATTCGTGCGTTCATCTGGCTTATCCACAACAACAGCGAGCGGAGAGGTATACAGACTAAGCTGCTTTGCCGCCGTATTAAGCTGTTTAACCGCCTCCAATCCACGCCCCTTCTTACCACCTTTCGCCTCGATAATTCCCACCTGATTCTCATAGCGCACTGCTACATCTATATCTATCTGACCGTTCATTGTGTGAACACCACACATCACTTCGTAGCCTGCGCTTTTCAAAGCATCGGCAATAGCTTGCTCAAGATTGCCTCCATCTGCCCGACTCCGTCCTTTCTCCTCCCATCCGTTAATGCCAAGATACAGGTCAAAGAAATCCTTCAAGGTGATACACTCAGAGAGTACATTACTACTGGTCGAATGAAGCTCTCCGTCCCATCCATAGCGATAAAACCTGCTCTGCTTGCCCTCACTTTCGAGATACACAAGCGGTGCCGACAACTCCGCAGCAACACGATACACCGCCAGCGACATCGGCTTGGTGCCACCCGTAAAGTTGACCACCAGATCGCTGCCCGCAACCCCGCGCTGCTCAATCCACTCACGCACATCCTTTGTAACCTGCGGCATATCATACGCACTAGTCTGCAATCCCTCAACCGCCACCCCTTGTGGAACAAGCACCGCCTCAAGTCGCTTATATACTCTCTCCGTCTGATCAGTGTACACAAACAGCACCGTCTCCGGCTCCACCGCACGAACCGGTATGTAGTTCGGGAGTGGCTGCCCCCCCACCAGCGCAATCATCGTTGCCATTGCGTTAACCTTTCTTTTTCTTACCTTTCGGTTGGTTCCATATTAAATCGGCGAGATATTCGCCGTTGCGTTCGATCAAGCCGCGTACCGTGCAGCTCATTTGCTGCCCTTCTTTGGGCGTGCGCCCACCATAATGTTCACTGGAGACAAAGCCCTTTCGCTTCAATTTGGTAACGCTTATTGGCTTGACGATACAGCCATCATCGAGCAGTTGCTCTAGATCCATCGAAACCGTCTGCTTAAGCCAAGTGGCTATTTCTTGTTCAGCCTCCTCGTGCTGTCCCTGTAGTTGGGTAGCGGATGCTTGGGCATCCGCTTGCGCTGTGCTCGCCGCTGCGGGCGCAGCATATCCCACTCCATCCACATTCAGTCGCCCGTAGCCGCTGCTTGTTTTTGCGCCGATGCCCCACTCGTCTAGTGCTTTTTGGAGCAGCTTGAA
>JAAUTZ010000190.1 GCA_012031225.1 Chloroflexaceae bacterium
GGTCGCCCTATCCCCATCTCGATTGGCGCCGTGGGGTGCAAATTGTCCTGCTCTCCGATCCACTCGTACAAATTGCCTTCTGGCTCCAAGCCCCAGCTCTCGCAGTCGTGTTTGCTGGACTGTTTCTGACTGCCCACAGCGTGCATCTGATGCATGGTTTGTGCTGGCTATCCCACCAGCGGGGGCTGTCTCGACTGAGTATACCCTTGCACGCTCATATGGAACGCACCTATCAGCACTGCCCGCCGAGCCTCGCGTTAATTGCCCGTTACCATTTCATTGTCGTGGTGTGTTATCTGCTTTTTGATCTCATCCCCGTCGCACGCGGCGGCTCAGGGTCGGGCTATAGCCTACTCTTTTCTACCTTTCCGTTAAGTTTTCTGATCCTTTACACCGATCAGCCCGCACAGCAGCTCGGGCATCGGCTAGTAACGTGGCTTTTGTGTGGGTTTATTGCTCTTTTAGGTATTAAATTTGGTTTACATCTCACGGTCGGGCAGACAGTGCAAGGCTCAACCGTGTGGGATATAGCGGGAATTGCACTGCTCGGCGCAGGCTTGCTTGGCGGATTAGCCATCATGGGCCTCCACCAATGGTGGCGGCGGCGGATCGTTCCGCTCGCACCGCTCCAGTTGGTGATAGACGACCTCTTTACGCAGCACACCCAAGCCGCATTCTGGCAACACCTGACGACCCACGTTGGTGGGCGGCTCGGCGTAACGGGCTGGCTCTGGGCACGCCGCAGCCCAACCGGTCAATGGGACGTGCTTGAGCAAACAACCGCTGCCCGCCGCGAGTGGCTAGACGATCCCGCGATGCAATCATTGTTGGCGCACCTGCCTCCTGATAGGCCCCAGAGTGTGGTTGTTGATCGCACCAACCTTCCGAGTACTGTGCTCGTACTGCCAATTGTGCGAACGCACCACCTCGCGGAGGTGCTGCTTCTCGCCAACCCCACCAACCTTGCGGCGAGCGTCCGGGTCGAGCAGCAAGAAGCTATCGTAACGCGCCTGATGCAGGCGGTGCTCGTGCTGCGCCGGCGTGAGGCGGATGGGCAGCTTGCCCTGCAACAGGCCGCGATTGCCACGCAGATGCACGCCCTCGCCGATACCCGTCGTCAGATCAGTGCCGCCCAACGCCGCAAGACGTTTCAAGCCAATCGCCGCTTCAGTGTGTTGCTTCACGATGAAACATTACCCCAACTGGCCGCCTTGCTACATCGTATCCAGACCACCCTGCCCGCCGCGCAAGCAACCGCCCTTGAAGATCAATGTCAGCAGATTGCCCGCAACCTGCGCCGCCTCGCCCATGATCTCCGCCCAGCAGGGGTGAAGCAGTTGCTCCGCTACTCACTCGATCATGCCCTCATGGAGTGGGAAAGTCAGTATCCCCACATCAGATTTGTCTACACCTTCACCGCCGATGAGCAGGGCCTCGATGACTACGAGCGCGATACCCTCTACTTGATCCTGACCCAAGTGGTTGAGAATGCGTTACGCCACGCATCGGCTACCCAGATCACCCTCACGGGCACGACCTACGCCAACCAGATCATCTTCACGGTGCGCGATGATGGGTGCGGCTTTCACCACGATCCTGATCTGATTCCGCCGGATGCGTTAGGCTTGCGCCAACGCTACGATATGGCGGCTGAACTCGGCGGCACCCTCACCATTGCAACAAGTCCGGGTGCCGGCTGTACTGTCACCGTCACGCTCCCCCAACGTATCTTGCCTGAACCATCACTAGAATCTAGCGGAGAGGATGACTAATCTATGCAAACTCCTACCCATACCCTCGCAGGAGTGCTGCTTGGGCGTGCCCTTGCGGCACGGATTCCCCATCGCGCAACACGGTGGGTGGTGATTGGCATGGCGACCGTGGTGTTGCACGGAATCCTAGATCGGCTCGCCCGCCTGACCTATCACCCCGCCGATCCGCTCTGGCTCGATCCCTTTTGGGTCAGTTATCACGCTGGAATGGTTGTGCTTTCCCTATGGAGCCTGACGCGCTACGGACACAGCGACACGCACGCAGTGATCGGTGCGAACCTGCCAGATCTCGATTGGGTGGTGTTGCACGGCAGCCGTACCTTGGGCATCCAGTTTAGCTTCTGGAGTACGCCGATCCTTCACGAGATGCTCTATCGCGGGATAGATTGGCTGCCGGGCATGGGCTGGCTACGGGATCTGCCCACCAATAGCGATCAGCCGTGGGGCAGTGTGCTGGAACTGCTGCTGCTGCTCAGCTTGCTTGGTTGGCTGTGGCAGACGCGGCGACAGCATCCCGCACCAGCAGGGGTTGCCGTGCATTCCTAGCAAATCTTGGAAACCACCACAAACTGGGGGCTAGCCTATTAAAATGTGAGAGAGCAGGATCGTGAGTTCCCATTACCTCACCCCACCCATCGCGCTGTGCTACAATGTGGGGAGACGAGTGTGCAGCAGTGCAGGGAGCGAACGATGGCTGATACGCCCGAAGAATTGCAGCGCAGGATTGATGCGATTGAAGCCCAGCGAGGTGTGATTGGACATGCGGCGGCGGATGCCGCGCTTGCCGTCCTCAAGGCGCAGCTAGCAGCAAGCGTCTATGGACACGCCAATGCTGGCACTAACTCTGGGCAGAATACCGGCGTAAACAACGGCGTGATCCAGCAGTTCCTCTATGCCACGCCCGCCGCGCCCGCCCCGCCGCCGCCATCCCCCGCGCCACCACGCACGCTTGCAGAGCAGCTAGAAGCACTAGTAGAACAGTCAAGGCAGCAGCAGCGCGATGCGTTGACCGCTGCGCTGCGCTATCAGGAGCTTGGCGGGCGGGCAGGGCTAGCACGGAGGATGCAGCCGGGACAGATTGCTCAGGTTGAGGATGAGTTACGCAAAGGGCTTGCCGACCTGCTAACCTACCCTGCTCTCTCATTCTCCCTCGATCAGCGTATCCAAGCGGGGCGGTTGCTGGGCATACTGGGCGACCCGCGCTACCCCGTCACGCTTGAGCAGTGGCAGAAAGAACTAGCGCAGTGCAACGCCACCTTCGGGCAGCCCAACGGCTACTTCTGCTATGTGCCGCAAGGAACCTACGCGGTAGGCGGGTGGGGCAAGGATGTGCCGGGACAGCCCAACCGCCCCGCCGTGCAGCATGCGCTGCCGCAGTACTGGATTGCCCGCCACCAGATCACGAACGCGCAGTTCCGCCTGTTTGTGGAGGGCGACGGCTACACCAACCCCGACTACTGGACACCCAAGGGCTGGGAGTGGCGCACCAAGAGCAAGCGCACCAAGCCGTATTGGTGGGATGACACGCGCTACAACCAGCCCAACCAGCCCGTCGTGGGGGTGACGTGGTACGAGGTGATGGCGTATGCGACGTGGCTGACGCAGCAGCTTGCAGGGGCACTGC
>JAAUTZ010000191.1 GCA_012031225.1 Chloroflexaceae bacterium
GATGCCGCGCGCGTCGGTGAGGACGCGGTTGCTGTTGGTGAAGAAGCCGCTGGCAGTACCAATCACCGCATAGTCAACGTTCAGATTCGCCAAGGGCAGCGCGGTATTGAAGGCTGTCTCCACGAACTGCACGCTGACATCGAAGCGCAGATTCGCCGGCGGCCGCTCGGGAACGGGCACAAGCGGCACGAGGGCAAACCCGGCTGACTCATAAGCGCCAATGTCTACCGCGCCGCCGCTAATCCGGGGCGCGCCGCGTTGGTCAGTGGTTCCGGCGGCGAGGGCGTTGCTGCCAGCGTCCAGGGCAGGACTGTCGGGGCGGAGGGCGTGGGTTTGGGTGGGCCGCCGTAGTTGCCGAGGGGGAAGAGGCCGGGATCGACGCCGACGCGGTTGCCCGCGCCGAGGGTGACGTTGGTGGCCCCGGCGGTGCTGCCAATCAGGTTGAAGCTGAAGGTGCTACCTGTGAAGTCGCCGCCGAGGTCAGGGGTTTGCCCGCTGAGGTCGCGATTGCCCGCGATGATGCTGTTCTCGATGGTAAAGGTTACGCCCACCCCGAAAATTCCGCCGCCATCGCCTGTGCCATTGCCATCAGCATCAGCCACGTTGTTGGTAATCGTGCTGTTGGTCACCGTCACCGCGCCGCCGCTGCTAATCCCGCCGCCCTGAATGGCGGTGTTACTGCTGATGATGACATTGGTGAAGGTCGCGCTGCTGTTCTGGTTGACGACTCCGCCGCCGATGCCGCTGTTGGCAGAGTTGCTGCTGATGATGACGTTGGTGTAGCTGGGGCTGCCGCCACTGTTGTACACCCCGCCGCCGCTGCCGCTCGCCGTGTTGCCGCTGATGCTTAGCGCACGGAACTGCGCCGTACTGCTGTTGAAGGTGTAGATGCCCCCGCCGCGATTTCGCGGGTTGCTGCCATTGGCGTTGCCACCCGTGATGGTGAAGCCATCAAGCAGGGCGGTGGTGGTGTTGCCGTCGCTGCTCACGACGTGGTAGGCATCGTTGTTTGTAGCGGTGCCGCTCTGGTCGAGGTCGCCGCTGAGGATGGCGACATTCGCGGTCACGTCGCGCTCCGTGAGCAGCGTCTCGGTGCCCGCAAAGCCGCCATAGATCGCCACGCCATCCTTCAGGGCGAAGGTGGAGTCGCGGTCATTGGCGGTTTGCCCCACGCCCTCGTCGGGGTAGTAGGTGCCATCTGCCACCCAAATTTCCGCACTGCTCCCCGCGAAAGCGAGCGCGGTCTGGAGATTGCGGAAGGCCGTTGCCCACGACAAGCCGTCGCCGCTATCATCGGGGCGGCTCTTGTCTACGTAGATGATACCAGCAAGCGGCAGCGTCTGCACCTCATACGCGCCCAGATCAATCGTGGTGTTGAACACACGCGGGTTGCCATCCAGATCGGTGGTGGTGGTATTGGCGGTGTTGTCACCTCCATCAACAACAGGTGAGGTAGGCGCAAGGCGATAATCCCCAGCCGTAGTGGGGGCACTGATAGTGGCGATAGAATTGAGGAAGAGCGGGTTGGTGCTATTGAAGTTGTTGTTGCTACTAGGACTACTCGCGTTGAGGGTAGTGGCACTATTGCCCTGCACGAGGCTGTACTGGTAGGTCGGGTTGCTGTTATTGGCGTTCCCTACAAGGTTGGTGGCTTCACCCCAGATGATGCTATTGATAAAGGTCGGGTCGCTGAAGTTGATGTTGAATACGCCACTGCCACTAAATCCAGCGCGGTTGCGTGCAATGGTGACATTGGTAAAGCTGGGACTGCTATCCTCATTGAGTACGCCGCCACCCGAACCGAATCCGGGTCCGGTTCCCGCCGAATTGCCACTGATCTGCACATTCACGAAGGTGGCGGTACTGTTGGTCAAGTTGGCTACGCCGCCACCGCTCGTATTGGCACTATTGCCGCTAAACGTGACATTGGTGAAGGTGGGGCTGCTGCTATTCGTATTCGAGGCTCCGCCACCGCTGGTGAAGGTGGCGCGGTTACCGCTGAACCGCACATTGGTAAAGGTGGGGTTGCTCCCGTCGTTGTACACGCCACCACCCCGCGCCGCTGTGTTGGTGAGGATCTGGGTGGCACTGAGGCTCGCGGTGCTATTGGATAAATTGTAGATACCACCACCGTTGCCATTCGCCGTGTTATTGCTGATCTGCACATTGGTGAAGGTGGGGTTGCAGTTGTTGTTGTTGGCAATACCGCCGCCATTGCCACCTGTGGAAGTATTGTCGCTGATGGTGACGTTGGTGAAGCTGGGGCTACTATTGAGCGCGTTGGCAACGCCGCCGCCGTCGAAGGTTGCCGTGTTGCCGCTGATCGTGACATTCGTGAAGCTGGGGCTGTCATTAACGCTCACCACCCCGCCGCCATTGCCACCGGCTTCGTTATCACGGATCTGCACATCAGTGAAGCTGGAGTTGCCGCCATTGGTAAACACGCCGCCGCCGCCGCCGTTGGTGGTATTGCTTTGGATCAGCGTATCGGTAAAGCGGGCACTCGCCCCAATATTGTACACCCCGCCCCCGTTGCTACTCGCGGTGTTCGCATTGATCGTTGTCCGCTCAAAGCTGGGGCTGCCGCCGTTGTTGTAGATCGCGCCGCCATTGATCGCTTGGTTGTTGCTAAGCGTCACATCGGTGAGGCTGGGGCTGCTGCTGATGTTGTACACCCCACCGCCATCGTTGTTGGCGCGGTTGCCGCGAATGTTAAGGTTGCCCAAGCTGGGGCTGCTGCTGCTGTTGTACACCCCACCGCCGCGATTGTTCGGGTTGATTGCATCCGCGTTGCCACCCGTGATGGTGAAGCCATCCAGCCGAGCGGTATTGTTGTTGCCGTTGCTGCTGACGACGTGGTAGGCATTGTCGCCAATGCCCGTGACGGTAGTGATGTCGGTGATGATCGGTTGCTGGCTGTCATCCTGTTGCAGGTCGCCGCTGAGGATAGCGACATTCGCGGCCACGTCGCGCTCGGTGAGCAGCGTCTCCGTGCCTGCAAAGCCACCATAGATCGCCACGCCATCCTTCAGGGCAAAGGTGGAAGTGCGGGCGTTGGCGGTCTGCCCCACGCCCTCGTCGGGGTAGTAGGTGCCATCTGCCACCCAGATCTCCGCGCCACTCCCCGCGAGAGCGAGCGCGGTCTGGAGATTGCGGAAGGCCGTCGCCCACGATAAGCCATCGCCGCTATCATCGGGGCGGCTCTTGTCTACGTAGATAATGCCGGTCAGGGGCTGGAACTCATACGCCCCCAGATCAATCGTGGTGTTGAAGATGCGCGGGTTGCCAGCCAGATCAAGCGGCTGGGTGTTGGCGGCGTTGTTGCCCACATCGCGCACGGGTGACGTGTTTTGCAGGCGGTAGTCG
>JAAUTZ010000074.1 GCA_012031225.1 Chloroflexaceae bacterium
CCTTACCCTACGTCTCCAGCCAACGTTTTCGCTGGCTATCCGTAGGTGTAGTTGTCACCGGCTTAGGCATTCTCGGCTACATTACCGTGTCGTCGAGTCCCGATAATCTTGCGTCAACACCGCTCATAGTTGTTAAGATTGCAGAATCACTCGTATTTATTGTCATAGTCTTTCTGCTGTGGCAGTTCAGCAACCTGCACCACCTCCTGATCAGCAGCCTACGCGGGGGTAATGCCGAGTTGCTGGAGCTGAAAGCCGGGCTAGAGCAGCAAGTGACCGAGCGCACCGCCGAACTGGAAACCACGCTCGCAAACCTGCAAACCCAAAACGAGGTGCAGCAACGCCTGCTGTCCGACATCGAGAGCCAGCAACGCCTGATCCACGCCCTGAGTGTGCCTGTGCTACCGGTCTCCGCGCAGGTGCTGGTGCTGCCCCTGATTGGCACGCTCGACCCAGCCCGCCTCGACTTGATCCGCCAGCATGCGCTGGAAGCCATTGAGCAGAGCCGGGCCCGGGTGTTGGTGCTGGATGTGACCGGCGTGCCGGAAGTGGATACGCAGGCGGCGCAGGGGCTGCTGCGCGTGGCCCAAGCCACGCGGGTGATGGGCAGCCAGTGCGTGCTGGCGGGTATGCGCCCCGAACTGGCACAGGCACTGGTGCGGCTCGGCGTGGATCTAGGCAGCCTGCGAACGTATGCCACGCTCCAACGTGCGCTAGATGTGGTACGATAGGAGCGGAGAAGTTTTGCAAGTACACGATAAGCTGAGTGAACACACCAACCCAAGAACTAACACCGCCGCCTAGCCCAAGTATATCCCCAAGCATAGATCGGTGGCTGCTCAATACCGGAATCCAGACCACCGCCCTACCCGCCGAGTGGCAGGTCTGCCCGCTGGATACGTTTACGGGCGGCGACTATGACCGCAACCATCCGCACTGGCATACGCAATGCCTGCCCGCGCACTGGCAACAGCACCCCGCCCTGCGCCACCACACCGGCAAGGTGGTGTATGCTTGCGACGTTGCCGCGCCTACGCTGGCGGAGGTGCAAGCCACCACTGGGCTGGCACAGGTGCGGGCGTGGTTGCGCTTCAATGGCACGTTCTACTTCGCGCAGCCCTACCTGAATGGGCACGCCTACCCGATCCATGAAGGCTACTTCGAGGCGCACGAGTATGACGTATCAGCCCACCTGCACGCCGAGAACCGCCTGCTGCTTGAAGTGGACTGCCCCGAACAACCCAACAAGATTGGCAAACGCCTGCTTACGGGGGTATTCTCACACTGGGATTGCTTTGATCCAACGGCCAATCCGGGCGGCATGTGGCTGCCCGCCGATCTGCACTACACTGGCGCGGTGCGCCTGCAACGGGTGCGCTGCCACACCGCTAGCCATAATCCACAGGTGGCTCAGATCAGCTACGCCCTCGATCTGGATGCGCTGCACGCCGATACGGTAACGTTGCGCTGGACGCTGACCCCGCGCACCTTCCAAGATAGTGTGCAGGTGATTGTGCAGCACCGCCGTGTGCGGGCTGGCGGACAGACGCTACGCGGGCTGTTCAAGCTGCGTAGCCCGCGCCTGTGGTGGACGCACGATCTTGGCCAGCCCGATCTCTACACGGTGACGCTCGAAGTGCTACAGGCAGGCAACGTCAGCGATCAGCAGCAGTTTGTGTTTGGCGTGCGCCAATTCGAGATGCGCGATTGGATCCCCCACCTGAATGGTGTGCGCCTGCTGATCAAAGGCAACAACTACGCGCCCGGCGATGTGCGGATCGCCACGATGGATTTGGAGCGATGCCGCCGCGATGTGCAGCTGGCCCGCGATTGCCACATGAACCTGCTCCGGGTACACGCCCACGTAGACCATCCTGCCCTCTATCACACCGCCGATGAAGCGGGGCTGCTGCTGTGGCAAGATATGCCCCTGCAATGGCTGTATCGCGCTGAGATTCTGCCCGAAGCCCGCCGCCAAGCCCGTGCGATGGTGCAGCAGCTGTACAATCACCCCTCGATTGGGCTGTGGTGCATGCACAACGAGGCGTTCTTTGTGACGGATACCAACGACGAAAGCCGCTTCACGCGCCTCCGCACCTATGCCACCGTGTTCGTCTTTAGCTGGAACCGTGATGTGCTCGACACCGAAATGAAGCGGATTGCCCAAGCCGAAGATAGCTCGCGCCCGGTGATCCGCTCATCGGGTGAATTAGCCTTGCCATTTGGACGCAAAGGCACGGATGCTCACGCCTATTTCGGCTGGTATAAGACCTACGGCACACTGGCGGATATGGAAGTTGTCCAGCGTCAGCTTACGACCAACATGCGCTTCATCACCGAATTTGGCGCACAGAGTTTTCCCAATCTCGAAAGCAGTCTCAAGTTTATGCCAGCGACAATTGGCGAGATAGATTTCGATTACCTGAACAAATACCACAGCTTTCAGGGCGACATTATGGCCAATTGGATTGATTGGCGCAGTGCTACCACCCTGCAAGAACTGATTGATATGTCGCAGGAGTATCAGATCTTCATCAATCGCCACTACATAGATCGGTTGCGCCTGCGGAAGTATCAGCCCGTCGGCGGCTTCCTCCCGTTTATGTTGATTGACCCCTATCCGGCGGTGCTGTGGAGCATCATAGATTACTGGCGCGTGCCCAAGCGTTCGTACTACGCAATGCAAATGGCCATGCGCCCACAGTATGCCTTCACCGTCTTTGAGGCCCGCCGCTACCGCGTAGCCGAGCCGATTGAACTCCCGATCTACGTCGTCAACGATGCTCATTATGCCGTGTATGAGCTGCACCTATACGCGACGCTCCGTGATCCCGATGGAGCCGAGCTAGCCCACCTGACGCACCGGCTCGCGCTAGATGCCGATTGCCCGACCCGCGAGGTGGATCGGCTACGCCTCACGGCAATCCGTCCGGGTAGATTTACGCTGGAAGTTGCTTTGACGGGCGGCGATCACGATACGCGCCAAGTGTATGCAATCGAGGTGGACTAGGGGCGCGAGGGTGGTACAAACGGGAACGGCCCGCCCTACACCCGCGCTTGCCGGGTGGAGCGTGAGATGACGTGCTGGTAGTAGCCGAGCAGTTCGCCAATCACGCTTGACCATGAACGCCGTTCTGCCGCCGCCCGTCCAGCCTGTCCCATCGCCCACTGCCGATCTGGGTAGGCCAGCAGGTAGCGCAGCTGGGCCCGCAGATCGGTGGCGATGCCCGGCTCAAAGATGCGGCCAGTCACATTGGGCTGCACCAGATCAATCGTGCCGCCGCTCCGTGCGCCCACCACCGCCAAGCCCGAAGCCATCGCCTCTTGGATCACCTGCCCGAACGTATCCGTATCAGATGGGAACACAAATATATCGCTACTGGCGTATGCCGTTGCCAGTGCTTGGCCCTTGCAATAGCCCAAGAAATGGATCGGCATGCCCTGTGTGCTCGCTTCTAGCTCGGCCCGTGCCGGCCCATCGCCCACCATCACGAGGCGCACATGATCCAAGCCGCGCAGGGCTTCGGGCAGTAGCTCCACGCGCTTCTCGCGGGCAATCCGCCCCACATACAGCAGCACCGTTTCGTGCGGCGCGATGCCCAGTTCGTCGCGCCATGCGGTGCTGCGGTGCTGCGGGTGAAAGCGTTCCGTATCCACCCCGCGCCCCCACACGCGCAGCCGCCGGAAGCCCTCCGCCCGCAGTTGGTTGAGCGTATAGCTGGAGGGACAGAGGGTTAGGCGCGTGCGATTATGCACCCAGCGCAGGTAGAAATTGACCAAGCCCTGTGTTACCCCTAGCCCATAGTGGCGCGTGTAAGCCCCGAAGTCGGTGTGGTAGGAGGAGATGAGCGGCAGCCGCAACTGCTCAACCACGCTTGGCGCAATCGCCCCGAACACGGCAGGCCCTGCCAGATGGACAATATCAGGGCGAAACGCGGCAAGCTGCGCGGCAACGCCCGGCTGCGGCGGCGTGAGCCGGAGTTCGGGGTAGAGCGGGAAAGGCACTCCGCCGAGGGGGATGATCGGTGTGCCCGCGTAGCTTTCTGGCGCACCCGCCGGAGCAAAGAGCAACGCCGGGTGCCCCTCGCGCTCCAGATGCTCAAGGATGCGGCACAGCGTTGTTGTCACCCCATTCACATCGGGCAGGAACGTTTCACAGATTAGGGCTACACGCATCGGCTTCGTTCCTTTTGGCGGGTGTCAGGTGTCAGGTAATAGGTGTTAGGTGATACATTCTGAGGAACGTTACGGCATTCGCAAGGTATAGTGAGATCCGCATTGCTTGAACTTCGTCCCTACCACCTGACCCCTGACACCCGTCACCTAGCAGCGTCATTCACTGGCGCGGCGGGTGCTGCTTGCGGCTAGGCGGTGCGGACGCGCCGTGTGGTGCGAGTCGGCCCAGATGTGCTGCAAATGCTGCACGCCCATGCCTGTGCGCCGATCTAGCAGCATCACGAAGCGCGTTGCATCGGTGCGCCCCAGCTGATCTACCAGAGCCGCCCACCCGCGCTCCAGCAGTTCCTGCTCATTGGCGTTCATCGCAGGCGCTCCTTCAGCATGGCAACATCAGCATCCACCATAATCTTGACGAGGCCCTCGAACGTCACCTCCGGTTGCCAGCCCAGTTCGGTGCGGGCTTTGGTCGGATCGCCCACCAGCAGATCAACCTCTGCCGGGCGCATGTAGCGTTCATCTTGCACCACGTAATCTTGATAGTTCAGCCCGACGTGGCTAAAGGCAAACTCCACAAATTCGCGCACGGAGCGTGTTTCGCCCGTTGCCACCACATAATCATCTGGCTCATTCTGCTGCAACATCAGCCACATCGCCCGCACGTAGTCCGGTGCAAAGCCCCAATCGCGGCGGGCTTCGAGGTTGCCCAACCGTAGCTCCTGATCCAAGCCGAGCTTGATCCGCGCAACCGCGTGCGAGATTTTGCGGGTGACAAACTCCAAGCCGCGCCGTGGGCTTTCGTGGTTGAACAGGATGCCGGAGCAGGCGAACATATTGTAGCTCTCGCGGTAGTTGACGGTGATCCAGTGCCCGTACACCTTCGCCACCCCGTAGGGGCTACGCGGATAGAACGGGGTCTGCTCCGTTTGCGGAACCTCGACGACTTTGCCAAACATCTCCGATGAGCTGGCCTGATAGAAGCGCATCTCTGGATTGACAATGCGGATCGCATCGAGGATGCGCGTTACGCCAAGTGCGGTCACTTCGCCCGTAAATACCGGCTGTGAGAACGAGGTCTGCACAAACGATTGGGCGGCCAGATTGTAGACTTCGTGAGGTTGGTATTCGCGCAGCAGGTTAATCAAGGAGACTTCATCCAGCAGGTCCGCCGTAGCGAGCGTCACTTGGGCTTGGATATGCTCAATGCGCTCAAAGTTGACGGTGCTTGAGCGGCGCACCATGCCAATCACCTCGTAGCCCTGCGTCAGAAGAAACTCGGCAAGATAGCTGCCATCTTGCCCGGTAATACCGGTAATCAATGCCCGTTTTGTCATAACAACCGTACTAACTCCTCTATCTGTGTTATCCCGTAGATCATCTTCCCTGCGCGGCGCACCCAGCTTGCGAGCGTCCCCATTGCCCCCAAGATACACAGGTAGGGCAAGGAGGCTTGCCCATGCGGGAAGCCATCCCAGCCCTTGCCAGCAGCGCGTGCGTCTGCGCCACGCTACGCGTATGTTGTCGCTGCCACGTCGGGGACTAGGCCGATGCGCGGGCGCGGGCGGCTTCAACCGCCTTCTGGGCCCCATCCGCGAGGGTGGCGGCGGGAATCAGAGCCGAATCGGCAAGGAGCTTGCGCCCCTCTTCCTCATTCGTGCCGACCAAGCGGGCGATCATCGGCACATCAGTATGGACTTCTTCCAGTGCGGCAATGATCCCCCGAGCTACTTCATCAACGCGGGTGATGCCACCAAAGATATTGACCAGAATCGCCTTGACATTCGGATCGGAGAGGATGATCTCCAGTGCCGTCTTGACCTTATCTTTGTCCGCACCCCCGCCAATATCGAGGAAGTTGGCTGGCTCACCGCCATACAGCTTCACCACATCCATCGTGGCCATGGCCAAGCCGGCCCCATTGACCATGCAGCCGATGTCGCCATCGAGCTTGATAAAGGTAATATCGGCGGCTCGCGCCCGCTGCTCTTCTTCTGGCTCATCAGAGGTATCGCGGATTGCGGCGAGGTCGGGGTGGCGGAACAGGGCACTATCATCAAGGAGGATCTTTGAGTCGAGGGCTTGCAGGCTGCCATCGTCGCGGATCACGAGCGGGTTGATCTCCACCAGCGAAGCATCACACTCCTTGAAGGCGCGGTAGACAGCAAGCGCAATTTGGGCGAATTGGCGGGCCTGCTTGGAATCCGTCAAGCCAATCGCAAAAGCGATTTCTCGCGCTTGATACTCCAGCAAGCCGAGATGCGGATGGGCGGGCATCTTGATAATCGCTTCGGGCTTGGTGCGGGCAACCTCTTCGATCTCGACCCCACCTTCGGCCGAGGCAATCATCACCACCCGCTTGGTAGCACGATCCATGACCGCGCTGATGTAGATTTCCTTCTGATAGGTGATTGCTTCAGCCACCAACACCTTCTCGACGGTCAAGCCTTTCAGGTTCATGCCCAAAATTTGCCCGCCAACCAGTTCGGCTTCTTCCGGTGTTTTCGCCAGCTTCACGCCGCCTGCTTTGCCACGCCCGCCGACAAACACCTGTGCCTTAACGACGACAGGCCCATTGATCTCCTTCGCAATGCGATAGACTTCGGTCTGGGTTGAAGCAACCCCGCCCCCTGTCATCGGTACGCCGTAGCGTGCCAGCAGATCGCGTGCTTGATACTCGTGCAGTTTCATAGTGATTACTCCCCTGTAACCTGTCAACGATACGCCAGAGTGAGCTATGCCGCGCAGCGTGCAAGTGTTGCCTGATGGATTTATTTGTGTATTTTAAGAACGCTGTGCCGCGCTTGACTAGACCTGAGTATACCATAGCAGTCAGGATCTCGCAATGCCGGGCGGGGGCTACGCAGCAAGCCCCCGCAGCTACGTGCGGTGCAGCAAAACTGCTCCCGTTTGGCGTTGATCATGTAAAGCCTTACAGTGCGGTGCAGCCTGTGCCAATGATCGGGCTTGCGTATGCAAGATCATCAGTGTACAATAGCAAGCAGCGATTATTGCCACCGCAAAACAGCGTTGTCAGCTGTCGGCATACACCTGTTTGGAATGCGATCAGCGGCATCTGCATTGTGCAGTTGTGGGCGAACCGCCAGACGGCTGATAGCAAAGAGAAATCGTAGTACACATGCCAGTTGGAGATTACTACCAGAAGTACGGGCCTATCCATCGTCGGCGCAGTGGCCAAATTCCCGAAGCCGCCCGCGAGCCAGTGCGCCCCACCTCGCCCAGCCCCGCCCGCCGGCGGCGGCGGGTGCGGCGCTATGCTGACCGCCATCAAGCTGCGCTCACACCCGCCAGCCCCACGTTGATCGAGGATGTTGCCGCGCTGCCGAGCTATCCCTCGCGCCTGATTGCCCCGCCCAAGCCGGACACGGCGATCAGTGCCCGCGAGCGCATCGAGACGCGCCGCTTCAAACGCCGCGCCCGCCTGCAACGCCGCTTCGCCGTGTGGCGCAGCTTTGCCACTACGCTGCTGCTCTGCGCTCTGGTGCTGCTCGCCCTGCCATATGCCATTGGGCTGAGCTACCACGAGCGAGCCATGCCCGGCGTAGCCATTCAAGGCGTGCGCGTCAGCAACCTTGACCCAAGCGCAATCGCCGCGACGCTGCATGCCCAATATGGCGATTTTCTCAAACAGCCGCTGACCATCACCTACCGCGATCAGACGTGGACTCCGAGCCTCACCGAATTGGGCGTAGTCTTTGATACCGATGCTACCGTTGCCGCCGCCCTGCGCTATGGGCAGACGGGCGACCCGCTCACGCGCTTGCGCGATCTGGCGACGCTACTGGTGGGCGGGGTTGATCTGGCTCCGCACCTCACGGTAGATGAAGCCAAGCTGCAACGCTACCTGCTGCGCCTAAGCCAAAGCGTAGATCACCCGCCGCGTGATGCGTCCCTAAGTGTGCAGTATGGGCGCGTGATTGCCACCCCCGCCGATAGTGGGCGGCAGCTGCTGCCCGCCGACAATACGCTCGAGATGCTCGCCGCCCTGAGTACGCTCCAACCCCAGCAGATCACGCTGCGAACTCGGGCCCTTGAGCCGACGGTGAATAACCAGATGCTCGCCGGAGCGGAACAGCGGGCACAGGCGATCCTCGCCGCTCCGCTGCTGCTCAAGCACGGCGAACGTGAGTGGCTGTGGGATACGGCTCAGATTGCCGCCCTGCTTGATGTTCATGCCGATCATACACGGATGGACGTAACGCTCGATCCCGAACGCCTTGCCCAAGCCGTCAATGCCTTAGCCATCGGCTTCGATAGTGGCAGTGTCGAGCCGCGCCTGCGCCTCAGCGAGGGGGCGTTGGAGATCATCAGCCCGGGCCGCACCGGCTGGCAGCTTGACCAGCCGCGCACAACGCGCTTCATCAGTGAGACGCTGATGCAGGCAGCACCAACAACGCGCACGGTGCGCCTTGCCGCCGAGAAGCTCACCCCGCAAGTGACCCCCGCAGCCCTCCCGGCACTGGGCATTGTCGAGCTGCTTGGCGAGGGCCAGAGTAGCTTTGCTGGCTCAGAGGGGTATCGCATCACCAACATCAAAGCCGGAGCCGACCGCATGGATGGGGTCCTGATTGCACCCGGCGCGGAGTTCTCCTTCAATACGCAACTCGGTGAGGTGAATGCCGAGAATGGCTTTGTGCAGGGCTATGCCATCGTCAACAACCGCACCGCGCTAGAGTGGGGCGGCGGTGTCTGCCAAGATTCGACGACCCTGTTCCGCGCCGCATTCTGGGCGGGCTTGCCGATCACCGAACGCCACGCGCACCCCTTCTACATTAGCTGGTATGATCGCTACGGCTTCGGTGCATACGGCGATGGAGCCGGGCTGGATGCGGCAATCTACACTGGTCAGCACGATCTGCGTTTTGTCAATGATACCGAGCACTGGATCCTGATCGAGACTGCGCTAGATGAGGTCAACCAAGTGCTGACGATGCGGCTGTATGGCACGCGCAAGCACAACCGCGAAGTTGCCTTCGATGGCCCCTACATCACCAATGAGACCTCCGCACCGGCTACGCCAGTCTACACCGATGACCCATCCAAGCCGCGGGGCTACCTCTACCAAAGTGATGTTGCCCGCAGTGGGCGCGACATTACCGTCTATCGGGTGATCTACGAGAACAGCATCGAGGTGGCCCGCGAAGCCTTCGTGACGCGCTTCCGCGCATGGCCCAATGTGTATGTGCGTGGCACCGGCGGGTGATGCCTGCGCCTATTCTTCCGGTTCCTGCGGGGTGCTGCCGCCCCGCATAATCAGCAGAATCAAGGCACTCACGTAGCCCCAGAAGATCATCCCGCCTAGCATCGAGAGCAAGTTTACTGCCGCTCCAAGCGGGCTACCTGCGAGCAAGCCGCCGAGCAACAGCAGCCCCAACAAACCGAAAATCACCGTAGACATGTGGCGCAGCAGCGTCTTTCGCATGTCCTGCGGATCAGCCACAATGCGCTGCTGCACCGCAGGACGGCTGCTGTAGCGCAGCCATACCATAATCCCCACCACCACTGCCAGCATCGTTAGGCTGACACTGAGCGGCGTGAAGGGTTCAATACCGGGTAGCATAGGGTTTTAGGTTCTCCTGTTCTTCTCACGTTTAATCAAGGGCTTGCTGCTACGATCCACGCGCCACGCCCCGCCGCCATTCTCGCGCAAGTCGTTGTGGGTGTAGGTTCCGCCGCCCTTCGCCTCAATCCGGATCGCTTCGGCGTGGTTGCGGTTGATCTGGTTCTCGCGCACCGTTGGCGTGCTTCCCGCCCGCACGAGCATACCCGCCTGCTCATTCGCAAAAATCACGTTGGCTTCGAGCGTCCCTTGCCCAGCGGCATTGATCAAGACCCCGTGCCCTTGATTACCGTAGATCCGGTTCTCCCGCACGGTGGGGTTGCTGCTCTGCAAAATCTGCACCCCGTCGGCGGCATTCTGGTAGATGTCGTTATTGTGCAGGCTGCCGCGCCCGTGTTCCACAAACACCACCCCCGCCAAGCCATTGCCATAGATCCGATTGTAGCGCAGGGTTGGGGCGGCCCGGGTCGAGAGGACCACCCCATCGCCCGCGTGGTTGCGGATCTGGTTATCATCGAGCCGCCCGCGCCCGCCGCTATGGAACAGCACCCCGCACTGCCCGCCCTCAATGATGTTGCTGGATAGGCGTGGATTGGCTCTGTCGTGGATCAGGACACACGCCCCGCTCTGGCTGGTTATCACGCACTCGCTGATCTGGGGGTTGCCCTGTGCAATCTCTAGCGCCGGATACCACCCTGCTTCGTGGTCACCGTGAGCACGGGCGATGGGTGGGTCGGCAATTTGGCGCAAGGTGATATTCTTGATCAGGCCACTCGTCGCCGCAAAGGTCAGCACTGCACTCGTGCTTGTCTCAATCACGACATCCTCCACATCGCCCGCGCCGATCAGTTCTAGCCCATCCTGCGTCAGCGTGAGGTGTTCCTCATATGTGCCTGCGCGGATGAGGATGCGCTCGCCGGGCATGGCTGCCGCGAGAGCCGCCGTAATCGTGGGGTAGCTATCCGGCTCCTGATACATCGGGTCTACGATCAGGGTGCGCTTGGGTTGGGCGGGCCGGCGGGCCGGCGGGCTAGGCGCACGGCACGTGCGCTCAATCTCGGCCCGCAGGCGGGCGAGTTCCGTTTCACAGCCCCGCCGATCTTTGAGCAGTTGCAGCGGTACGTCATTGGGCGCAACATAGCCCGCGATCCGCTCATCAATCAGATTCAGATTCGCTAGCTGTGCGTCGTATTGCTTGTGGAGTGACTCACACTCGGTTGCCATTCTTGCCGCGCTCCGTACTTGTAGGCCCTGCGTCCATTACAAATTGTACCCGATGATGGCAAGCACCCACACCACTAGCATCTGGGTGGCGGCAGCGGCCGTGACTTTGCCAGTACGCCAATAAACGTAGCCGTAGCCAAGACTGGCGCAGCCTACCACCAGCGCAATCGCCACCGATGCGAGCGCAAGCTGGGCTAGCCCCGCGATTACCGCCGCCCCCGCAATGCCAAGCAGGGCGGGCAGGTTGCGGCGTAGGGCTGCCGTCCAGCCTGTGCCGTCGTGCTTGCGGTGGTGCTCTTGGCGCAGCCAGTATTCGCCACCGATAGCGATGCCGCGCTGAATAAAGCCGCGCAGCAACAGTTCGTGCGGGATCGCCACGAGCGCATAGATCAGGATCGCCTGCGCGAGTTGATCGAGGAGGGCTAGCCCACCCCCCAGATCAGGGCGGGCGGTAGGGGCTACGCCGAGCAGATTGAGCAGGGGCACGGCTCCCAGTACCACCACCACCGCCCCTAGCAGCGCAAGGCGCAGATCGCGGGCGGTGAGATACCACGTAAAGCCTACGCCTGACCATGCCCGGGCCGCCAGCAACACCAGCAACAGGGGCGCGGCGGCGTAGGTGAAGAAGCCCACCTGCCCACCCAAGCGCGGCAACTCCAGTGCTGGCAGCAGCGGCACGCTCAGCGAGAGCAGCAGATACAGCATTGCCACCGCATCGGTGAGCAGCGGGCGGCGGCTCCCTTGCCCATACAGCAGCAGCAGCGTTGGCACGGCTGCAAATAGCACCGCCGCCAGTAGCCCTTGCAGGCTAAACTCGCGCACCGCCGTGCTGTAGGAGAGGTAGAGCGTAGGCAGCAGCGCACCCAGCACCGCCACTGCCCGCCAATCGCGGCGCACGGTTGCACCGAGCGCATCATACACAGTTGCGCTACCTTGCAGCGTCAGCGCAAGCGTCAGCAAGCCAAAGCTGGTCAAGGCGGCCCAGCGTTCGCTATCCGGCATCGGGGTCGTGCTGGTCTGCCACAGAAAGGCGGCATACACGAGCGCGGCGACAATCAGAGCAGTCAGTGTGCCTCCACTCAGGTGCGAGCGCGGGGCGGTTGGTTCAGCCATAGTCAGGTCGCTTTCTGTTGGGAGCAGGCAGGCGGTTGGGTGGCTCAGGCTCCTGCTTCGGGGCGGTGCGTCACATCGAGCGGAGCGGGGTGGGAAGCTGTTCCCCCGTCGCCACAATCACTGGTAACGCATCGCCCAGTCGGATACCTGCCGGCGTGATGGGACAGGCATTCGCATATACTTCAACGCCGTGCATCACTGCTTGTTGCAGGGCGGCTGCAAAAGCTGGGTCAAGCTCGGCATTGGCAACAACCCTGTGGGCTGTGTGCCGCTGCACCACAAACAGCAGGGCCGTGCGTTGGCCGCGCAACGAGAGCTGGCGCAAGGCTTCGACATGGGCAACCCCGCGAGCGGTGGGAGCATCCGGGAAACGCGCCTGCCCAGCCACCACCTGAGCCACCGATTTGACTTCGAGGATACAGCTTGACTCACGATTGGCAAGGCGAAAATCAAAGCGATGCTTGCCGATGGGCACTTCGCGGGTGATCTGGGGATAGCGGGCAAACTGGGGCAGGGCATGCGCCGCAAGCGCGGCGGCAATCAGGCGGTTGGGGAGGAGCGTATCCAGCGATACCAGTTCATCGCCGGTGTACACGCCTACCAAGCCGTAGGCATGTATACGGGCGATAGCTGTGTGGTGCGCCAGCAACAGGCGTGCTCCGCGCACGAGCAAGCCCACCAGCCGCCCCCGATCCGCCATGTGCGCCAGCACGCGCTGATTGTTGTATTCGGCTTCGACGAGAAACTGGTTCGGGCGGGCAATGAACCGCGCCTCAACCAGCGGTGCGCCCTGTGCGAGCGGAATCCGGATGGTGGCGGGGGCGGCACTCACATGCACGCTTGGCACATCACGCGGCTATACTGCCCGTTTCAGCAGCAGCAGCGTAATGTCATCGGCTTGCGGTGCGCCGTCGGCGTAGCGATCTACGTCAGCAATCACGGTACGCAGCAGCTCATCCGCACTCTGCGCTACGTGCGCCCGCAACACATCCACAAACTGCTCATCGCCGTAGGGTTCGCCCAGCACGTCCATGGCTTCGGTGACACCATCACTGAAGCTGACGAGCGTGTGGCCGGGCGCAAGTTCAATCCGGCTGACTTCGTAGATTTGGGACTCAATGATGCCAAGCGGCAGCGTCTCGCTCTCTAGCTCCTGCACAATCTCGCCCGCCGCATTGAAGATCAGCGGTGGGTTGTGCCCCGCATTGACGTAGCTGAGGGTGCCGGTTTCAGGATTGAGGATGCCGTAAAACATGGTGATGAAGATGCCGCTCTCGCCGTGTTCGCGGGCGATGTAATCGTTGGTAAACCAGAGCGCGGCGGAGAGCAGGTCATCTATATTGGCATTCGCACCCATGCCGTGCTGGGCAATCCATGGGGCTTGCGAAGCCGAGCGCAATAGGCTGCGCGTCAGGGCGACAAATAGCGCGGCAGGCACGCCTTTCCCGCACACATCGGCAACCACCAAGCCGAGATGTTTGCCGGGTAGGTCAATCACATCGAAGAAATCCCCGCCAACGGCCTGTGCCCCACGATTCAGAGCCGCCAGTTGCCAGCCCGGAAGCTGCGGCAGGGTTGCTGGCAGGAATTGCTTCTGGATCCGGCGGGCAACATTCATCTCTTCCTGAATCCGGTTCAGGTAGATCAGCTCATCTTGGGCTTGCTTGAGGTCTTCGTAGGCGCGGGTCAGTTCGGCATTTTTGGCTTCGAGGCGGGCGATCATGCGCTGGCTCGTATTGCGGAGCGAAGCCGTGCCGCGCCGCAGCATCTCGACGGCGAGGGTGGCGTTGCGGTGCAGCAGCGTGTAGAATACATCCTCGTTAATCGCCGCTACGACGCTCGGCTTGGTGGCGCGGACCATCGCCGAACGCGGGCTGCTGTCAATCAAGGCCATCTCGCCGATCATCTCGCCTGTGCCGCGCACACCGAGCTGCACATCCATGCCATTCAGATGCCCGACGACTTCAAGCTCACCATCTATGATGATATAGCCCTCGTTGCTCGTATCGCCCTGATTGAACAGCACCTCGCCGCCAGATAGTTGTTGGGGCTTCACACTCCCGAGCAGGCGTTCAAAGTCCTGCTCATCAAAGCCATTGAAGAGCGGCATGTCGCGCAAGGTTTCAAGCACTGCCATCAGTTCGTTCCTGTCGTTTCTTGATGACGACCAACTCGTTCCAGCCGCTCGCCCGATCATGGTGATAGGTTAGCACATCGCACATCTCGCGCACCAGAAACACGCCCAAGCCGCCCACCGAGCGGTTCTCAACATCTCCGCTGAGGTCTGGTTCGGGGCTGTAGTTGGGATCGAATGGCTGCCCGTGATCGCGGATGATAACACGCAACTCGTCTTCGTCGCAGGTGCAGCTTAGCTGAATAATGCCTTGCTTGTGCTGTTCGTAGCTATACTTGACGATGTTGGTGGCAAATTCTTCGACGACCAGCCGCACGAGGTAGGCTTGATCGTCAGGCAGGGCGAGCGTCCGTTCCAATTCATCCACAAAGTTGAGTAGGGCTTCAATACTTGCCCATTGGGCCGGAACTTCGATAACCGTTGCTTCGTGATCCATAAACGCCCCTCGATGAGTAGCATTTAGACAGACGGGTAAAGCACACCATGCGGTGTGTGAGGTATATCTGTAGTGTAGATGCTGAACGGGCATTTGTCAACGCAGGGCGTAGGATACCCGCCTAGCCGGTATGTTGCGCGTGGGGGCTAGGGCTACAGGTAGGGCTACAGCCGACATACCTGACCGTAGGCAAACAGCTGCTCGCGTAGGGCCGGGCGATCCAGCGTGCCGCGCAGGTAGGCCTGCCATGCCCGTAGCGCAAGGCGGGTCATCCCTGCTTGCACGATGCGCCGATGCCACCACCGGCGGGCGGGCGGATAGTGCTGCTGGTAGAAGCGCATGCGGCTGCGATAGAGTTCGACCACCATGCGCTGGCGAAACTGGCGCGTGGCGGCTCCCCCGACGTGCAGCACACTTGCCGCTGGAACGTGCCAGATCGCCCAGCCCGCCTGCCGGATGCGCCAGCACCAGTCCACTTCCTCGCTGTACATAAAGTACGCCGGATCGAGGAGACCTACCTCTGCGATGGTTGCCTGCCGGACCAGCATGGCCGCACCAAGCGGGTGGTCAATCGGGAAAGGTGGCGTATGCGGATCGCCGGTCTCGTGCGGATAGCGGCCATGCCACCACGTATTGTATAGGCGGCCCGGCAGCACCTCGCCGGGTGGGAACAGATCCAGCAGGGTCATGCTCAGGGTGGGGAAGCGAAACGCGGCCCGTTGGTGGCTGCCATCGGGGTTGCACAGGCGCGGCGCAGCGACACCAACTCGCGGGTGGGCGTGGAGGAAGGCGGCGAGGGCTTCGATTGCGCCTGTATGCACTTCCGTGTCGGGGTTGAGCAGCAGCACGGCGGGCGGTGCAGTGGGGCCAGCGGGCAAGCCGAGCCACGCCATGCCGATGTTGTTGGCGGCGGCAAAGCCGATATTCTGCGGCTGGGCGAGCACCGTGATGTGCGGAAAGTCGTGGGCTACCATGGCCACGCTGGCATCGTGCGAGGCATTATCCACCACCACTACCCGCAGTGGGATGGTGCAGGTGTGCAGGCTCGCCAGACAGCGGGCGAGTAGCGCACTGGTATTGTAGGACACGATCACCACCCCTAGCGCATCAGCGGCGGGCGTTGCGGGCGGCGGTGTTGGTTGGGTGTGCGGTTGCTGCATAGCGCGGCTATTGTAGCGGGTGCGCGGGGTGCGGTCAAGTGGGGGCGGCGGCGGGCTGGGTTACTGCGCCACTACTCCTCCACTACGCGCCGACTGAGCCAGCCGGTAGCGCGTAGCTCTGGGCGCGGGGTGGCACATGCCGCTTCGGTCAAGGTGGCGACCCGCACCTGCCACCAATCGCCGCGCCGCTGGAGCAGCTCCACCTGATCGCCACTGCACAGTTGCGGCAGGTCGGCCCCGGTTGCACGCGGTTCGCGGTAGAGGCTACTCGGCGCACGCACCTGCGCCAGTTGCGGTGGGGCGGCGGGGATTGCGGCGGTTGCCCCCCCGACTTCCCACCGCTGCACCACGCCTGCCGCGCCAAGCACGCCCACCAACTCGCGCCCATCGGCGGTGAAGGCGAGCGAGTTCAGGCTGGTCTCTTGGCTGGTGGCAAGCGTCGCTTCGGGGATGCGCCAGACCTGCATCTGGAAGGCGGGCGCAACCGCCAACAAGCGGCCATCGCGGGCATAGGCAATCGCCGTCGTGCGGCTATTGGTTGGATCAAGCACGCTGAGCAGGGCCCCATCTTGGGCCTGATGCAGAGCTAATGCACCATCGGCGGCTACGGCCAGCTGCGTGCCATCCGGCGCAAAGGCCACGCGCCGCACGGGGAGATCGAGCGTGTAGCGCAGCGTGGCGGTTGCCATGTCCCATACCTCCGCGAAGTCACTCGTGTCGTTGGTAATCACCAGCAAGCTGCCGTCAGGGGCAAAGGTGAGTGTGGTTTGGCGTAGCGTGGTTGGCAATACCCCAAGTAGAACGCTACTTTCGAGGGCCCACACAGCCACCCCATTGGCAACCTCGTGCGCGAAGAATTGCGTATCGGCGGTGAATGCCAAGCCCGTCGGGTTCTGTGCGCCCTGCTCCGCTTGCGGCGGAATCAGCATTGCCGCCAGCCGCCACGTATCCGTATCCCACACCGCCACCGAGCTATTGCCCAAGCTGGCGGCGAGGCGCGTGCCGTCGTTATTCAGCGTAATGCTGTACTGCGGTGCATCCCACGCGAGTGTTTGCCGCAGCGTGCCGGTGTTGGTGTCCCACAGTTGGAGCGTGCCATCGCCGTCGGGCGGGCTGCCGCGGGCGATCAGCCGCCCATCGCCAGAGAGAGCCACTGGCGGCGATTCCTCGCTCACCAGCCAGCCATTCAGGGGGACAAGCTGCCCGCTCTCGGCAAATGGGCGCACCGATGGCGTGGGCGTGGGCGGGCTGAGGGTGGGCGGCTCTGCGGTTGGCGCTGGGCGTGCGGTTGGTTCGGACTGGTCGGCGGCAACCGGCAGCGTCGGCGCGGCGGGGGCAGGATCGCCACTGGCGGTGGTATCGCCAACGGCAACGGGGGTGACTGGCCCAACTAGCACGCTACTCAGCCAGCCGATCATCGCGGGTTGGGCGCGGGTGTCCGAGCAGTCGCCTGTAATCTGAAGGACCTCGACCTGCACCCAGCGAATGTCTGCCGCCTGCTCTTCGGCAAGGATCGCTAGCTCATCTGCTGGGCAGACCTGCGCCAAGATGGTCTCATCGGCAAGGCGCGGCTCGGAGCGCAAGTTGCCGCCATTCGCCACCAGCGCACGGGGGCGCGAGATGCTGGTAGGGGCGGGGGCTGCCACGGGGCTGTTGCGTGGCGCAAGCGGCGTGACTGGCAGCGGGGTGGGGCTGAGTTGGGGCGGGATGATTGTGAGGCGGGGCGGCGGCGCACCCGGATCGGAGCTGTTGCTACAGCCGCCAAGCAGGAGGATGAGCGTGAGCAGTGCTATCAACCAACGCATAAGCCAAGCTCCCTATGAGGATTGCAATGAGATCCGTTCCAGCACGGCCAGCGACTCGACGTGCGGCGTGTGCGGGAACATATCGTAGCCGGTGAGGGCAACGAGCCGATAGGCGGGTAGCAGTTGTTGCACATCGGCGACTTGGGTGAGCGGGTTGCACGAGACGTAGACAATCCGGCGCGGCGCAAGGTAGCGCAAGCCCGCGCACACCGCCGGGCCTAAGCCGATGCGCGGTGGGTCGGCTACAATCGTATCGAAGCTGTTCGGGGTCAAGCCCTGCACAAATTCGGCCACATCAAAGGTGACACACGCGATGTTCGTGGCGCGGTTGAGTTCGACGTTGCGGCGGGCAAGCTCGGTGCTTTGGGCGTGCGCTTCAACCGCGACGACATTGGCCACATGCGGCGCAAGGTGCAGCGCAATCGCGCCCACGCCACTGTAGAGATCGGCGATGCGCTGGCTAGCGGCGGGCGCGGGATCGGCCAGCACGGCATCGCGCACCGCATCGAGCAGGGGCAGCAGCAGATGCACATTGTTTTGGAAGAAGGTATTCGGGGCAATGTGAAGCTGCACTGCGCCCGTCTGCATCAGCAGGGTTGGGCTGCCCCACGAGCGCACCGTTTCGCCAAACGAGAGGTCGGTGAGGCTATCGTTGAGCAGCCAGTGAAAGCTCTCGACCGCCGCCGATTGCAGGGCCAGCTGGGCAAGGTGTTCCATCGGCTCAAGGTAGGCATCATCATCGGAAGCGGTGACAGCGGCTAGCAGCAGCGTATCCTGCGGGCTACGGCGCACCACGATGTAGCGCAGGAAGCCGGTATGCCGGCGGATGTCGTAATCGGGCAGGCCGGTGGCGCGGGCCCGTTCCCACAGCAGCCGTGCTACGGCAAAGGCGGCGGGCGGGATCAAGTGGCAGGTTTCCAGATCCACAATGAAGTTGAACTTGCCGCGCATCCGCAGCCCGAAGCGGCCCTTCGTGGCGACATAATCCATGCGCGTGCGGTAGGCATACGGATCGGGCGAGGCAATCACGGGGATGTCGCGCTCGATGCCTGCCTGTTGCCACAGCGCACGCAGCACGGTAGCTTTGGCCGCGACCTGATCGGGGTAGGCCCGATCTTGGTAGGCGCAGCCGCCACACTCACCGGCGTGCGGGCAGCGCGGCTCGGCGGGGGCGGCGGCGGCGAGGGCGTGGCCCATCTGCTGCTTGAAGGCGCGAGAAGTAGGGAGCGTCATGGTGCTGCACCTATGCTTTCGGGGAAGCGGATGTCGAAGTTATTCATGCGGGCCTCGTGCTAAAGATAGGGCGGCACACGCACGTTGCACCACCTCAAATGTGTCGTCTCGGTTCAGCAATGAGTGTTGCCCCTCATCCACGCCCACCTTCTGCCGAATGATGCGGGCCAGTTCGGGTTTGATTTCGATGCCGATGCTGTTGCGGTGCA
>JAAUTZ010000014.1 GCA_012031225.1 Chloroflexaceae bacterium
CCCACACCCGTGCCGCCCGCTTCAGAGCCGCCACAGGATGTCCCCCCGCGCCAGAGCCGCCACAGGATGAGCCGCCACAGGATGCCCTAGGCGCACCCGCCAATGGCTTGCCGCCCCTGCCGGAGGCTGGGCCCACGCTCGTATTTGATGGCAATGGCACGCTGGAGACGGGCTTGTTTACGCTGCCTGCGCCGGTCAGCCGCCTGCAAATCCAGCACGATGGGCGGGAGCGGTTTATCGTGCGGCGGCTCACCCCGACTGACCCGATTGGGATTGGCTTGGTGGATCACGATGGGGTGTATAGCGGCAGTGTGCTGCAAGTGCGCCGCGACGATCCCGAACAGCAGGAGTATTTCTACACCGTAGAAGCCGATGGCAACTGGCGGCTCGTGCTGGAAGCCGTGCCCGAAACCAGCCCGCCGGGTGATATTGTGGTGGGCAGTGGCGATTTTGTGAGCGATTTCTTTATCCCCGATCTCGAACGTGGGCGCGATTTCCTGATCCGCCACAACAAGGATGAGAGTGCCTTTCAGGTGTACATCCATTGCGCCAATGGCAAGGATGAGACGCTGGTGTTGCAAGCCGAAGGTGCCGTAGATACCGTCACCCCTATCGAACTTGGTGAGCCGCGTTGCCTGTGGGAAGTGTTTGCTGCGCCGGATGGTGAGTGGACATTGGAACGCCTGCCCTGATACCCCGTTGCGGTTCCTCGTGGAGCCTATGGCTTCGGCTGATGTAGCCCACACGGTTCCCCAAAGCTGTGGTATACTATACGCCAATATCGGAAACCCACACCGTATCTTTCCTGTGGTAGCGCACCGTCCGCGCACCGGCAGCATACCCTTCCTGATCACCTACGATCATTTTGGCAGGAGTCCTATGGCACGCACCATTGCGGTAGAGCTTGCCAGCGTCACCAAACGCTTTGGCGACGTAACGGCAGTAGATAATACCTCATTGCAACTGTATGACGGCGAATTCTTCTCGCTGCTTGGGCCTAGTGGCTGTGGCAAAACCACCATTCTACGGATGCTAGCGGGGTTTGAGTATCCCACTAGTGGGAGTATCACGATCCACGGACGCGAGATGGGGCACACCCCACCATACAAACGCCCCGTCAATACCGTGTTTCAATCCTATGCGCTGTTTCCGCACATGACGGTTGAGCAGAATGTGGCCTTCGGGCTAGAGATGAAAAACGCGCCCAAAGCCGAAATTAAGACCCGCGTCGTGGAGGCGTTGGAGATGGTGCGCTTGGGCGAGTATGGCAACCGCAGGCCGCGTCAGCTCAGTGGCGGGCAGCAGCAGCGGGTGGCATTGGCGCGGGCCCTTGTCAATCAGCCCGAAGTGCTATTGCTCGATGAACCCCTCGCCGCGCTCGATGAGAAGCTCCGCAAGGAGATGCAGCTCGAATTGAAGGGCTTGCAAGAACGGCTTGGGATTACCTTCCTCTTTGTCACCCACGATCAAGAAGAAGCCCTCACCATGTCGGATCGGATTGGGGTTATGAATCGCGGGCATATCCTCCAAGTCGGCAACCCGATTGAGATTTACGAACGCCCAACCTCGCGCTTCGTTGCCGACTTCATCGGTGAAACCAACTTCGTGAGCGGCACGGTGTGCGAGCTACACGGCAACATCGCGGCAATCAATACCGCCGCTGGCCAAACCCTGCGGGGCTTGGCGCAGCAGGGGGTGCAGGTCGGGCAGCCCGTGACAATCTCGATCCGCCCTGAAAAGGTTTTCTTGACCCCGATCAGCAACGGCACACCACCGACCCCGCCCTCCAAACACATGAACGCCATGCCCGTGCAGGTCGAGCGGATCAACTACATTGGCAGTGATACGCGCATCATCGTGCGCCTCCACGATGGCAACACCTTCGACGTGTGGGAATCGAATACCCGCAGCACGCTTGACCGCGACGAGTATTGGCAGCCGGGCGAAGCCGCACTGCTCTCTTGGCCTGAAGAAAATGCACTGGTGCTGACCGAGTAACCCAAAGGAGCTGCCGTATGGCGATCACACAACCGACCCTTACGCCCGAAGCCGCCGCACCGCGCCGCAATTGGCAACTGCCGGTGCTGCTTGGCCCGGCTGCGTTCTGGCTGTTCTGGTTCTTCCTTGTGCCGCTCGTGGTGATCCTGATCTACAGCTTCCTGACGCGCAGTGCAACGGGCGGCGTGGATTGGATCTTTACCTTCGATAATTACGCCCGCCTGCTCAGTGATCCGATCTACGTCACGATCTTGTGGCGTTCGGTGTGGATTGGTGGGGTTGCCACGCTGATCTGCCTGCTGATCGCCTATCCCCTCGCGCTGTTCATCATCTTGCAGCCCGCGCAGTGGCGGTCATTCTATATCTTCTTGGTGTTGATCCCGTTCTGGACAAACATGCTCGTGCGGACATATGCATGGATGACCATCCTCAATAATAATGGCTTGATCAACTCGTTCGTGACCGGCTTGGGTGGCCCCCGCCTGACCTTGATCAATACCGAAGGAGCGGTGCTGCTGGGGCTAGTGTATGGGCAATTGCCGTTTATGGTGTTGCCGCTCTATGCCGCAATGGATCGGTTTGATTTCCGGATGATGGAAGCGGCAAGCGATCTGGGGGCAAACAAGTGGCGGGCATTCCTGCGCGTGATGCTGCCCATGACTGCACCCGGAATCGCGGCTGGCTCGGTGCTCGTCTTTATTCTCTCGGCGGGCAACTATATCATCCCCGCGCTGCTCGGTGGCAACAAAGTGACGATGATTGGCAACCAGCTTGAGCTATGGTTTCGCACCGCGCAGAATCAGCCGCTCGGCTCGGCGGCGGCGGTGCTGTTGATGATTATGATGGTGGGCGGCGTGATTATCTATTTCCGCACGACCACCGAAGATGATCGCTAGCGTGGCATATCTTTGCTGTAATCAGAGGAATCGCTAATGGCTGAAGAAACCCTTGTCCGTCCGCTCCCGCAAGCCGCCGCCCGCCCCGCCCAGCGCAATCGTTGGGGCGAGCGTGCGCTCCAGATCAACGCCTTCTTTGCCTACTTCTTTCTCTATGCCCCGATTGCTATTCTGGTGATCTTCTCATTTAGCAATTCGAGCTTCGCGGGGGTGTGGGGTGGCTTCACCTTCGATTGGTACATCCGCCTCTTCCAGAATGCACGCTTGATGGAAGCCCTCCGCAACAGCGTCTATGTGGCGCTGATCTCAACCACACTGGCAACCATGATTGGCACATTGGTAGCATTGGGCATGGAACGTTTCCGCTTCAAGGGGCGCACGTCGTTGGATGCGGTGCTGTACTTGCCGATTGTGATTCCCGATATTGTGATGGCGGTGATGTTGCTGCTGTTCTTCTCTACGGCACTCCAGCTCATCAATGGCATGTTTGGCACGGCAATGCGGATGAACTTGACCACCGTGATTATTGCCCACGTTGCCTTCAATATCTCGTTTGTGGCGGTGGTGGTGCGGGCCAGCCTCAAGAGCTTTGATTGGCGGATGGAAGAAGCCGCCCAAGATTTGGGCGCGAATGAATGGGCGACGTTCCGGCGGATCACCTTGCCGCTCATCTTGCCCGGCATTGTGGGCGGGGCGTTGCTGGGCTTCACGCTCTCGCTCGATGATTATGTGATCGCGGCGTTTACCACCGGGCCCGGCTTCTCGACGTTGCCTATCGAGGTGTTTAGCCGCGTGCGGCGCAGCATTACGCCGGAGATCAATGCGATCTCGACGATTATGCTGCTCGCTTCGGTGCTGCTGGTGGTTGCGTCGCAGATCTTCCAGAGCCGCCAGCACCGCTAGCAGGCGATTGGCCTAGCCCATCAGCTCCCAATATTCGAGATACTGCACTGGCTCGTCGGCGGCATCCAGCACTGGATCACGCTTGACAAGATACCAGCCCTGCTCACCCTGTGCATCCACGCACTTGACGGCGTACATCTGGCGGCCCTGCGGCGCATTGGGGCTATGATCGGGGTGCGAGGTGAGGTGCAAGCCGCGCTGCTCCAACTCCTGCCAAATGGCATCGTAGGCACGCCCGACGACCTCACGCGGGTGCAAGCCAAGAATGGTGCGGCTAAAGCTGACATTAACTTCCAGCACCACCTCATCTGCATCCAACAAAAGTACCCCATCGCTGAGAGCATCCAGCATTGTGCGTAATGTCATGGTCTCGGCCTTGAGCTGGCGGAGGGGTTCATCGGCGGCAAGGTGTGGGCTAGCAGGCTCGGCAGGGGCAGGGATCGCTAGCGGAGCTGGGGGGGTGAGTGCGAACTGGGCACATGCCGCCGCCACCAGATTGGCAAATACCGTCAGCAAAGCCCACGTTCCAGCCGAGAAAGCAAGGCTCTCTGGCGCATCACCAAGCAGTATCAATACGCCGACGTTGCGCCCCGCATATTGCAATGGCACGGCAAGGCAGGGCAGATCCATCGGCTCGGCGAGATGGGTCTGCTGGCTCTGGCTGGTCTGCCAGACGGTCGCAGCAAGTGCGCTGATCTCCTGCTGGAACAGCTCGTGGGTGTAGAGCCGCCCCGTAGGAGCCTGCGCCAGTTCGAGCTTGCCTGCGCCCTGTTCCACAAACAGCAGGGTGCGCTGAATAGGGAAGAGCTGGGTGCTGCGCTCGTGGATCATCTTGGCCAGATCAGGGAGCGTGTGCAGGGTGGCATTGTATTGGCTGGTGAGCAGCAGGGCCTGTAGTTGCTCACGCCGTTCGTGGTAGCTCTGCTGGAGTTGCAGGTGGGCCAGCGATACGGCAAGCTGGGCTGCGATACTCTGGAGCAGGAGTGCGTCTTCAATCGGGAAGGCCCGTGTCTCGTAGGCGTGCATAATGAGTACGCCGAGTGCGCTGCCGTTGTGGGCCAGCGGCAAAACCAGCGCACTGCCTTGCATTGGGAGCAGGGGCTGTTGTTGCCAGCGCAGGTCGCGGCTCACATCATTGATGACGGCACTCTCGCCGTGCTTGCAGATGGACGCAATCGCTGGGTGGGTATACAGCTCGTGGCTGATGACGGCATCCAGCCCGGCTTCTGCCTCATCCACGTAGCTATAGCCGCTATGCAACGCCGTGTGTTGATCGCGCACAATGAACCAGCAGTTCATGGGGTAGGCTTTGGCAATCAGCTGGATGCTGCGCTGGGCGAGCTGCGCTTGATCATGCACCCGGCTCACTACATTGCCAAGCCAGATCAGCAGCGCGCTGCGTTGCTTCTGGCGGGCGAGGCTGTTGCGGAGCCGGTCAAGTTCAGTGGTCTCATCGGTATCATCATGTATAGTGATGGGGCTACTCGCCAGTTTCACATTGTTCCCATTGCGATGGGACGGTACTACTTTGTGCATTGCGCTCTTCCTTCTCCGTGAGGATCACATGGATCATAGCCCACAGCCGATTGATTGGTTGATTGGTGAGGATAGTTTTTATTACGTACAGATTGTAACATAAAAAATTGGCATTAGGTCAAGATCTCTTCAGGTAATAGTCAATTTTCTCTCCAGAAATCTTGACTGTTGTACACTGCGGTGGCCCACTGAATAGAGCGTATTCAACGTGACCTGTGAAATTTTATACCCACGAATGCGATTTTACTATTTGTATATATCTTATTCGATACACCTGCCGAACAGCCGGTGATGACGTTAGCCGGTAAAGTTATCAAACCTTTTCTTATGGGAAGAAATTCTTTCTGGCAAGTAGCCCTTTTCCTGTTTGCAAAATGGTAGGAGGCGTGTACAATGATCATGGAAGCCTAAGGCAGTGCCTAGATGCACCCGCAACAAGGGTTGTTGACGGAGTGGGGCTACTTTTTTTGAGGCATATTGCTTGCACGCAGAGCGCGTGGAAAGGGTATGGTCATGTCAACTCGACAAGAACTTATTTCGTCGGTACTGGAAACCTTTACCAACAATACCGGCAACGATGTCGCAGGCGTTGCGGCGGTTGGTATGGATGGGATTGTGTTGGTCTCGAAGATGTCATCGGATACCAATGCTGACAAAGTTGGAGCGATGGCGGCAACCATGATGGGTGTGACCCGCCGTGTCACCGGTCAATTGCAGATTGGAACCCCCGAAGAAACGATTATTAAATCTGATGGTGGGCTGTTTATGGTGCTGCCTGCGGGTGAGCAAAGCCTGCTTGCAATCAACTTGCGGCAGGGTGCGAATCTAGGCTTGGTGCGGATTGAAGCGCGTGAGGCAGCCCGTGAAGTAGGGCGGTTGATCTAGGCTGCGCGTAGCCGATCATGCGGTAGGCGCGCCAAAACACAGTGGATATGCGGTGAGCAATGGTGCTCAGCCGACAGTCAGGAGCTGCTCACTGCACACCGGATGGCGATGTTGATACACCTGTGAATAGGCTGAGGTACGAACTATGGCACTCGAAGGTTCCCTTGAGGATATGTCCCTAAGTGATCTGTTTCAGGTCTTTCGGATGGGGCCGAAAACGGGCGTATTACTGCTCTACAATCGCCACGAGCGCGGCGTGATCTACGTCAATCAAGGCTTGCTGGTAGATGCGTTTGTCGTCTCAGGGCCTGAGCGCAAGGTGGTTGCCTCGAAGGATGAAGCCGTGCTGTATATGCTGGATTGGACGACAGCGGGCTTCATTTTCCGCCACGACCCATCGGTGGTGGGGCGGGCGGTGCAGATCAAACACGATGCCGAGTGGCTGGTGCTGGAGAATATGCGCCGCCACACCAGCCCCCAAACAGCTGTGCCGTATCGCAAAGTCACGCTGGATACACGGCTCCAGCTCTCGCCCATTCCGAGCAACACCGAAAGCCAAGTGAGCTTGGGTGTGGATCAGTGGCGTATCCTCAGCCACGCGGCCAATCATCAGACGGTGCGCGAGATCTGCGCTGAAACGACTATGCCTGAAGATAAAGCGATACGGATTGTCGCTGAGTTGTTAGCCATTGGCTTGATTGATGTCAGTTCGGCGATTGCGCCTCCCACTAAAGCAACGGCAACGTCCAATAGCCGCCCCGACCCGAGTCATCCTGATGCCCGCCAGAGTGCGCCGCCAGTAGGGCGTTCCCTGCTCTCCGCAATCCTGCGCCGCGTCAGCGAACTGTAAGCATTGAGGAGCAACAGCCGGTGAAACACATGCTTAAGATTGTGGTGACGGGGAGCTTTGCCGCAGGCAAAACCCAATTCATCCGCTCAATCAGCGACATTGACGTAGTAGACACGGATTTCAAGACCACAACTAATGAAGAACGTGGCCTCAAAAGCGAAACAACTGTTGCGCTCGATTTCGGCACGATTGTGATTACCCCTAGCCTCAAGCTCTACTTGTTTGGCACACCCGGTCAGGTGCGCTTCGATTATATGTGGGAAGAGTTGGCGACCGGCTGCATTGGCTATGTGGTCTTGGTAGATAGCTGCCGTCCGGCATATTTTGCCGAAACCCAACACTTGATGCACCGCTTTACCGAGATCACCCCCGCTCCATTCGTGGTGGCGGCAAACAAGCAGGATGATCCGGCGGCCCTGCCCCCGATGTACGTGCGCCGCCGTTTGGGGATCCCCGCCGAGATTCCCGTCCTGCCGTGTGTCGCATCCGAGCGGAGTAGCGTCAAGTTGGTGCTGATTAGCCTGCTCAAGCATATAACATCCTATGGCGCGACGAGCGATGCTGAGGATAACGTTGTTGATGATGCCCCCAGTTCCCACGCTTCATCTGCCTAGCGTGCGTGAGCCTCCGTAGCGGGGCTAGTGCATTGGGCAAGCCTGCCTGTGCCCGCGCATCGCTCCTCCCCCCTCCCTCCCTTTTGCCTGTGCCACGTCTGCTTTCTTCAGCATCCGGTCAGAGATTTGGTTTGATCTTGACCGTGATTACGTTCTATAATGTAGGAAGTAAGAAAAGGAGCATGCTATGTTAGGCTTGTTTGTGGCACTGGGCATTGCGATCCTCACGCTATTGGCGATTCTGTTGTGGTTTCTGCCCTACTTGTTGCAGCAGCAAGCCCAACAGCAAGCCCGTGAAGCAACCCATCTGCGGGCCTTGATTGCCGAGATCATGCATGAACAGGAAGCGTCTACGGTGCGCCACATGCAGCTCGGTGCATCGGTGGCGTACCTGCAAGATCAGCTTGATCAATTGAATACACGCATCCCAGAGCCGCAGCGCGTCACGGCACGCATGCCCGTCGGCTTACTGGAGACAGCCGCCCTAGAGCGCATTGAACACCGCTTAAGCAGCTTGCAGCACCAAGTCGCGCAGCAGCAGCATGTCTACCACAGCCATGCCCGCAGCGATACCGAAGCGTGGCTCTACCTGCTTGATCTGTTGGTGGCGATGCAGACCCAGATCAAGACGCTGTCCGAACAGCTTCCGCCGCATACGGCAAATCAACGCTGATTGTCGTTCTATTGGGTAGCTATCGTGTGTATGTAGTATGCTGACTATGCTGACGATCTGAACGGAACCCACTATGAGTATTGTCGTCATTGGCGATCAAATGGTTCATTACGAAGTCATTGGGCGCGGACGACCCGTGATTTTTCTGCATGGCTGGCTCGGCAGTTGGCGGTATTGGTTTCCGTCTATGGAAGCGGTCAGCCGTGATTTCCGCGCCTTCTCCTTTGATTTCTGGGGCTTTGGTGGCTCCCAACGCCAACACGCAACGGGTGGGATTGAAGTCTATTCCAGCCAAGTGATCCAATTCCTCGACGCGCTCGGCATTGATCGGGTGATGTTGGTGGGACACTCGATGGGCGGTATGGTGGCGATGAAAACCGCGCTGGATCACCCAGAGCGGGTGCTACAGGTGGTGACGGTGGGCGCACCGTTTCAGGGGCGTTCGCTCTCGTGGCTGCTCAAGATGGCCCGCTACCGCACGCTGGTGCATACGTTCGGGGAGTCGGCTTGGCTCCGGCGCACGGTGTTCCGCTTCTTTATGGGGGAGTTCAACGATCCTTCGATCAGTGAAATCCTCAATGATACGGTCAAGTCGAGTGCGGATACGCTGTGCTACACGGTGCGCTCGATGCTTGCCACTGATCTGCGCCCAGAGCTAGCCAATTTGCGGGTGCCGACGCTGGTGATGCATGGCGGGCGCGATGATGTCGTCAACCCGAAGCAGGTGGATCTGTTCGATCACGTTGGCTCGGCAGGGGTGGTGGTGCTGCGCGATAGCCGCCACTTCCCCTTCCTCGATGAGACCGATCTGTTCAATGATCTCTTAGTGCGCTTCCTGAAGCAGAATCTTGTCACCCCTGCACCCACCACAGATCGCTTGCAGCTACCCGCCTCACCGATCACGTCGGGCTAGGCGCAAAGCCCAAACGATACGCCGAATCGCTCGGACTCGGCGCATCCCCCATGTTGTTGTACAGGACTGTTCCTGTGGTATTCGTTCCCGTGAGTTGCGTAAGAGCTTACGGCGTTGGCGCGTCCCCATCGGCGGGGGCGGTATCAGCATCTTTACCCACGTTGCTGGCTGAGCGGATCTGCGGTTTGGCGGTGATCTCCGGCTGCACCACTGTGTAACGCACCACATTGCCATCGGGAATTTCCAGCCACGCCCCGTCTACCTTGAGCGTCGGGGCAACAAAATGCTCACCGACGTGCTGCGGCGTGAACGTGCCCGTGTAGTGGTAGATTTCGCCCGGCGCAAGCACGATGCTCGCGCTGCCGCCAAAGTTGGCTTGGGTCGCCGCATCCCAGCTATCGCCCCGCCGCCCGCCCGCCATTGCCGTCTCGATGGTGAGGTCCGTGCCGCCGACATTCTGGAAGGCAAACGCCGCCGTGATTTCTTCCCCTACGGCGACTTCGTGGTCTGCGTCGGAGATGGACAGCGGCTGCGCGATCCACGGCTTGGCGGGCCAGACATAGTAGGCAATGTAGGCATAGCGCGGGGAGTGCGCAATGTGGTACATATCGGAGACATTGTAGCACCCATACTCCGACCAGATGCCCGCCCACGATTGGTTGGCTCCGCGCAGCACGAGCTGGGCCGAGTCGCCACTCCAGTGGGCTTGCTCAACAACGGCAACGTGCCCGTAGTAGGAATTGATGCCGTAACCAAACCAGCCGGGGAAAACAGCAATTGCGCCCGGCTGGGGCGTGCTAACTTGCACCATGCCATTGGCTTGCAGGTAGGGGCCCATATCTTGTGCGCCCCAGAACCAGCCGATGGACGAGAACAGGCCAAAGCGTTGGCGCACGTAATCCGTGCATTGGCAGTAGTAGGCATAGTCGAGGTTGGCAGCACCAGTGTTGTCTGGGCTAGGGGCCGCTTGATACAGGTCGAGGGTGGGGACGGTTGCTTCAATCAGCGCGGTGCTGTGCGGTACTACCGCAAAACTCAGCACCAACGTCAACACGAAAGAGGCTATTAAGCGCATATCAATGTCACCTTGCATACTTGGCTAGGGATCCGGTGAACATACATGGTTTACTCGCGGGGCAGAACCCCACTAGCAATCACCGCATCACGACGACTTGACAACGAATCATTCAGCTTGGAATGATGCAAACCTTACAAACACCTGATATGTTTGTGAGAAGAGTATAGCACGGGCCAAGAAAATATGCAAGAGGGAATTTTGACTGCGGGCAAGGCGACGGCGTTCCCGCGTGGGAACGCCGTGCAGAGGGCGCGTGGCGCAGGTTGCAACGGGGGGCTATTGCGCCGTGACCCGCGTCCACAGGTCGCTAAACAGTTCGTCCGTCTGGGCGTTGCGCTCGATCCATTGCAGGCGCATCATGGTCGTCTCATCCGGCTCTAGCCCGGCTTCGTACAGCGCGAGCGTGTCTTCCGAGAGGAGCTCGCGGGCGGGGGCATTGGGCGTAAGGTAGAGCACCCAATCGGTGTTCTGCGCGGCAACTTCGGGGCGCAGCAGGTAGTTCATAAAGACGTGCGCGGTGTACTTGTTGGGCGAATCGAACACGACCGCGAGGTTATCCATCCAGATGATGCCGCCCTCATCGGGGATCAAGAACTTCACATCGGGGTTGCCGGGCTTGTCGTCAATACCGGACATCGCCTGCCCCGCCATGCCCGACCATGCGTGGGCAAGGACGACCTCCTCAGTGGCCAGCTTGAAGTTGACGTTGCTGCTGTCATACGAAGCGACAAACGGCTTCTGGGCGATGAGCAGCTCCTGCACCTCGGCAAGTACGGCGGTGTCGGTAGTGTTGACCGAATGGCCTTTGTAGATCAGGGCTGCGCCGGGCACTTCACGCGGATCTTCAAGCATAGTAAAGCGATTGCTGATCTTCTCTAGCTCAGCCGGCTCAAAGATCGTGGACCAGCTTGTGGGGGGCGTATCGAAGAATTTCTGATTGTAAGCAAGTCCCGATGTGCCCCAGAAATAGGGGATCGAGTGTTCATTGCTTGGATCGAAGTACAGGTTCATCAATTCGGGGTCAAGGTTGCCAATGTTGGTTAGCAGGCTCTTGTCCAGTGGGGCGAGCAAGCCATCCAGCACCATAGATTGCACGGCGTAATCGGAGGGCACGACAATATCGTAGCCGGAGTTGCCCGCCCGGATGCGGGGGATCATGGACTCGTTCGAGTCGAACAGATCCACCGTCACCCGCACACCATATTCGGCCTCGAAATCTTCAAGGATCTGCGGATCAATATAGTCGCTCCAGATGTAGAGGAAGAGTTGATCAGCGAGTTGGCTGCGGTCTACGCCATCCATATCGTCAGTGGCGGGGGCATCGGTATCGCCAGTAGACGCGGCGGGCGCGGTGGTTGGGGCGGTGGGTGCGCCGCCACACGCGGCGAGCAAGGGCACGAGCAGGGCAAACAGTAGAAGCCAGTGTTTCATGTGGTTAAGGTCCTCCTTCGCATACAGTGGAATAAAAAACGCCTGAGCAACAGGGTGGTACGTCCAAGTGGGGCAACACTGCGTCCTGTTGATCGGGTTCCTAGTAGTATACGATATTTTGACCAAGAGTGCATGCGGCTGTGCGGTGGCTGGTGGAGGCGTGATATGCCGCACGCTACCGATCCATCCATAGTATGCAGGAGGTGGATCGGTAGCGGATGAACGTAGCCGGTCTACGTTAGCGGAGCTTCAGCGCGTAGGCGATGCCATCTTCCAGTGTGGATCGGGTAACAATCCCGGTCAGTTCCACGCCGAGCTGCACCAGCGTCTGGGCGATGCGGGGCTGGATGCCGGTGATGACCACCTGTGCGCCTAGCAAGCGCACCGCTTGGGCAGTGCTGATCAGGGCTTGGGCAACCTGCGTATCTACCACCTTCACGCCGGTAATATCCACGATAGCAATCAGGGCTTTGTGCGAGGCAATGCCTTCAAGCAGCGTCTCCATCACCTGCTGGGCCCGCGCCGTATCCACACTGCCCACAATCGGGAGCGCAACCACGCCCCGACTGAGCGGCAGGAGCGGGGTAGATAGCTCGTGGATCGCGGCCCGTTGCGCGTCAATCACCCGCTGCTGGAGTTCGAGCCGCTCCTGCTCACCCCGCTTGCGCTCGCTGATGTCGCGCACGATGCCAGCTTGGGCAATCGGCGCACCAGTTTGCGGGTCAGTGATCACAAAGCTCACAACTTCGACCGGCACGATTACGCCAGTATCCAGCGGGCGGATGATCGTCTCGCCACTCCAGAAGCCGCGTGTTTGCATCGCAGGCATAATCTCATTGAGGAGCTTCGGCTGGGCTTCAGGCGGCGTGATCTGAAGGGGATCATAGTTGTGCAGTGGACCATCAAGCGGATAGCCTGCAAGCTTACGCCCAGCTAGATTAATATATACCTCGCTGTAATCCATGGACGTATACGACATATAGTCCGGGCTATTCTCGACAATGGCCGCGAGCTTGCGAAATTCTTGCTCACCCCGTTTGCGCTCGCTGATGTCGCGCATAATCCCAGCTTGGGCAATCGGCTCACCTGTCTGGGTATCGTTAATCATAAAGCTCACGACTTCGACCGGAATGGTGGTGTCCGTACCGAGCGGGCGGATGATCGTCTCGCCACTCCAGAAGCCGCGTGTTTGCATCGCAGGCATAATCTCATCGAACAGCTGCGCGTGTGTTTCGGCGGGCATAATTTGGGCTGGATCATAGTCTGTGATCGGAGCCTCTGGATCATAGCCAACCAGCTTGCGCCCCGCCGCGTTGATATACACCTCGCTCAGATCGAGTGAAGCATACGACATATAATCGGGGCTACTCTGCACAATCGCAGCCAACTTCTGCATCTCCTGCTCCATCCGCTTTTGCTCACGCACATCGCGCAGAATAGCGGCCATCGCAAGAGGCTCACCCGTCTGCGTATCTGTTACTAGAAAGGCATGCCCACTCATGGGGATGATCGTCCCCTCGTGGATGTGGCGCAGACGCATATCGCCCGTCCACGGTTGGCCCTGCATCAGCGTCGGCACCACCTGATCTATAAAGATTGACAGGTCTGCGGGGTAGACGGGTAGGGTTACATCGTAGTTGTTCTGTAGATCATCTAGCGTCACCCCGACTAGTTCGCGTCCCGCCGGGTTGATATACACCTCGCTTAAGTCAAGCGTGGTGTATGTAATGTAGTCGGGGTTACTCTCGATAATCGCGACGAACTTCTGAAGCTCGCGTTCATTCTGCTTCTTCGCGGTAATATCATTGACCACGCCCAGCACGCGGGTCGGGTTGCCATCGGCATCGCGGGCAACCACACCGCCGCGTGATTCGAGCCACTGCCACGCGCCGGACTCGTTCCGCATGCGGAACTGGTTGTTCATCTGGGGGATCTGCCCAGCAAGCAGAGCTTGGAAATCGCGCGTGATCTGGGGCAAATCATCGGGATGCACTAGTTGATACCACTCCTCAAATGTCTGGGCAAAGGTGGAGCTATTGTAGCCCATCATTGTGGCGTAGTTCTCATTGTAATAGGTGTTCTGGTTGGGTACGTCTAGATCCCACACGCCATAGCCGGTTGCTTCCAGCACAAGGCGGGCTTGGTCGGTTTCGTTTTGTCGCTGCTGCTCGGTTTGCTGCTGTTGGGGGATATTTTGGAAGATGACGGCGACATGCTGATCGGATAGCGCAAAGGACTTGATCGCAAAGGCACTCTCAATCACGGACTCATCGCCGTAGATTAGCTCAGTCTGGAATGGCTGCCCAGTGCGTACCACCTCAGCATAGGCTTGAGGGATACCGTGCCGGCGCAGATTAGGGAACTCCTCATCAAGGGTCTGCCCGATGATGCGTTGCGGGGCGACATTCGTCAGGGCTTCAGTTGCCGCATTTGCCGTAATAAATCGCAGGCTGCGATCATCATTGCAATCTTCGAGGTGGAAGATATAGACCCCATCCGAGATCTGCTCAAGAACTTGGGCATATAAAAACACCTGTTGCTGTAGCTCGTCAGCATTGGTAGCAGTGAGGTTAGCCCCATTTGCATATTCAGTTTTCTTGTCACGTTGAGATGATTTCATTAGTGTATTTGTTCCTTTCATGTCCGCACTGGCATAGTGCATATTAGCAAAAACCATTCTAGCCCGATAGAATGGCCCATCGAAATGAGAGCGAAGTGTAGCTCTTGCACAGTGCTTACCCCAAGATCAGAGGCAGAGCTATCACTTTGTTTATGGTAATTAATGTATATCGGATAATATTACCAATCTTTACGAACGATGTCAATATTCTTTTAGTCCTATTCCAAACATAGGACTAGCACACACGCGGTAGTAAAGGGGAATGGGCCTAGAGCGAGTGGGCGTACACTGTCCGCACTTGCTGATACTTATGCTCCCACGTCAGCCCCTGCTGCACCTTGCGCCAGCCGGCTGCACCCATCGCCCGAGCGCGTTGGGGGTGGGTGATCAAGAAGGTGATTGCGTGGGCCAGTTCGGCAACATCGCCGAAGCGCACCAGTAAGCCATCGCTGCCGTGCGTAATCACATCGGGCACACCGCCCGCCAGTGCGCCAATTACGGGCACGCCGTAGCACCACGCCTCAAGGTAGACGATGCCAAAGCTATCGGTGCGCGAGGGCAGCGCAAACACCTGCGCCGCCGCCAGTGCGTCGCGGCGGGTCTGGTCATCTACATAGCCGAGCAAGCGCACCCGCTCCTGATCGGCGGGGGCAAGGTGGGCAACCAGATTGGTGAAGTGCTGCATCTGGCTGCCACACTGCACCCACACGGCGGGGATGTCCTGCTCCCACAGGCACTGCATGGCGGCGAGGACGTGCGGCGTGCCTTTATCGTAGGCGGCAGTGCCAATCGTCAGCACAAGCGGTGCGTCGGGGGCGATCTGGTGCTGCTGGCGGAAGCGGTGCGCGTCGCCGCCGGCCAGCTCGCTAGGGGTTACGCCTACGCCAATCGTGTGCAGCAGGTGATCGGGGATGCCCTGCTGCTGCAAGAATGCGCGTTCACGCGGGGTCTGGACAATCACCGCCGCACTGCGGCGCAGCAGATCAAGCTGGTGTGGCATGCTGTAGTAGCGGCGCACGGTGTCGTTATCCGGCTCGCCCAGATGCACAAACGGCGTGCAGATGTGGGGGATGCCGCGCCGTGCGGCCCATGCGATCAGGGGAATGAGCATAAAGTCGAGCGTGATGTTGGTGGTGTGGAGCAGGGCGACATCGCGCAGGGCGGGGTGCTGATCGAGGTAGGGGCGTAGCTGGGGCAGGCGCGGCGCAATCGTGGCCATGCGGCGTAGCCCGGCTAGCTTGGTTGAGGGGGGCAGGGGCAGGTGGCTATACTCCAGCATCAGGCGGCGCAGCACCGGATAGGCCAGCGTAGGTGCGGGCGGGCGTTGCACCGCAAACCGTTGCACCTGCACGCCGTTGTGGGTGTCGTGCAGTTGGGCGAAGTGGCGTTTGCCGCTGGCCCAGAAATGCTCCAGATCGCAGGCATCGCTGGCAAGCACGGTGACACGGTGCTGCTCTTGCACAAGCCGCTCGCCGATCTCGATGAAGTAGCGGGCGGCTCCGCTTGGGGCTGGGTGATAAATTTGAACCGCGTGGAGAATGTGCATCGTAGTTTAGGTGCTAGGTGACGGGTGACAGGTAACAGGTGCGAGGTGACAGGTGTCGGGTGCGAGGTGACAGGTGTCGGGTGCGAGGACACTTCTCCTGACCCCTGCAACCTGACCCCTGCAACCTGACCCCTGCAACCTGACCCCTGCAACCTGACCCCTCGCATCGAGCGATTAGCCGTCGAGCTGGGCTTGTAACGCCGTCGCATCACTGACGGGGAGCTGGCAGGTGAAGCCCTCGCACACATACGCGGTGGCGGTGCCCTCTACCAAGTCGCGCTGCGCCAATAGCTCCAACTGTGCGGTTGCGCCGCCAGTGGCAGCCGTGCTGGGTGTGCGGCACACCACCACACTAAATGGGCGATAGGCGTGATGCACCGCTTGCAGCAGGGCGTGCAGATCGGGCTGGGCCGGATCGCCCACCAGCACAATCTCGCGCACGCGGGCAAGGTGGTAGGCTACGGCACTCAGCGCACGCCCAAAGCCATTGGGCACCCGTTGCATCGGCTCCACCAGCGTTTCAAGGATGCCCACCGCTCGTTGGCGGTAATCGTGGTTGCCGGTGATTGTGGCGAGCTTCAGCAACACATACACCGCAGTTGATGTGCCCGATGGGGTGGCATTGTCGCTCAAATCACGCGGGCGGGTGATGAGTTGCTCCTGATCGGTGGCGGTATCGTAGAAGCCGCCGAGCGGTTCATCCCAGAACAGGCGCAGCATATCATCGGCGAGGGCAAGGCTCGCGTTGAGCCAGCGAGCATCGCCGTCTACGCCGTGCAGGGTGAGCAAGGCCTCACTCAGCAGGGCGTAGTCTTCGAGGTAGGCGGGAATCACCGTGCGCCCATCCTTCCAGCTCCGCATCAAGCGACCATCGGCGCGGCGCAGGGTGTCGAGCACAAAGGCGGCGTTGCGCTGGGCGGCGTGCAGGTAGGCGGGGTTGGCGAAGGCGGCGGCGGCAAGCGCATAGCCGCGCAGCATCATGGCGTTCCACGCGGTCAGGATCTTCTCGTCGCGGCCCGGCTTCACGCGCTGCTCGCGCACCTGCCACAGCTTCGCCCGCCCGCGCTGCTGAGCCTGTTCGAGCCGCTCCAGCGATACCCCTGTGACGCGGGCAATCTCGCTAAGCGGGCGCGGCACATTCAGGACAGTCTGCCCCTCGAAGTTGCCGCGTGCGGTGACTTCGTAGATCTGGCTGAACAGCACGGCATCTTCGCCGAGCAGATCCCGCACTTCGTTGGCTCGCCACACAAAGAACTTGCCTTCCTCGCCTTCGGTATCGGCATCTTGGGCACTGTAGAAGCCACCGTCAGGACTGGTCATCTCGCGTTCGATGTAGCTCAGGGTCTCCTCGACAATGCGCTGATAGAGCGGGTTGCGGGTGATCTGCCACGCTTGGGTATAGATCGCCGTGAGCAAGCCGTTGTCGTAGAGCATCTTCTCGAAGTGCGGCACAAGCCAGCGTTCGTCTACGCTGTAGCGGTGGAAGCCGCCGCCAAGCTGATCGTACATGCCGCCGTGTGCCATCTTGGTCAGGGTCAATTCAAGCATCCGCAGCACCTCGCTGCTGCCGTTGCGGGCGTAGAGGTGCAGCAACATTTCGAGCGTGGTAGGCTGGGGGAATTTGGGTGCGCCGCCAAAGCCGCCATGCTCGTAATCGAAGTCGCCGATCAAGGTGAAGAACAGGTTATCAAGCAGGGCCGGCGTGAGCGGGCTGGCGGCGAGCTTGCTCTGATGCTCCTGCTGCAACACGCCGAGCAGCTGGGTGGCGTTTTGCTCTAGCTCCTCGCGCCGATTGCGGTAGGCATCGTGAATGGCAAACAGCAGCGATTTGAAGCCCGTCATACCGTAGCGTTGGGCGGTGGCATCGGGCGGGAAGTAGGTGCCGCCATAGAACGGGGTGCCATCGGCAAAGAGGAAAGCCGTGAGGGGCCAGCCGCCGCGCCGGGTCATGGCAACCACCGCCGCCATGTAGATCGAGTCAATATCGGGGCGTTCCTCACGGTCTACCTTGATATTGACGAAATGCTCATTCATCACGGCGGCGACAGCGGGGTCTTCAAAGCTCTCGTGGGCCATAACGTGACACCAGTGGCAGCTCGAGTAGCCAATACTAAGCAGGATCGGCTTATCTTCGGTTCGCGCTTTGGCGAGGGCTTCGTCGCCCCACTCATACCAATCTACGGGGTTGTGAGCGTGTTGCAAGAGGTAGGGGCTAGTGGCGTGGATCAGGCGGTTAGTGGAGCTTGGGCGAGCATCGGTAGGTTGCACAGAATTGATCCTTACTATGATTAGAGCGGTTAGGCATTTAGACAAGGCTAGCATGGAGTAGGCTGGGACACTCGAGGCTATTATACCGCAGATAGGCAAGGGGGGATGATGAACCAGTCGCAAAACCTTGCCACCTGAATAGCTTTACTCCTGAAGTTATCTGGTTATTATCACAGGAATCGCTTCCCTGATTGTTCAGTATTCCCCCCGCCCCGCCGCTACGCCCCGTCCTGCTCGAGCTGGCGCATCGTGCTGCGCGGCTGCTTGCGCTTGCGGATGGGCTGCTCTGGGGCGGCGGGCGGGCTGTGCTGCGCGGTGACTTTATGCAGCGCGGCTTGCACCTGCTCATTCTCTTGCTGCACCTGTGCGGCATAGGCTTCAATCGTGGTGCTGCGGCGTTGGCGCAGAGCGAGGGCCGCCATCCGAACGATGTCATCCTGCCCTACCACGCTGCGGAAATCAGCAGCGGCGCGGGCGCGGGCGGCTTCGAGCAGGGCTATTTCGGCCCGGTGCGAGGGTATCTGAAGTTCTTGCACAAGGTTGAGCGAAAGGGCTTCGAGCAGCGGCGGAACCTGCACATGCGGCAGAATCTCGCGGGCGATCTCCACCTCCTCGCGGAGCAGCTGGGTCTGCTCGGCATAGGCCGCCCGAAAGGCGTGCGGATCGGTGCGGAACAACTGTGCCCGCCGATACACCTCCAGCCGCTCCCGCGCATCGCTCAGGGGCGCAACCCACACCCGCAAGCCGAAACGATCCAGAATCTGCGGGCGGAGGGTGCCCTCTTCGGGGTTCAGCGAGCCAACCAGCACAAACTGCGCCGGAAATAGACGCACCAACGGCCCGCGCCGCACGAGCGTGCGCCCCTGTGCAGCAGCATCCAGAATGACATCAATGACGTGCGGCTCCAGCAGGTTGATCTCATCCACATAGAGCAGGTTGCGGTGGGCCCGGGCGAGAATGCCCTCTTCCAGCAAGACCCGTTGCTGCTCAATCGCTACGCGCTCATTGATCCCACCGACCACATCCTCAATCCGCGCATTCAAGGGCAATTCGATCAAGCGCATCGGCTCGCGCACCGTGCGGATGGTGCCATCGTCCTGCCACAGCTCACGCTCGACAACGGGCATCAGGTCGAGCAGGCTGCGCACGGCGGTGGTTTTGCCCACGCCATACGGCCCACTGAGGAGCACCCCGCCTACCATCGGGTTGATCAAGGTGATGACGAGCGCGGTTTTCAGTTCCGGCTGGCCCACAATCGCCAGTAGCGGGAACGGTTGAATCTCATCGGCAGCATGCATGGGCGTTACAGAATCTCAATGTCGTAATGGGTCAAGGGGAGATCAGGGCGGTGCGTCTGCACAAAACGCACCACCGCTTCGAGCTGCTCGTGGGCGTACTTCTGGGAGGGGGAAACACAGGCTACCCCAAGCACGGCAACTTGCCATGCCTGCTGCTGATCCACCTCTGCCACCGCAATGTTGAATTCATTGCGGAGCCGGGCCATCAATGATTTGATCGCCTGCCGCTTGTCCTTCAGCGATTGCGCCAACGGCAGATGCAACGTTAGCTCACACGCCCCGATAAACATAGCTCCGTACCGATTGCCGCATTGCGCTACTCGCGCGGCTTAGTTCCAAGACCACGGCAGATCAGAGATGCGCGATAGGTCATTGCGCTGGTTGCGCGGCAGCAGATCAATTTCGGCCCGCATCATCGCCGCAATCTCGCGCAGGCGGGTAGTGGCATCGCTCGCCAGCCAGCGTTGCTTGCGCTCGTTGGTCACTTGCAGGCGATAGGCGAGGTGGTGGGAAAGTTCAAGATTGTCGTCGGGCAGATCCTCTTCATCCTGCTGCACGCCTGTCGCGGCCGCCACTGCCTGCCAATACTGCCCGTGGATCTGACGCACCTCTTGGGCCACAAGGCTTGTCTGGCGCGAGGGGGTCTCATCGAGCAACGCCACAGTTGCAGTCAGGTAGGGGGTCTGCTGCACAATGCTGTGAATGCGGAAGCGTTGCTGCCCCACCGTCGCAATCAAGAGGCGGCCATCTTCAAGGCGCACACTCGCATTGATCGCCACCAGCGTGCCAATCTCATACGGGGTTGCCCCACCCAGCCCGACTTCGTGCCCCTCGCGGATGAGCACCACCCCGAAGGGCGTGCTACGTTCGAGGCACTCGCCAATCATCAACCGATAGCGTTCTTCAAAGATATGCAGGGTCAGCGTTGCGCCCGGAAACATCACCGTACCTAAAGGAAACAACGGAAGTTCTTGTAGTGTCATGCAAATTCACCATGCCATGTACATGTCCAAATCGTCGCTGCACCTGCGCCCAGATGCAGGTCAATCATAAACTCTAGCTCTTGATTGGAGAAATATTGCACGGCGGCTTGCTGATCAAACGAAACCGGCAAACCTTCCTGCATAACTAGTATATCACCAACATACAGATCAAGCAGGTCGGGATACAGATCAACATTGCTGGCCCCAATTGCCGCGAGCAATGTGCCCCAATCGGGGGTGCCCTCTTTGCAGGCCCGCCGCACTGCCGCCGAACGAGCGACAACTTGGGCAATCTGGCGGGCGGCAGCTTCCGTCTGTGCGCCGCGCACCTGCACTTGGATGATCTTGCCACTGCTGGCCGCATCGCGCACAATCTGCTGCGACAGATCGGCGAGCAACGCATCGAGGGCTTCTTGCCACGCACCATACTCCCACGAACTGGCTTCCACAATCGCTGAGCCTTCGGCGGCTCCATTGGCCAATACGAGCACGGTGTCATTGGGCGAGGTGTCGCCATCTATGGTGAGCCGGCTAAACGAACGGGCGACGCTCTGCTGAAGCGAACGCTGCAACAGGCGCACATCAATCGGAACATCGGCGGTGACAATCGTGAGGAGCGTGGCGAGCTGCGGATGCACCATGCGCGTGCCCTTGGCCATACCGGCCAGCCGGATCGTGCGCCCATCGCGCAGTTGCACCGCGTAGGCCCGTTCTTTGGGGCGCGTATCAGTCGTGAGCATGGCCAATGCGGCCCGCCGCCCAGCACCGCTATCTAGCTCTGAGATCGCCCGAATAATCCCATCGCGCATCTTGTCCATCATCAAGGGCACGCCAATGATGCCACTCGACATAAGCAGCACACTATCGCGGGGGATTTCGAGTTCATCGGCGGTGAGCTTGGCGGTCTCCACCGCATCGTTCAAGCCCGGCTGGCCCGTGCCCGCGTTGGCTTGCCCCGAATTGATCAGCACGGCCCGGATCGCATCACGGTTGCGAGCCAGAATCGCCTGATCGAAAAAGACCGGCGCGGCTTTGGTGGTGCTCGTCGTAAAGACGGCTGCGGCCCGGGCGGGTAGCTCCGAATACACGAGCGCAAGATCACGCGCCCGCGAGCCTTCCTTGAAGCCCGCCGAGACCCCTGTGGCGCGATACCCCTGCGGGCTAGAGATATGCCCATCATACAAGATTGAGTAGCTCATAAGCGCATACAATTCGTGTTCACACATGCAGCACAGCCGGGGAAGTGCCGCCGTTTACCAGACCCGGCAAATAAACCCTTTGAGATATTCGCTCTCTGGGAACGATAATAGCACAGGATGATCCGCCGCCTGCGTCAGGCGTTCCAGAATCTGCACCTCGCGGCGGGCATCCAGCGCGGCTCCAAACACCACCTTTTGGAATAGCTCGGCTGAGAGTAGCCCCGAACAGCTAAAGGTCGCCAAAATGCCGCCTTGCCGCAGCAGCCGCATGGCATTCATGTTTATATCTTTGTAGCCGCGTGTGGCCCGATCTATCTGTTGCTGGCTATGCGCGAACTTGGGCGGATCTAGCACGATCAAATCAAAGTCGCGTTCTTCCAGCCGATACTGGCGCAGCTGCTTAAACACATCCGCCTCAACGAGTTCCAATTCGGGATGCACCTGATTCTGTTGCATATGGGTTGCCACCCGCGCCAGTGCGCCTGCGCTACTATCTACGGCGGTGATCTGCGGTGCGCCTGCGCGGGCCGCATACACCGCGAAGCCGCCACTATAGCAGAAGCAGTCGAGCATCTCGCGTCCGACGGCATAGCTGGCAACCCGCAGGCGGTTGTCGCTCTGATCGAGGTAGAAGCCCGTCTTTTGCCCGTCGCGCCAATCCACGCTGAAGCTCAGATCGTGCGTGCGAAACTGGATTGCAGCGGGCGCAGGGGCACCCCAGCGCAGCCCCGACTCCTGCGGTAGCCCCTCTTTCTGGCGCACGTCGGCATCGCTCCGCTCATAGATGCTGCGCGGCGCAAAGACTTGCACGAGCAACTCAAGCACCTGCTCAAGGCGCACCGCCATACCCTGCGTGAGGATTTGGATCACCAGATCGTCGCCATACCGATCTACGATCAAGCCGGGCAGCCCATCCGCTTCGGAGTAGACCACACGATACGCATTGCTGCGGTGCGTCAAGGGGAGCTGCTGGCGCAGGGCAAACGCCCGTTCGAGGCGGGCGCGGATCAGATCCGGCTCCAGATGCTCACGGTCATCCCACGTAAACAGGCGCACCCGAATCTGTGAGGCACTGCTCCATGTGCCGCGGGCCACCCACTCGCCGGCTCCCGTCTGGACATCCACCTCATCGCCATCGGCGGGGCGGCCAATGACCCGTGCGATGGCTCCCGAAAAGACCCACGGGTGATGGGCAAGCACAGGGCGTTCGCGGCCTTGTTGCAGCATAACTGTTGCGCTTGGTAGGCTCGGCATGCTCTCTCCGCTCAGACGCATTTCAGACGCATTAACGCATTCGTGTGGTATGCGGAGCAATAGTTCAGAACGACACCACAGACCCTCCGGCTTTTGTATAGCTAGCACTGTAGCACAGGCGGTACGGCTGGTCAACCACGCACAGCCAGAAATGCGCGTGACAGAGCAAGACGTTCCTGAGCATCGCGCAGATTGCCTACGCTCTAGGCAATCTTATGATAGTGTATAGTACCACACATAGAACAGGTTTAGCGGGGCAGCCGCACCGCACCGTCAGCGACAACGATCAAGCCATCGCGGTGCAAGCCGTGCAGCAGGCGTTCGAGCCATGCCTGCTCGGTATCGGCAGCGAAGGTGGGCTTGAGTTGCACGCCAAGCTGGGTGATGGGCAGGTGCGTATCTGGCGGCAATGCCCGCAGCAGACTCACCACGCGCCCCCGATAGTACCGATTCGAGCCGACAAACGGCGTTTCTGGGCGTTCGGCAGCGCGGCGGCGCGGCGGCTGATCGGCACGAGGGTAGGCCATGCCATCGGGCGCAGCAAACAGTTGCTCATCGCGGGTGCGCCACTGGGCATAGCTGCGGCAGTGGGGCTGAAGCGGGCACTGCCAGCAGGTGGGAGCGCGAGCGGTGCAGAGCAGTGCGCCGAGTTCCATAATCGCCTGATTCCAGTGCCAGCCCTGCCCTGCCGGAACCAGTTCTGCGCCAAGCTGTTGCAGTACCCGATCTGGGGTGGGCGGGGGCATGTCCTCTGGGGCAACCCAAGCGCGGCGGATCACGCGGCGGATATTCGTATCGAGGAAGGCGACATCCTGCTCAAAGGCAAAGCAGGCGATTGCGCCAGCCGTATACGCCCCGATGCCGGGCAGCTGCTGCAATGCGGCAACGCTGCGCGGGAACTCGCCGCCGGAGCTGCTCACGATCAGGCGGGCAATGCGTTGCAGATTGACGGCGCGGCGATTGTAGCCCAAGCCAGCCCACAGCCGAATCACATCGGCGGTGGCGGCTTCAGCGAGGTGGCTGAGCGTGGGCAAGGCTTCCAGAAAGGCGTGGTATTTGGGCACAACGCGCTCAACCTGTGTCTGTTGCAGCATCATCTCAGCGACGAGGATGTGATACGGGTCGCGGGTCGTGCGCCACGGCAGATCGCGGGCGTGCTGGCGAAACCACGCCAGCACGGCCTGCTGCATGGCGGGCAGGGTGCTGGAGTTGGGGGTGAGTGGCTGCGTCATTTGCGGTTGCCATCCTGTTGGGGCACGGCGCATACGCTACGATGGGCGGCGCACTGGGGGGTAGGTGCGCGTGTCGCGGCTAGCTTCGATCACATTTGAAATGCGGTGCAGCTTATCCAGCAGGCGCGTGAGCTGATCGAGGGTGGAGATGCGGAGGTGCATCACAAACACGGCCCGTTGGTTATCGGGGGCGGGGATCTGCTGCAACTCAACAATATTGATCCCCGCATCAGCTACCACCGCCGATACATCGCGCCATAGCCCCACCCGATCCCACGACTCAACGCGCACTGCGACAATCCAGCTATCCTGTTCGGGCACGTTCCAGTTGGCTTCTACCAGCCGTTCGCGCTCCTTCTCATTGAGGATCGTATGACAATTGGCGCGGTGGATCGTGATCCCCCGCCCGCGAGTGATATAGCCCATGATATGATCGCCCTGCACCGGATTGCAACAGCGGGCAAGGCGCGTCATCAGGTTGGTCGTGCCAAGCACCTGTATGTTTGCAGTCTGGGTCGGGTTGGGCAACGCGGGGTGACGCGGAACGGTAGTGGTTTCGGGAATCTGGGACAGATTATCGGCGGTACTCTTGAGGAGCGCGGCGGCTTTCTGCACCGCTTGGCGGGCGGTAATTTCGCCCGTCCCAATCGCAAGGAACAGCTCCTCGACGGAGCGCAAGTCGTTGGCACTGACAATATCATCAAAGGCGATAGGCAACACCAGCCGCTTCAGTTCTTTCTCTAGCAGGGTTCGTCCGGCGGTGATATTCTCGGTCCGTTCGAGGCGACGGTAGTAGCGTTTGATGTGATTGCGGGCACTGACCGACTTGACGAAGTTGAGCCAGTCGCGGCTTGGGCCACGCTCGGCCTTGCTCTTCATAATGCTGACCACATCGCCGTTTTTGAGGCGATGATCGAGCGCGACTTGTGCGCCATTGACCCGTGCGCCAATACAGCGATTGCCGACCTCACTGTGGATGCGGTAGGCAAAATCTACGGGCGTGCTGCCGTCGGGCAGGTCAATAATCTCACCTTTGGGCGTAAAGACATACACCTGATCTTCGAGGAAATCGGTTTTGAGATGATCGAGAAACTCATGGGCATCGGTCAGTTCATACCGCCATTCGAGCAATTGGCGTAGCCACGCCAGCTTTGCATCGAACGATTTGTCCATGTTCTTGCCATTCTCGCGGAAGCCCTCTTTATATCGCCAGTGCGCGGCGATCCCGCGCTCGGCAACATCGTGCATATCTTGGGTGCGAATCTGCACCTCGCAGGGCGTGCCGCCGGGTGTCAGCACTGTGGTGTGCAGCGAGCGGTACATACTCTCTTTGGGCACCGCGATGTAGTCATCAAACTCGGCGAGCATCGGGGTCCACATCGTATGCACGATGCCTAACACACGGTAACACTCGCCGACTTCGTTGACAATCACGCGCACCGCAAGCTGATCGTAGATCTGCTCCAGCGGTACACCTTTGCGCTCCATCTTGCGAAAGATCGAGTAGATATGCTTGGGTCGCCCCGTAATCTTCGCATCACTGATGCCCTCTTTCTCAAGCGCCTGCTTCAGGCGGCTAATCACCCGTTGCACGATCCGCTCACGCACTTCGCGGCGCAGCGAGAGTTGGAAGCTGATGTCGCGGTATTTCTGCGGGTTCAACACCTTGAAGGACAAGTCCTCCAGTTCAGATTTGATCTGCCAGATCCCGAGCCGATGGGCGAGGGGCGCGTAAATATCCATCGTCTCTTGGGCAATCCGCACCTGCTTGAGCGGCGGGGTAGCCTCGATAGTCCGCATATTGTGCATGCGATCTGCGAGCTTAATCAGCACCACCCGCGGGTCATCCGCCATCGCAATGAACATCTTGCGGTAGGAGCCGATTTGGGCTTCCTCTTTGCTCTGCATCTCTAGCACCGAGAGCTTGGTTACACCATCCACAAGGCGGGCAATCGTTTTGTCGAAGAGAGCTTCGATCTGCTCCACCGTCACCGCTGAGTCCTCGACGACATCGTGCAGCAGCGCAGCGGTGATCGTGCTAACATCCATCTGCATATCAATCAGGATTGCAGCAGTAGCGACCGGATGGTTGATGTAATCCTCGCCGCTCTTGCGCTTCTGCCCGTGATGCGCGGCAAACGCAACGGCATAGGCTTTGCGGATTGGAGTTACATCAGCATCAGGCAGGTATTCTTGCAGCCGCCCAAGCAGGGCATCTACCGTCGGGGCATAGAGGACATCAGGATCATAGAGTTCTTCAGGCGGAGTTTGGGCATCAATCAGGCGCGGTGCAGGCACAAAGCGGCTCGGCTCGGCAGGTAGGGCAGGCGCAGAACGCAACGGGGGCATGGTATCAGCATTGATCGTCCGTTGGAGGTCAGGTTCTTTCATTGTTCATTCCTTTCACGATGATTCGACGTTCACGGGCGAGCATCGTGGGAGCCATCAAGCTGCATCCCGGTGCAATTGACATGTGTGCCTTACGCCAAGCGTGGGCAGGTGCGGGCGAGATTGATTACATTTAGTTTAACATATCTGGCACTGGCTGATACATCGGTTGGACTGGTGCAGTCCGATACAAAGCGGACGGAACCTGCACCGCCATAGTCCGGCTCGCTGCCGCTTCAGGTGCGGCAACCACCGGTTGGTAATACATATCGCGCTGCTGGAGGCGGTAGCCATAAAGCTGCAACGCTGCTTGCAGGGTGGCACGGCGACTGTCCAGCTCACCGAGATCATCAATGCCGCGCGGGCCGCCAGCATCACATGGGCAGGGGGCACGCTTTGGGCTACATAGCCGCGTAGCTGATGATGCGGGATCACATTCAGATACAGGCGCGTGAGTGCAATGCGGTGCAGGTCGGTGTCGCTCAAGCTGGTCTGCGCCATCGGCACAACGTACACCACGCTCAGGAAGCCACTGCCCACAGTGCGCTGGCTGTAATCCTGAATGATGCGAATACGCTGGAGCCAGTGCAGATAGGTTGCTTCGGCAACATCGGCTCCAAGCAGCACCGCCGCACTTGCCATCATCCCCATCTGCTGCGCTTCACGCAGCACCCGCAACCATAATGCAGCCATCGGGTTTTGCTGATCAGTATACGGGTCCGAGTTACACAGGGCAAGCCGGAGCAGTTGTTCATCATCGCCGTGGAGACGGTGCTGCCCGGCAGCAAACAGGTGGCGCAGGATCGTCTCAGTGGGGAGCTGGGTCTGCTCGTGCAGGGTGATCACATCGGCTACGCCAAAGCAGGCGTGGGCACGCTCCGGCAGATTGAGCCGCAACCACGCGATCAGCTCAAGGGCCGCCGCGAGGGATGTGCAGGCGTGGGCATGGCTACACGGGGCACACTGCGGCTGGCCGGCACGCTCGGCATACGTTAGGATTGACGCTGGGGCATACTGCTGGCGGATGCGCCGTGCCATCTGTTGCACTTCATCGCGTTCGCTCGTTTGGGCCAAAAAGCGCAGTTCATTGAAATAGAGGGCCTGCCCGGCGTGCGCTTTGGCACAGATCGCGGCAAGCGGTGTTGCTTGTTGCATTGGAAGAACTCCTCAAGTTTTGAAAGCGTTTCAAGATTTTGATTTCGGCTTTGCTCAATCAGGAACGATTTACAAGTACGTTTCTCGCTACGATACTTCAGCAATACGAATGATTTTATCCTGTCACTCTTCATTGTACTGTAGATCAGCAGACACGGCAATAGCAAGATGCAAGGCTCGTGTATAATACACAGCAAGAACAGGAGCCATAACCAATGAGGAGCCACATCCGAGAGTTGACAACGCTAGCCGATTTTGCGCTCGCTGAGGCGTTCCAGCGCGATGAGTGGGGCGTGCCGGTGCAGTCCGTTGTGCCTGACCATGTGCTGCTCACGGCCCAGAAGAATGGCGGGATCGTGTTGGGGGCATTTGCTACAGGAAGTGCCGCCGGCGGGGGCGATGCGCCCATGATTGCCTACCTGTTCAGCTTTATTGGGCGTGAAGCCGATGGGCAGTTCAAGCACTGCTCGCACCAACTAGCGGTTGCGCCCGCCCATCGCGGGCAGGGCATTGGCACGCGCATGAAGCTGTATCAGCGCGAGCTGGCACTGGCGCAAGGGATCAATCTGATGACGTGGACGTTTGACCCGCTAGAGCGGCGCAACGCGCTGATGAACATTCACCTGCTCGGCGGGATCAGTGCGACCTACCTGCCCAATCTCTATGGCCCGATGCAGAATGGACTGCCTATGGCTTTGCCCTCAGACCGGCTACTGGTGCGCTGGGAGCTGGATGAAGGGCGGGTGCGGCAACGCATCGCTAGCATTCACGCCCGCCGGCCAATGGCTCAGCTGGTGCAACAGTATCGCACGGCGGGGGCGGTACTGCTGAATCCGCCCGAGACCGACCCAAGCGGCGGGCTGCTGCCGCGCCCGTGTGCCACCCCCCTAGCACCACTGGCATCAACGCTGCTAGTGGCAATTCCGGCGCAGATGCGGCGCATCCGCGAACAGGATCACGAACTGGCACTGGCGTGGCGGCTGCACATTCGGGCGGTGCTAGGGGGGGTCTGTGGAGCGGGGTACACAATCACCGATATGCTTGCCGATGGGGAGATCGGATACTATGTTTTGCAACAAGATGGGACGCGGGAATGAAGCCACTGACAATTGAACAGATTGAGTTGCACTTGATTGAGATGCCGTTGGTGCATCCATTTGAGACGAGCTTTGGGCGCGAGACCGTGCGCCCCTGCATTCTCGTGTCGGTGGCGAGTGATGGGCTAATCGGGTGGGGCGAGTGTGTCGCGGGCAGTGGCCCGTGGTATGCCTCAGAGACGGTGCAGACGGCGTGGCACGTTCTGCGGGATTACCTGATCGGGATGGTGTTGGGGCAACCGATCAGTGCGCCGCAGGAGGTGCCTGAACTGGTGGCGCGGGTGCGTGGGCACGCCATGGCGCGAGCCGCGCTAGAGAATGCGATCTGGGATCTGGTGGCGCAGGCGCAAGGCGTATCGCTGGCAACGCTGCTCGGTGGTACGCGAGCGGCAGTGCCGGTTGGGGTGAGCGTGGGGCTAGAGCCAACCATTGCGGCTCTGCTCGCGCAGGTGGAGGGCTTTGTGGCTCGCGGCTACCAGCGGGTCAAGCTGAAGATCAAGCCGGGCCAAGATGTGCAACTGGTGCGGGCGGTGCGCGAACGCTACCCCGATCTGCTGCTACAGGTGGATGCCAACTCGGCCTACACATTGGCTGATACGGCGGTGTTCAAGGAGCTAGATGCGTACCAGTTACTGTTGATAGAGCAGCCCCTGCACCACGACGATCTGGTGGATCATGCCACGCTGCAACACGAACTGCACACGCCGATCTGCCTCGACGAGAGCATCCAATCGCCGGAGCATGCGCGGTGGGCGTTGCAGCTTGGGGCGTGCCGCGTGATCAACATCAAAGTAGGGCGGGTCGGCGGCTTCACGGCGGCAATGGCAATCCACGATCTCTGCGCCGCACAGGGCGTGCCGGTGTGGTGCGGGGGCATGCTCGAAACCAACATCGGGCGAGCGGGCAACCTTGCACTGGCCAGCACGGCAAACTTCACCCTGCCCGGCGACATCTCCGAATCCGTCCGCTATTTCGCCGAAGATGTCGCCTTGCCCAACCTGACGCTCAATTCCGACTCGACGATCACCGTGCCAGATGAGGGTGGGCTAGGCGTAACGTTGGATGCCGAACGGCTCGCGGCAGTGCGCCAGCAGCATCTCGTGGTGCGGGCATCGGGCGCGTGACCGGTGCTAGGAGACAGGAGCGCGGGTGTCAGGTGTTAGGGGACAGGAGCGCGGTTGGCCGCACTGCCGCCCCTGCTTAGCGGGTGTGCCACAGAAACACCGGCTCGCCGCTCACCGTCAGCGGGATGCGATCCCCGCGCACGGCTGCCTCTAGCACGCTCCCATCCGGGCGGCGGAAGTAGGCGGTAGCGGCGTTGGTAGCAAGCGTGACGCGGGTGTGCGGCGGCGACCAGATAACATCAAGGGCACGCCCAGCGCGGGTGAAGCGCAGATCGTACACCTCGCGCCCATAGATCGCTTTGACATCATCAAGATAGATTGTGCCCAAGCCAACAAACGCATCATAGGCATCATCCAAGAGGATCGCCTGTAGGCTGATCGGGTAATCGAGTTGCCCGTTGCCGCCGCTCGTCACGCGGTTGCCCAGCTCCACCGTGCCACCGAGCGGTGTGCTGATAAACCGCCAGCCCGGTTCGCCCACGACACCCACCTTGTATTGCAACACCTCGCCTTCAGCATCGCGGAGCCACACCCGCAGCAGATGCTCGCTGCCATCGCCGTACACCCATAGCCCAATGGCATACGGATCGCCCCTGAGTGGGATCGGCTGGGCTAGCTCAAACACGAGGTAATCATTCGCACGGGTGCTGAAGTTGTAGTCAATCCGCGCAACGTGGGCATCGCTGAAGCTGAGGCTGCCGTTTGGTTGGGCGGGGCGCACCCAGCCCGCAGCTTGACTGAAATCGGTCACGATAGCAGCATCAAACAGATCGCGCCGCTCGACGAACTGCGCCCCCTGTAGCTCACGGTGCAGCGTTTGCAGCGCAAAGTAGGCCGGCTTGTATAGCTCCGGCGCAAAGTCGGTGCGCCCATTGCCGTAGCGCACCAAGCCGTAAGGGTTGTGGTGGTCATCCTTGAGCATATACCAAAAGATGCGTTCGACCCCCGCCGACCAGAGCAGTAACATCGAGCGCACAAGGTAGTGGGCCTGCTGCTGCTCATTGGTGTGGCCCACCGCATCCCGATCACCGGGGCCACTCGCCCAGCCAATTTCTGTCACCCAGATCGGCTTCTGGCCATACTGGTACATCAATGCATACAGCGTATCCACTGCCGCCACCAGATTGCCCTGTTCGGGTGTCGCCGGATCTATGTAGGGGTGGATGGCGAGAATATCAAAGGACGACCACGCACCCTGCTGGGCGACGGTGCGGATAAACGCTGGATCGTAGGGATTGAAGCCACCAATCACGACCCGTGCGTCGGGGTCTATCTCCTTGATAATGCGGCTGACACGCATGAGCATATTCGCGTAAGCGACAGGATCAGGCGCAGGTTGCCAGAAGAGCGCGTGATCCGGCTCATTCCAAATCTCCCAGTGCTTGACGTAGCGGCGATAGCGGGCAACCACCCCGCGTACATAGTCCTCAAACAGATCGGGATCGGGGGCGTAGTAGGAAACAGCGTGGCGTTGATCGCCGGTGTATGGGGTGGCCCAGCCAACGGAAGGCCCCAGCACGCCCAAGATCTGGATGTCGCGGCGGGCAAGCTCACGCACGGCGGCATCGTTGAAGCTCCAATCCCACACGTCCCGATCCGGCTGAATGCGATGCCAGTGGAAATCCTCACGCACCCACTGCACCCCCAGATCGGTCAGGGCTGCGCCGGGAATGTGCATGCTGGTCGGATCGGGGTAGCGCGTCGCAAGGTGGCTATTCAGCCCGAAGGTCGGCTCACTGACGGGCAGGGGCGGGCGTTCCCAGTTGAGCGGGCGGGCCGGCGGAGCCAGATTGGATGAGGCGAGTAGCAAAGCCAGCGGCACAAGCAGGAGGCTCAACAGGCGGCGCGACATGGCAACTCCTCGTGGGGCATTTCAGATCGGCTTCCCCATCCCCATTATACCACCCCCCGCGCTGCTGCAATCCGGCGGCACGGCGGGCCGTGGGTGGCTCCTTGCAGGGATGACGTGCGACAGGGCGCGAAAGTTCCTGAGGTTAGCGGATCGGGTGGCGGGCATGGTGCTTGACGTGGCGCAGGGTTCGGCGTACAGTGAATGGAGTGAATATGGAAATAATAACACCTCAACTTTGAGCTAGCGAAGGATACGTTTGGGATGGCGATTAAGCACATCACACGACAGGACACGCCCACCACTCAGGAGCACGAGCCTACCACCAATGATAGCTTCGACGTGATTATTGTGGGCGCACGGGTAGCCGGCTGTGCCACTGCCGCGCTCCTTGCCCAGCAGGGCGCACGGGTGCTGCTGCTCGAGCGGAGCACCTTCCCCGCCCCGACCGTCTCGTGCCCGATCTTCTACGGCAACAGCATGGCCGTACTTGAGCGGATTGGCGTACTCGCCGATATTGAAGCCATCGGTGCGCCCCAGATTCGCTACTACGGCGTGCGGACCGAGCAGTTCGATATGGTGGCACGGCTGCCGGCCTCGCACGGGCGCGACTATGCCTACTCGATCCGGCGTGAGGTGATGGATGCGGCAATCCTAGCGCGCATCCGCAGCTACCCCAACATCACGGTGCGCGAGGGCTTCAATGTCACGGGCTTGCTCTGGGCGCACGGGCGCGTGGTTGGCGTGCGCGGGCGGCCGCACGGGCGCAGCGAGCAAGCCTGCTATGCGCGGGCGGTGATCGGCGCGGATGGCAAGCGCAGCTTTGTTGGGCGGGCGGTGGGGGCCCAGATCTACGCCGCACACCCCAACCCCTCGTGTATCTACTATGCCTACTACCGCAACTTCGCCCCACTGCACGAACCGAGCGCAGTGGTGTATGCCTCACTCAAAGAGACCGGGCGCGGGGTGCTCGTGTTCGATGCCGATGCCGACTTGACGGTCGTCTCGGTGGGCATTCCGGTTGCCGAATTTGAGACCGCCCGCAAAGACCCGGAAGGCATTATGCAGCAGGTCTGGCAGAGTTTCCCCGAAGTAGCCGAGCGCGGGCGCAACGCCGAGCGGGTCACACCGATTATGGGGCAAGGCCCAGTGGATAGCTTTTACCGCCAATCCTACGGGCCCGGCTGGGCTTTGGTGGGCGATGCCGGGCATTACATTGACCCGATCACGGGGCAGGGCATCAACTATGCCTTGCGCGGCGCAGAGCTGCTCGCCGAAGCATGGGCCCGCTGGAACGCGCCCGGCGCACGCCTGAACTGGTGCAGCGCGATGGCCCACTATCAGGCGCAGCGCGATGGGGAAACCCGCCCGCACTACGATCTGTATGAGCTGGGTAGCTCCATCGAGCAGGTACAGGATCTGGGGATCAACATTGGCGAGCTGCTGCTGCGAGCCATCTCGCGCCGCCCATCGCTAGCAACCCGCTACGCTGGCATGGCCAATGGAGCCACGCCAGTGCGCGAGTTTCTGCACCCGCTCAACCTTGCACGGATCCTCGTGGAGGACGCGCTGCTGTATGAGCTTCCAGCGCGGGCGGCCCAGCTTGCCCCCGTGCGGGGCGGCCCAATGCCGGCTCCTGCGGGGGCGTAGAATCCAGCGGCTACGGTTGGGGCGGGGTGCCAGCCCAGCCTGCCCCAACACCTCCGCTCTAACCCTTTGTACTCGCCTCTGCACCCTCTTTACAGCCCCGCATAGGCGTGGTACGATAGATGCTACAAACTAGGCATAAGCCGGAATCAGCAGCGCGGCTACCCGACCTACTGCCCCTATCATGTGGCGCATACCCGCCACACCATCTGGTCAAGGTAAGGAGCTGTTATGCCGCGTGTCCTTCTCTTGCATGCTACCGTTGGGACAGGCCACAAGACGGCCGCCAACGCCCTACGAAAAGCCTTCGAGATGCGTCAGCCGGGTGATGTGGGCGTAGTTGATACGCTCGACCTTACGCCGAGCTTCTTTCATAAAACCTATTCGCGTGCTTACATAGATGTGACCAATAATGCCCCGCTTGCGTGGGGCTTGTTCTACAAGCAGACTGACCGCGCCCCAGAGCTAGCCGAACTTACCAACAATCTCCGTAAACTGATGGAGAGTGTCAGCCTTGTGGATCTCGAAGATCTGCTAGAGACATTCAAGCCGGAGATCATCATCTGCACCCACTTCCTGCCCCTGAACATGCTGCTGCGGAAGAAGCGCAAAGGCGATATTCGGCTTCCGCTCTACTGCGTTGTCACCGATCACGCCGTGCATACCTTCTGGGTTTACCCCGACATAGACGGCTACTTTGTCGCATCGGCGATGATGCGCGAGCAACTGGTCGAACGCGGCATCTCAAGTAACATCATTCACGTTACCGGCATTCCGGTTGATCCGCAGATCGCCACGCCGAAAGACAAAAGCGCGGTGCGCGTGCAGCACGATCTGCCCCGTGAGGGCTTCCTGATTACGCTCTTTGCAGGCGGCATCCAGAATGAGCGGGTGCGTGGGATCGCCAACAGCATCCTCAAGAGCAACCATCGCGGTACGCTGGTGCTCGCCGCAGGGCGCAACGAAACACTCGGCGATGAAGTACGCAATCTGCAACGTGGATCTACGATGGACATCCGAGTATATGGCTATATCAATTTCGTAGATGATCTGGTAGCGGCTTCGGATGTGGTGATTACTAAAGCGGGGGGCTTGATCGTAAGTGAGATACTGGCACGCGGCACGCCGCTGATTGTGATTGACCCGATTTTGGGGCACGAAGAATGGAACGCCGATTATGTCGTGTGTCAAGGGGCTGGCGTGCAGGTGCGGATGTCCGAGTCCGTGCCGATCTTGGTGGATAACCTCCTGCGCCACCCGATCTGGCTCGATGAACTCCGCAAGGGTGCAGTTGCGGCAGGCAAGCCGCGTGCCGCGCAGGACATCGCGGGCATTGTGATCCAGCAGTTCAGTGGGCAGCGGTGAGGGGTCGGGCGTGGGGCGGCTGACGTGGCTCCGCTCAGCGGAGGTCCGCCACGCCGGACCTCCGCTGCTTGTTTGGCCTACGCGCTCGCCCGTAGGGCGGCCTGTGCCGCCGCCAGCCGTGCAATCGGGACGCGGTAGGGCGAACAGCTCACATAGTTGACACCGGCATCGTAGAAGAACAAGATGCTCTGCGGATCGCCGCCATGCTCGCCACACACGCCGATCTTCAGATCGGGCCGCACGCCGCGCCCCAGCTTGATGCCAGTTTTCAGCAGCTGCCCTACGCCTTTGCGGTCAATCGTTTTGAAGGGGTCATCCTCAATGATGGCCCGATCCACGTAGGTGCCCAAGAAGTTGGCATCGTCACGGCTTATGCCGAGCGTGGTTTGGGTCAAATCGTTTGTCCCAAAGCTGAAGAAATCCGCCGACTCAGCGATCTCATCGGCAATCAAAGCGGCTCGCGGCAGCTCGATCATGGTGCCGATCAGGTATTCAAAGGAGGTGCCGGTTTCAGCTTCAACTTCGGCCGCTACGCGCCGGATAATGTCTGCCTGTAGCTTCAGCTCGGTGGGGAAGTCTACGAGCGGGATCATCACTTCGGGCAGCACGGTAATGCCTTCGCGCTGGGCCACGTCAATCGCCCGGAAGAGGGCCCGCGCTTGGGTCTCAGTAATCTCTGGGTAAGATACCCCTAGCCGGGTGCCACGAAAGCCGAGCATGGGGTTCTTCTCTTGCATATCGTCCACGCGCTGGTGGACGTGTTCCGACGTTAGATGGAGCTTGTCGGCCAGTTCGTCAATCTCAGAGTCAGTGTGCGGGAGGAACTCGTGCAGCGGCGGATCGAGGGTGCGGATGGTAACTGGGAAGCCGTTCATCACACGGAAGATGCCCTCAAAGTCGCTCTGCTGCAATGGCTCGATATGCTTCAGGGCGGCACGCCGCTCGCTTTCGGTGTCGGCCAAAATCATATGGCGCATTTCGTCAATGCGATCCCCTTCAAAAAACATATGCTCGGTGCGGCACAGCCCGATGCCCTCTGCGCCAAACCGCCGCGCAATCTCAGCATCAGTGGGGGTGTCGGCATTGGCGCGGATGTTGATCGTGCGGAACTCATCGGCCCACCCCAGAAAGGTGGTGAAGTAGCCATACAGGATGGAATCCTCGGCGGCCATTTCGCCGCGCACCACGCGCACCACTTCCGGATCGTTGGTAGGGATTACACCGGCATACACGATGCCGTTGTGCCCATCTACGGTGATCATATCGCCTTTGCGGAGCGTGATGTTGCCCGCGTGTACACTCTCATCGGCGTAGTTGATCGCAAGGTCTTCACAGCCACAGACACAGCACTTGCCCATGCCCCGCGCCACGACTGCCGCGTGCGACGTGCGCCCACCGCGGGCGGTCAAGATAGCTAGTGCGGCTACCATGCCGTGAAAATCTTCAGGGGCCGTCTCGACCCGCACGAGCACCACCTGCTCACCTTGGCTGGCGCGTTGCACGGCTTCGTCGGGGTCAAAGACAATCGCCCCACTCACCGCGCCCGGACTAGCCGCAAGGCCTTTGGCTATAGGCGGGTTCGCTTCGGCTGCGTCTGGAGCCACGATAGGGAATAGAAACTGATTGAGCAGATCGGGGTCTACGCGGCGCACGGCGGTGGCTTTGTCAATGACACCCTCGTTCACCAAGTCTACGGCAATCCGCACGGCGGCGGGGCCGGTGCGCTTGCCAGAGCGGGTTTGGAGCAGATAGAGCTTCCCGCGCTCAATCGTAAATTCAATGTCCTGCATATCGCGGTAGTGCAGTTCGAGTTGGGCGGTGAAGGCCTTGAACTGGTCATACAAATCAGGCATGTCTTGGTGCAAGCGGCTGATCGGCTGCGGGGTGCGAATGCCCGCGACGACATCCTCGCCTTGGGCGTTGATGAGATACTCGCCGAAGATGCCTAACTCGCCCGTGTTGGGGTTGCGCGTGAAGGCCACGCCTGTTGCACAGTCATCGCCCATATTGCCAAAGACCATCATTTGCACATTCACGGCGGTGCCGAGTGAATCGGAGATGTGGTTGAGGCGGCGGTAATCTGTGGCGCGGCGGCTGAACCACGAACTGAACACCGCTCCGATAGCTTTCTGGAGCTGGGTATGTGGGTCATCAGGGAATGGTGCGCCCGTTGCGGTGAGGACAATCTGCTTGAACTCGTCCGAAATCGCCCGCAGTTCTTCCGTGCTCAGATCGGTATCGGAGCGTTTGCCGTGCTGCGTATAGCGTTCGATGACGCTACTGAAGAGGTGGTCGTCTACGCCCAACACGATCCGCCCAAACAGCTGGATGAAGCGGCGGTAGGCATCATTGGCGAAGCGCGGGTTATCGGTGAGTGTGGCCAAGCCAGCGAGGGTTGCTTCGTTCAAGCCGAGATTGAGAACCGTATCCATCATCCCGGGCATGGAAAACTTCGAGCCACTGCGGACGGAGACAATCAACGGGTTATGCGGATCGCCAAAGACTTTGCCGGTCTGGGTTTCGACCGCGTGCAGGGCCTGCAAGGTTTGCTCCCACATTCCTTCTGGAAACTGTTTGCCACTCTCGTAGTAGGCAAGACAGGCTTCGGTGGTGATGGTGAAGCCGGGTGGTACAGGCACACCAGAGCGGGTCATTTCGGCTATGCCAGAGCCTTTGCCGCCAAGCAGATCAAGTAGGCTGCGGTCACCTTCATGGAACAGATACACCCATTTCTTCTGCATTGAAAACCTCCTCTACATTGCGATACATTGTGGATATGACAGCAAACTTAGGCCATCTTATCACAAGTTGCTTTGTGCAGCAAACTGGGGGTACTTTATTACGATCTATAATACCATAAAATGTTGGTGGAGCGTAGCGTGCCGACGTAGGGCCCTCATTCGGCGGGCCTTATGGTATCATGGGAACGATGCACTGACCCAGCGATAGCAGAGGAACACCATGAGTAGCGATAGCGATTTCGATGAAGTCTCACGGCGCAAATGGGAAGAGAGTCGCAACCGCCCGCCGCGTAGCCGCACCTCGCGCTCTGCGCCGCCCACCGAACGGATGCCGAGCGAGCCGCACGCTGCCGCCCCCGATGATGATCGCCGCGACAGCTATTACAACCGCGATTGGCGGCGCGAGCGCACCGTCCGTACTAACCGCCGGGCCGCGTCGCCGTTCTCCTCGCCGCAAGCCTTCTATGTCTGGCTGCAACGGGGCGGCTGGATGATCTTTGCGGGCGTGGGGGTCGTGTTGCTGCTCGCCCTGATCGCGATGCTCTGGCAGAGCGGAGTCGAGCGGCGGGCGAATAATCCGTTTGCGCCAGATGTGACCGCCATACCGGGGCAGACCTTTCCGGTTGGGTTGCCCACCGTTACCCCAGAGCCGAATGCCGCTGGTGCGCCTGCGGGCGGCGGCGCGTCGCCTGCGTTGCCCGCCTTCGTGGTCGTCAATACTGGAGGGCTAGGCTTACGGATGCGAGCCGAGCCGGGCACGGGCAGCGCGGTGATTGCAACCCTGCCCGACGGGGCGCGGGTGGAACAGATTGGTGAGGATAGCATTGGGAGTGACTACAGCTGGCGCAAGATTCGGGCCCCAAGCGGCGAAGAAGGCTGGGTAGCGGTAGACTTCTTGCAGCCGACGCAATAGCCCCACGCTCCAACGCACAATCCGCGCAGCTGCTAGGGGGTACAGCTGACGGGCGTATTGTAGACCACAATCACCAATGAGGAGCCATCGGCAAACTGGACGACACGCTCGTTGCGCGGCACAGCAAGCGGCGGGCTGCCGCCACAATCCCCAAGTACGTTATTCTCGGACTCATTTACGACCCCCCCCCGCAACACGCCCAACACCCGTTCCGACGGGATGAACAAGCGGGCGGGAGCCATGTAGGCTGTGCCGGCTACCACTCCCGCAAAGATCACCATTAACAGCAAGAATAAAATGACAAGTGCCCCCGCGCCTCGTATCATACGTTTCGCCTATGTCTCAACTAATCTGAGCGTTGCCCAGATACTTACCCTATTATACACGAACGGCTCTGGTTAAGATTTCGGGGAACGAAAAAAAATCCTATCCTTACCGTGGCGGGAACTATCCGTACTGTGCAGGCGTTGTGAGTGTAGCATACTGGAGCGGGCTGTTGCAGGCAAGGACCCAAGCGACACTATGCGGCCCTATGCGGGCATAGCCAACCGTGTCTAGGTGGCTGCACCGTGCAACGGGACGTAGGTACTGGTTGTATGATTGGACAGCTCACGGTATAATGCGAACAAGGGGAGGCTTGGCTATCACAGGCAGTACGAGCATCGCCGCACAGTTCGATCCTGTTCGATCCCGTCCGATCCCGTCCGATAGGTAGGCGCCACCATTTGAAATCGCTAAGAGGCAGCCGGTGAACCGCGCATCGTCACACCGCCGCAACTTATTCATTACGATCCTGCTGATGCTAGCGGTCATCCTAGCCAGCTATGTCCAGAATGTTTTTGCTGCCCCTTTGATCTCGTTGCCGCGTGATGATCTGCAAGTGCTCCCGCCCGATGCGACTGACTCGCCTGCACCGACGTTGACCGCAACGCTGCCCAATCCGGTGGCGGGGCAAATCAGCCTGAGCCAAGCCGATCTTGATCAGATTGATCTGGAGCAGGCGGCAGTCAGCTTCAACCCTAGCGCAATCACGGTGACCCGGGGCGGCGCGGCAGTCACCGCAAACCTGACCGTGCAAAATACGGGGACAACCACTGAAACCTTTACGCTGGCCCTCTCAAGCATCCCCGGTCTGGTGGTTACGTCCAGCTCCAACCAACTCAATAATGTTGCCCCCGGAGCATCGGCACAGGTGATTGTCACCATCACGGCGGGCGCAAATGCCGCGCTCGGCACACAGCAACTGCTTGCCACCATCACCCAGACGAGCGATAGCTCAACCTTTACGGGAGCGTTAGCAATCACTGTCAACGACCCGCCCGCGCCGAGCCTACGGATTGAGCTACGCAGTGGCGAGCGCGTGCGCGATGCCGCACAGGGCAGTGTCACCACCTATCAGCTGCGCGTCGTCAATGCGGGCAGTGTGCGGACCACCTTCAACCTTGCCTTCGATCCGAATGTGCGCTGTAGCGTAGACACGGTAGGCTGCACGCAGTCGTTTAGTGGGCAGACGCAAGGCATCACGCTCGATCCGAATGCGGGCTTCGACTTCGATGTCTCGATCCGCCTGCCGACTGATGCGACTCCCGGCAGTACCAGCATCACCCGCGTGGTGGCGCAGGTGGGCGCAAATGATGTGGCTGCGCTGCTGCTCGAACTGCGGATCACTGCCGCCCCCACCAACACCCCCACTCAAACGCCAACCCAAACGCCGACGCTTACGCCTAGCCCAACCGAAACGCTGGGGCCGATCTGTGTGGATGATTTCGAGCCGGATGACAGCCGCAGCAGTGCCAAGCTGATCCTTGTCAATCTGCCCCAGCCCCAAGATCCGATCCGGATCGAGAACCGCGACCGGCGGGCGATCTGTCCGAGCGGCGACGAAGATTGGCTCTTCTTTGGTGGCGTGGCGGGCAAAGTCTACACAATTGATGTGCGCGACGTTGCGGCCGGCCTTGATCTGTCGCTAGAACTGCTCGACAAAAACGGGCAACGGATCACCTTCAATGATGACTTCTTCCCCCGTGAGCCTTCGATCAATCCGCGCATCCAATCGTGGCGTGCGCCCACTACCGACATCTACTACATCCGCGTGCGCGATACAGTCGGCAATGGCGGCACGAACTTGACCTATCGCATCGAGTTGATTGACGAGAGCTTTGGGCCAACCCCGCAGACGGTGGAGGAGATTTGCCTTGATCTGTTTGAGCCAGACGGCTTATCCGAGCAAGCCAAGCTGATTACCTCGAACGAACGCCAGCTCGAGCGGCGGCTATGCCCCACTGGGGATGCCGATTGGGTGGTGTTCTTTGGCAAGGCGGGCAAACGCTACTTTGCTTACACCGACACGCGCCCCTACTTCCAGAACAATCCGGTCAATCCGAGTGTGAATGTGCAGGCCGGAGCCGATACGATCTTGACGCTGGTAGACCGCGACGGGGTGACGATTCTGGATGTGAATGATGATATTCCGGGCGGCGAGACACTCGACTCGCAGATCGAATTTGTGCCCGAAACCGATGGCTTCTACTACGTGCAAGTCAAGAATGTCGGTGATATTGGCAATCAGTTCATCCGCTACGATCTGACCTTGCAGCTGTGTGTGCCCGGTCAAGAGGATTGCGGGCGACCATTCCGCCTACCGGCTACGCCCGTGCCGACTGTGCCGTCCGAACCTACGCCCACCCTGACTGAGGAGTTCGATCTGGATGAGGAAGCCACGCCCACCCCAGAGGAGTAGTAGCCTAGCGCGTGGCGGCCCAACCTCCCGCCACCACCCCACCACCCCAATGCCCACCCTCTGCTAAATATACGGTACAATACACCGCAGGAAGCCGTATAGTGCGCCTTTACCTTTAGGTGTAGTGTGAGTGAGCCGTGACCCTGCCGCGCTATCGTCGCCACGATCCGCTGGATGTGATGCGCTACCTGCTCCAGATTGGGCAGCGTCTGCCTACGTCGGTTGCCGAAGCGCAAGCCGCCGCCTATGTGGATAGCCGCTTGCGGCGGGCGGGGCTTGCCGTCGGTGCGGATACCTTTGCGGCAACCGCACACGCAGGCTGGACTGGGCTGGTGTATGCCCTACCTGCGCTGCTAGCGGTGCTGGTGCTGCTGCTCGATCTGCCGGTGCTAGCGGCGGTGCTGCTGGTGATCTATGGCAGCCTCTTAATTGTGCTGGATGCCTTTGCACTGCCGTTGCCGTCGCTTGCCCCGCGCCACGATAGCCAGAATATTGTGGCGGTGCAAGCCTGCCGCGACTCGGTGTCGGACAGCGCACCGCAGCAACCACGCTGGCGGGTGGTGCTGCTTGCCCCCCTCGATACGCCCCCCACGACACAAGGCGCGGCGGCCCTGTTTGGGCGGCAACCAGTGGCCCACGGCATGCGCCTGCTCTGTTATGCCCTGCTGCTCGGCTTGGTGTGGGCAGTAGCTCCGCTCTGGATGCTGGCATTACCGGCACTGTTGCTGTGCATCGGGGCAGTGCCACCCGCCGCCCAGAGCAGTACCAGCGACGTATTCGGCAGTTCAGGGGCCCTCGCGGCGGGGCTGGCAACCGTAGCCCAACTGCCGCAGCCAGCCTCCGTGGAGGTGTGGGTCGTAGCACTCGGCGCAAGCACCAGCGATGATGCCGGGATCACCGATCTGCTCCGCCGCTACCCCTTCGATGTGAGTGAGACGCTGCTGATCTGCCTGCCCCACATCGGTGAGGGCGATCTCGTGCAGCTCACCCAGACGGGCTTATTGCGCCAGCCCGCCGCCGATCCATTGCTGCGCGAGCTGTTCAGCATGATTGCGCCGGGCGTAGCCGTGCCGCTTGGGACGGCAGCGGCAGCGGCTCCGGCCCGCTTTGTCGCGCTGCTGCATCGGCGTGGCTACCGCGTCCTTGCGCTGCACACCCGCGCCGATCCAGAGCCGTACATCCCGCGTGATGAGGCGATGCTGCGGCTGGACTTTGCCAATCTTGATCCGGTTAGCCGGCTGCTGATCGGCGTGATCGGCTACCTCGATCAGCAGTGATGGCCGTGCGCTTGCGCTGCTCGGCTGCGTTGACTCTCACTCAAAAGTGATTATAATAAGCACTATATAGAGCCTCAGCTACCGCACTCCTTGCGGTTTCCATAGTTGGTTTGTTGTCAAGGAGGACACACCATGCGAGAATATGAACCTGAACGGATCTACAACGTTGGCATCTTTGGCCACGTTAGCTCCGGCAAGACGACCCTCATTGAAGCTATGCTCTACGCAGCCCGCGCCATTCCGCGCCCCGGTCGGGTAGAGGACGGCACTACCACGAGTGATTATGACCCCGATGAACACCGCCGCCAGATGTCCATTCACCTCTCAGTCACTCCGCTTGAGTGGAAAGAGCGCAAGATCAACCTGATTGACGTGCCCGGCTACGCCGATTTCGCGGGCGATATGGCTGCCGCGATGCACGTTGTAGATGGGGCGATCATTGTTGTGGATGCGACGGCTGGGGTCGAGGTGGGCACCGAGCAAGCGTGGCAGCTCGCTCGCGCTGCTGGGGTCAATGTGATCTTTTTTGTGAATAAGTGTGACCGCGAGAATGCCAATTTCCTGCGCTGTGTAGACCAGATCCGCGAGTTGCTGGATGAGGCGGCCACCCCGCTCTATCTCCCGCTCGGCGTAGCCCGTAGCTTTCGCGGGCTGATCTCGCTGCGGCAAGGCCTCGCCTACCCCACCGCCCAAGCCCACGACGGCGGCTTTGGCGAGGAGCATGTGCCGAGTGAGCAGGATGCCGAGATGCATGCATGGCGCACAGCCCTACTCGACAAGATCGCCGCCACGAGCGATGACTTGATCGAAAAGTATCTCGAACATGGCGAAGATGCACTCAGCCCCGATGAACGCCTGCGCGGGCTGCAACTCGGCATTGCCCAGCATACGATTGTGCCCGTGCTGTGTGGCTCTGGACTAGATGTAACTGGCATTGCCCAGCTGCTCAAGGCGATTACCGAAGTGGTGCCGCCTGCCGCCCAGCACACGCGCCGCGCCACCGATCTGAATGCGGGCACAGCGGTGAACCTTACTGCTGACCGCACCGCCCCGCTAGCGGCATTGGTCTTTAAGAGCCTCGCCGATCCGTATGGCAAGATCAGCTTCTTCCGCGTGTATCAGGGCACCCTGCACACCAACAACGGCACCCGCAACGCCCGCACTGGCAAAGACGAACGCTGCGCCCACCTGTACATCCCGCACGGCAAAGATCAGGAAAGTGTTGAGCAAATTGGCGCAGGCGATATAGGGGTCACTACCAAGCTGGTAGATACGCTTACCAACGATACGCTGTGTGCGCCGGAACAGCCGCTCCAGATTGCCCCGATCCAGTTCCCGCAGCCATCCTTCACAGCGGTAGTCAAACCGCATGGGCGCAGCGATCTGGACAAGCTGGGCGGCGCGTTGCAGCGGATGCTCGAAGAAGACCCGACGCTGCACACCAGCCGCGACGATGTAACCGGCGAGACGTTGCTCTCTGGCTTGGGCGAATCCCATCTAGCGATTGTCGCCGAACGGATGAAGCGCAAATTCGACACGAGCGTGGATATTGAGCTAGCCCGCATCGCCTACCGCGAAACGATTCGGGGCAGTGCCGAAGCGGGCTACCGCCACAAGAAGCAGAGCGGCGGCGCGGGGCAATTTGCCGATGTGACGCTGCGCGTGGAGCCGCTGCCCCCTGATCCGAGCCGCACTGATCCACTGGAGTTTGTCAATGCTATCGTGGGCGGCGTGATTAGCAAGGGCTTCATGCCCGCCATCGAGAAGGGCATCCGGGAGCCATGGCGGAGGGCGTGCTCGTTGGTAGCCCCGTCGTGGATGTGCGCGTATCGGTGATTGACGGCAAAGAGCATCCGGTAGACTCGAAGGAGATCGCCTTCAAGATTGCGGGGGCCCAAGCCTTTAAGATTGCGGTGCAACAGGCGATGCCCGCGATCTTAGAGCCGCACTACACGCTCGATATTGATGTGCCCGATCAGTATGCTGGCGACGTGATGAGCGATATGAGTACGCGGCGCGGGCGCGTGCTCGGTATGCTCCCTTCTGGCGAGGGGCGCACGGTGGTGACGGCGCAGGTTCCACTTGCCGAGTGCCAACGCTACGACACCGACCTGCGCTCGATGACGCACGGGCGCGGCAGCTTCACCATGCGCTTCGAGGGCTATGAAGATGTGCCCGCGCAGATTGCCCAGCAACTCTGCGCGGCGCACCAGCAGGAGTTGCAGACGGTGTAGTCAGGGATCAGGGGGCAGGGCAAGAAACCTGCCCCCTGTGCTCCTGCCGCTCATCCCTCTGGTGGTTTGGGGAGGGTAATTGGCAGCCCGCGTTTGCGGCGTATATGCCGCGTATGCCCCAGCACCATCACCCCCAATCCGGCTAGCCCCACGCCCCCAAACACGATACTCAGCCCATAGGTTGGCGCAAAGCTCAAGCCGACCCCACCTAGCACAGGCCCGATGATATTGCCGATGATATAGGCAAAGAAGATCGCCGTTGTGCCCTGCACTAGCTGCATTCCGCGCAGGGTTGCCCCGACGCGGATCACCGCAAGCGTATACAAGCCACCGCCGAGCATGCCCCACACGAAACCCAACAGCCACAGCACCGCCGGAACCCGTAGCGCAAGTGGCAACAGCAGCGAGGCAACCACCAGTAGCACCGTCGCGGCGAGCATCAGGCGTTGCCACGCCATCCGATCTGCGAGGTAGCCGATGGGGATTTGGAGCAGGCTACCCACGCCGATCACGGCCACGAGCAACGTTGCCAATGCAAGCGAGAACCCCACCTGCACACTGAACGGGGGCAACACCGCCGGAATCCCGGCTTCGTACAGCCCACCGAGCAGCGCGGCGGCAAGCACCATGGCCCCGATCTGGCGGAGCGTGTGGGCCAGACGTTGTTGCCCAGCCAGCACAGGCGCGTCGGTGGTGGGGTGCAAGCCAGCCGGGGGGGTGCATGGGTAGGAATATCAGCAAGCCGATGCCAGTTAGGATTGCGGTAACGACAAACGGGAGCCAGCCGCTTGTGCCCGTCAGCAACAGGATCAATGGAGCCAGCAGCGACGTTGCGCCAATAATCGTTTCAAAGATACTGACAATCTGCCCGCGTTGCTCTGGCGGGCACAGCAGCGCAACCCAACTCTCCGCAATCACATAGTAGATGCCGGATGCCACCCCAACGAGGATGACAGCCACCGCCCAGAGCAGCAACGCATCACTCAGGATGAAGCTCAGGCTTACGCCGAGTGCCAGCCAGAACGCGCCCATAAAGGTTGCGTATGCGCCATAGCGGGCAACAAGCGGCTCTACCAGTGCCAGTGCCAGCAATAGCCCTACCGGTTGGCAGGCCGCGAGCAAGCCAATCAAGACTGGCTCGGTGTTGCGGGCGGTCAGGTTCAAGACGATCAGGGCTGGAATCATGTAGTAAGCGATTGCAGCGAAGAAGTAGCCGGATAGCAAGCGCACCAGAGTCTGCTTCCAGTTGGGCAAATTGGGCATACTGGGCGGAGTCCTTTCTGGCTTATGCCCCACTAGGGGCAACTGGGCACGTCGCCAGTGGGCATACGGACTCGTCGCACAGGCGGCAGATTTGATCGGCGTGGCGTTCATTCCCGGCGAGATTGGCAAGGGCGGCTTCGAGCAGCCGGGTGAGTTGCGCTTGTTGGGCGGCGGAGAAGCCCTGCACGGCCTGCGCCAATACCTGCTGCCGCGCCGCCAGCAGGGCGTGTACGGTGGGCGTGCCGGTATCCGTCAGGTGCAGCGCGACACTGCGCCCATCGGTTCCAGTATGGCGGGTGAGGAGCTGGGCTTGCTCCAGCCGATCTACAAGGCGGACGGTCGCAGAGTGGGAGCGATTGAGCATCTGGCTGAGCCATTCGATAGACTGCCCAGCATTGGTACTGAGGAGCACCAACGCCGCAGGCGCAACCGCCGCGTGCCCAGCTTGAGCCGCAGTTGCGGCATGCAGGTCATCGCTGAGGGCAAGCACCAGTGCCCCAAGCAGATTCAGCATGCGGGGATATTCCGGTGTGGGTGGGAGCTGTTCCATCCACCTAGTATATGCGTGATACATACATATGTCAAGGGCCGTAGGCGACACGGGGCATGGTGTGCTTGCCGCCCGCCTCGTTGCCGCCTAGTTGCCGCCTAGTTGCCGCTGCACCCAAGCCGTGCTACACTAATGCCTGAATTGGCAGCCGCACCGACGCACCGCGCTGCCCCCACCAATCAAGCACGAAAGGTACGCCGCTTCGCTATGGCTCACGCCACGCGCCCCGAACGGGCGACACTGACACCCCCCACACTGCACCAACCCGCCCTGAACATTCGGCAGGCGTGGCGCGTGCAGCCGGCTGTGCCGCCAACCCTGCTCGCCCTGCTCACGCTGGTGCTGCTGATCCTTGCCTACAGCGTGCGCCCGACGGTGTGGCTTGATTTGGGCAACTACTACGATTCGATCTTTGTGCAGAACTTCCACGCCCGCGAATTGGATGCTGCCGCGCCGGAGCAAGTGTTTGCGTGGGATGCCGCCGCTGACGAATTGGTGCTGCCCGGCGGCTACGATAGCCACATCCTGATCGAGGTGCAAGCCGATCCCAATCTGCCTGATCGCCCGCTTGGGCTGGTTGCGCTGAGTGTGAATGATATTCCGGTGAGTATGCCGCGCAGCAGCTCGCACCGCTTCACGGCGTTTGTGCCTGCCGAACAAGCCGCCGCCCCCGAACTCCACCTGCGCCTGCGGTCCGCGCTGACCGGTGGGCAAGAGCCTGATCCGGCGGTGGTGCAGCAGGTGGCAGTTGCGCCGGCTCGCACCTATCGCTGGAGTCAGGGCGAAAGTCGGCTAGTGTTTCCGGGCTTGGGGCGCGGCGCGTGGCAGGTTAATCTTGATCTCGTCACCGCCCACCCCAACAGCGAGCCAGTCAATGCCCAGATTGCGGCGAACGGCGTGGCCCTTGTATCGCTGCCCGATAGCAACCAGTTGCGCCGCGTGAGCCTGCTCGTGCCCGCCGTGCTGATGGACAGTGGCAACCTAGAGCTAACGGTGCAAGCCAACACCTACACCGATCCGCGCCCGCTGGGGGTGTTTCTCGCCGATGTGCAGCTGGCCCCGATCAGCCCGCCGCGGGCACTGTTCCCCCCGCCGCTGATCCTGCTCTCTGGCATGAGCATGGCACTGGGTCTGTATGCGGTGCTAGCGATCTTGCTAGGGGGCATCTTGCCGCGCCAAGCCGCTCCGATGCGCTGGCTCGCCAGTGGCATTGCGCTAGCGGGCTTGGCGGTGCTGGCTGCCGCTTTGATCTACGCCCGCTTCCCGATCAGCTTTATGCCGCCCGGCTTAGCGGTGCTGGCGGTGTGGAGCCTGTGCTTGTTGCTGATCGTGCGCCCGTTGGTGCTGCGCCTCAGCCCCTCGCCGCAGTTTGGCTATGTGCTGCTGCTGCTGTTCTTCGGCAGCTACTGGCTCAAGGCGGTGGGCATGCTCTACCCTTATTTTATTGCGATTGACGTACACTGGCATATGGAGCGGGTGCGCTGGATTCTACAGGGGCAGCTGCCGCTGCTGTATGGCACGGATAGCCCGCTCAATGAAGCCACCATGCCCGTTGCCGAATGGGGCAGCGAACGTCCGGTCATCCCCTACTCGCCGTGGTTCCATATGATCGCCACAAGCTACAGCCTACTCCCCTTCCGGCTCGAATTCACCAACAACATGGTCAGTGCGCTGGTAGATACCTCCCGCATTCTGATGATCGGCTTAGTCGCGGTGCGGGCGGGCATCGGCCAACGCGGCGGCTTGCTGGCGGCGGGCTTGCTCGCCGTGCTACCAGTCAACTTCCTGTTGCACTCGTGGGGCAACGCGCCCACCACGATGGGCTTGTGGTGGAGCCTCGCCGCTACGCTGTGGGCAATCGCGCTGTGGCACCGCCTGCCCGAACGCCTACCGTTCCTCGTGCTGACGGTGCTGCTGCTCGGCGCGTTCCTGATCTACACCGTGGCGGGGGTATTCATGGGAGCCTTTCTGGTGCTGTTCAGTGGCCTCGTGTGGCTTGCGGCAGGGCACAGCGGCCAAACCGCGCTCCGGGCCAGCCTGCGTCCGTTGTGGTACGCTACTGCGCTGGCGGTTGCGCTGTCCATGCTGATCTACTATGTTCAATACGTGCCACTGATTATCGAGCGCACCGTGCCCTACTTTGTCGGGGCGTTTTCGGGCACGGCGAGTCCAGAGGCGAGCGGCAAAGCCACCGACACGCTCAGTGCCTATATCACACGCCATACCCGCCTGACCACGTATGGCTTGCTCATCCCAATCCTGCTGGGCTTGCTGTATCTTGCGTGGGGCTGGCTGCAACGCTTCCAACTCAACCCGCGCCCAGAGCTGGCCCTACAGCCGCCCGCGCCCGCTTCCGCCGTGATCCTGTGGGCGGCTGTTGGGGGCTGGGTCACGATCATGCTGATCTTCCTGCCGCTAGCCTACGTCGTCTCGATGGTAGACAAGCATTTCTTTGTGGCGATCCCGATGCTCATGCTCGCTAGCGGGGCATTGCTGGAACAGGTCTGGCGGCGCGGCTGGTGGGCGCGGGGGCTGATCCTGCTCTACTACGCCTATCTGCTGATTGCCGCCGTGAACCTATGGCTCACGCGCATCGTGACAGTGAAGCAGGGCTGAGGCAGCAACAATCGCGCCGCTGCCCCCCGCACCCTACATCTGCAACATGTAGCCCTTGCCACGTACATTGAGCAGATAGCGCGGCGAGGTAGGATCAGGTTCGAGCTTCTGGCGCAGGTGGTAGATATGCGGCTTGATTAGCTCACTCGCTTCTAACTCCGACGTGTCGTAGCCTTGAGCGCAGCGTACAATCTGGGCGTAGGTTTGCATCTTGCCTGCCTGCTCGGCCATACACAGCAGCACGCGGAACTCGGTGGGAGTGAGCGGCAATAGCTGCCCAGCGAAAGTTGCCGCCTGCCGCCACGTATCAATTTGCAACTGGCCAATGTTCATTATGCGCTCTACGCCATCTGCGAAGGGGGTATTCACGGGAGTAGCCGGCTCAACTGTGTCCGTTGCTGCTTGGCGGCGTAGCTCTTGGGCGGCTGAGGTTACGGTGTCGATCAAATCCATCTGGCGGCGGCGGCGGTGGTAGTCCTCTAGCCCCGCTTTGACGCGCTGCACCACAAAGGCTGGATCGGTGGTTTTGAGCAGGTAATCGAAAATCTGGTGGCGAATCCCATCCATCGCTGACTCAAGCGAGCCGTGCCCAGTCAGCACAATCACCGAGGTGTCTGGGGTAATCGTGCGGGCATGCTCGACCACTTGCATGCCGTCCATGCCGGGCATCTTCAAGTCTACCAACAGCAGGGCGTAGTGTTGCTGGCGCAGTAGCTCAACGGCTTCTTCACCGCTGCCTGCGGTGGTCACGTCATAGCCAGCACGGGTCAGCAGCGTGCTGAGGGTCAAGCGAATATTGGCTTCATCATCTACAATGAGAACGCGGGTTTGGGTCATCAGTAACTCTCCTGCCATACGGCATACGGGGGCGTAGGAGGTGCAAGGTGGGCTGCACCCGTCAGCCGCCAAGTGCGGTTCCGTTGCTTCGATTTCTCCTGTAGTTCATATCATACCCCAAGTTAGTTGGTTTGCAAAGTTTTCACTATTATAATGTATAATGATACTAACCTAATAGCTGCAACAAAGCCGCTAGCGTGTTAGAGAGGAGACCGCCGCTATGCACGCAGACACGCATCAGATTGAAGGTGCAGGCGAGACAGAGATGTCTGCCGTGTCGTTGTCGCCGGATTGTGTGCATTCCCGCATCACAGAATTGGAAGAACGGATCGCTGTGCTGACCCGCCGTGAAGCCGCCGCCAATCTTCACATTGCCGATCTGGAAAGCCAATTGGCTGCCGGGCGCGTGTATGCCGAGCAATCTTCGTATGACCGTTTGGATACGTTATTGGCGATCAGTGCTAATCTGTTGGTGACGCACGAGATCGGTTCGCTGCTGAATCTGGTGGTACGCGAGGCAACCACCCTGTTTCAGGATCGCAGTCGCGCCCTGCTATTCTTGACCCGCAACGAGCACCATATCGTGGTGCGGAGCTTCAAGCATCAGCACGAGGATGTTGAGCTAACCTTGCTGCACGATCACCCGATCACGAGCCATGCCTTTCTTGCACCTCGCGCCATGCTGATGGATACGAGCGAGCTACGCATGGTCGTGCGTCAACTCAAGCTCGATACCATGCTTGAATTGCCCGAACTGGACAGCGCAAATCGCCCGCGCAGTGTCCTGCTGGCACCGCTCCACACCGATGCGGAACGGATTGGGGCACTGGTGCTTTGCTGCGACGTGAACAGCCCCGGCTATCATCCCAACGATCTGCCCTTCATCCAAGCCCTCGCTGATCTTGCCGCCGTTGCAATTGATGATATTAGCCAGCGCGAACGTTCGGCATCGCTCGAGACAGACCTCGCCCGCGAGCGGCAGATGCACCGCCAAGCCCAATCCCAGCTCGATACGGCGCAGGCGCAACTTTTGCAGAGCGCGAAGCTGGCAGCGATTGGCGAACTGGCGGCATCGGTGGCGCACGAGATCAACAACCCCCTGTATGCCGCCCGCAACAGCCTCTATCTGCTCGAACAAGATTTGCCCACCGATCTCCCGCAGCATCGTTTCCTCGAAATTGCAAAGGGCGAGTTGGGGCGGATCTCACGCATCATTACGCGCATGCGTGACTTCTACCGCCCGCAGCGTTCTGAATTGGCTGAAACCAGCGTGAATAGCCTGCTCCACGATACGGTTGATTTTGTGCGGACATATCTGCGGCACGGGCAGATTAACGTCACCACTAGCTTTGACCCGACCCTGCCGCTCTTGATTGCCCACGCCGATCAGCTACGGCAGGTGTTCCTCAACATTGTGCTGAATGCCTGTGATGCAATGGCATCTGGGGGCACGCTCCACGTTGCCACCGAAACCACCGGCACCAACAACGGCGGGCACTTGGGCGTGATGATCCGCATCTCGGATACTGGCACGGGCATTGATCCGGCGCACCTTGAACACCTCTTCGAGCCGTTCTACACCACCAAGCCGCAGGGCACTGGGCTGGGGCTAGCAATCACCGCGCATATTGTGACCCAGCACGCGGGTGAGATTAACGTCGAGAGTGAGGTTGGTAAAGGCACGACGTTCACGATCACGCTGCCCGTCGTCTCCGAACTCGCGCACATGCCGGAGTAGGTATCAGGGGTCAGGGGTCAGGTATCAGGGGTCAGAGATAATAGGCCTACATGCTAGGGATGCGGTGTTGGGCAGAGTGATGCCACATCATCTGCACGCTCGCTATCACCTGACCCCTGAAACCTGATACCTTGCACCTAGTCGCGCTACTCGCCGACGCGCTCGATGCGTGCGCCCAAGCTGGCGAGGCGTTCCTCGATCCGCTCGTAACCGCGATCAATCTGCTGGATGTTGAAGATTTGGCTGCGCCCCCGCGCACACAGCGCGGCAATCAGCAGGGCCATGCCGGCGCGAATATCTGGGCTAGGCAGGCCCTCCGGCTCGCCGTAGAGCTGGGCGGGGCCGACCACCACCGCTCGGTGCGGATCGCACAGGACAATGCGTGCGCCCATACTGATCAGCCGATCTACGAAATACAGGCGGCTCTCAAACAGCTTCTCGTGGATCAGCAGTGTGCCGCGTACCTGCGTGGCAACCACCACCGCCGTGCTAATCAGATCGGCGGGGAAGCCGGGCCACGGCGCGGAGTCTATCTTGGGGATGGCCCCATGCACATCGTCACGCACGGTCAGCTCTTGATCGGCAGGAATGATAATATCGTCGCCTTCATCCAGCCAGCGCACGCCCATCTTGGCAAAGGTGATCCGCGCCATGCGATGATCGCGGGGGCGTGCGCCTGCAATGCGGAGTTCGCTCCTAGTCACCACCGCCAAGCCGATCAATGAGCCAACTTCCATAAAGTCGGGGCCGATGGTATACTCGGCGGCGTGCAGGCGCGGCACGCCCTCGATCTCGATCACGTTTGTGCCAATCCCGCTGATGCGTGCGCCCATCGCATTCAGGCAGTTGCACACATCCTGTATGTGCGGCTCAGAGGCGGCGTTGCCGATGGTTGTGTGGCCTTCGGCGAGCACCGCCGCCAAGACTGCCTGCTCCGTACCGGTAACGCTCATCTCATCCAGAAAAATATCTGCGCCGCGCAGGTGGTCGGCCTGCAAGATGTACTGATTCGGGGTGACTTCGACTGTCGCGCCGAGTGCCTGCAACGCCAGAAAGTGCGTATCAAGCCGCCGCCGCCCGATCACATCGCCGCCCGGACGGGGCAGCGTGATGGCTCCTCCCCGCGCCAGCGCAGGCCCCGCCAACAGGATCGAGGTGCGGATCTTGCGGCACAGTTGCGGATTGGGCTGGGTGGGCTGCATGGCCCGCGCACTGAAGGCGTAGCTGTTGGGGCTGAGCTGTTCGACACTCACGCCTATCTCCGCCAGCAGTTCGATCTTCGTGCGCACATCACCGATGTTGGGCAGATTGTGCAGCACCAGCCGCTCATCCGTGAGCAGGGCGGCAGCCAATAGCGGTAGGGCGGCATTCTTGTTGCCAGAGGGGGTTATGGTTCCTGCTAGCCGATGGCCACCTTCAATCACGAAACGCTGCATGCGCGGGGTACTCCCTTCTGTATCGGTTCGTGTAGCGCGGGTATTATAGCACAATCACTGGGTGCAGCAGATGGGCTACGCTAGCGCACTCGCCACGCGACACTGCGCGGGTAGGGTTCATCTACACTGGCTACGCTGGTTGGGGCACGCAGTTCGAGCAGGGCACACGCACGCGGCACTGCTAGCTCTAGCACCTGCCACTCGGTACCGAGCGTCAGCGTCTGCACGGGTTGCCCATCGAGCCAGAGCTGCACGGGCGTAGCCGCGTGTTGGGCGCGTAGCTCTAGCACCAGCGGCCCCGCCTGCGGCACACGCAGCTGCATGCGCCCCATTGCCCAGCGCAACGGTTCAGCATCGGTGGGATCGCGGGCGGCGGGGTAGCTGCCACGCAGCACCCCGATAGCCGGATCGGGGCTGGCAAAGCGGGCTACGCTACAGGCGGGTAGCTGGGCCCATGCCCACTGGTAGAGCTGGTTGTTGTCCCAGCTGACCTGCTGCAAAGCGGCAAGTGCGGTCTGTACGGTTGTCGGATCATCGAGCTGCCGCGCCAGTTCAATCTGCCACGCTCGCACAGAGCTATTCTGCGGGTTGCGCTCGGCGGCAGCCGTGTAGGCCGCGAGTGCGCCGCGCAGATCGCCCTGTTCGCGCAGCAGGTCGCCTTGTGCCACATAGGGCAGGTAGTTCTCCGGCATGGCGGCGATGCCCCGCTCGACAGCTTGCATATCGCGGGTGCGGTGGCCCACCAGCAACCAGAATTGGCTGTGCCCAAAGGGGATGTAGATGCGGGCAAACCAGATCAGCAGCAGGGCCACCACGCCTGCCCCCAGTGCCGCCCGCCGCCATACCTGCGCCGCCTGCCAGCGAGTCCACATCTGGCGGGGCTGGGCAAGAACCAGCGCGGCATACCCAAACACAAACAGCATCAGCGGCAGGCGCAGGCGCGGATGCCCTAGCGATACGGCACTGAGCAGCGTGCCATACACCGCCCACAGGAGCACCGCAAGGCTCTGCTCGTGGCGGTGGGCCAGCATTATGCCGACTACAGCGAGCAGCAGCAGCAGGGCATATTGCAGATCGCTCGCTAGCGCAAACGGCAGCGAGCCTTGATCGAGGGTTACGCCAATTGGGGCATTCGCCGCAAACAGGCGCACATCGAATTGCCACAACGAGATCGCTTTGTTGCGGGTGCGGCTGATGAACAGGGTCGGGTCGGCTTGGATGTTGGCGATAGCTCGCGTCATTGCGAGCCGTTGCCGATCTGCCAGATTGGGCACGGTTGCGTTCCACTCGAATTGCAGGTTGCGCTCTTCGGGGGTGCGGAGATTGCCGAGCCAGAAACTTGTCCCGCCACTCGTATCAGTCAAGATCAGGTGGCCATGCACGGCATAGTTACGGATCACCCACGGCGTATTGATTAGCACGAAGCCGGCCAGCAAGGCCGCCCCGGCCCACACCCGCCGCCGCACGGGGAGCGCGGGCAGCCACCGCTGGCGCAAGATGCGCCGCACCACCGCCCCGCCCACCCAGATCAGCCCGACGGTGAGCGGCAGGGCGTAGAAGGCAATCGGGCGGGTGAGCGTGGCCAAGCCCCACACTAGCCCGCACATCAGCATCCAGCGTGGATCAAGGTCGCGCCGCCGGGCCGCCTCAAACAGCAGCACGGTGGCGGCCATCAGGAGCGTGAACAGCGTCTCCGAGAGCATCTGGCTAGCATAGCTCGCATACGGGAGGAACAGCCCAGCGAGCAGGGCTGCGACAAGGGCCACGCGCCGACTGCCGCTCATCAGGTGGGCCAGCTCAGCTAGCAGCACCAGCGTGAGCAGGGAGATGATCGCCTGCACGAGCATAGCGAGCGGGATGTTGACCCCCGCTACTGCAAATACGCCCGCGAGAAAGATCGAGGTGAGGGGGGGGCGGAGCCACTGCCCGGTATCGTAGTAGGCTTGGTTGAGCAGGATATGAATTGCGCCGCGATAGTATTCATCTTCGTCGGCGGGGTAGACAACACCGGATGTACCGTGATCGAGCCAGAGCCACAGGCGCGGGAGCATTGCCAACAGCAACACCCCCGCAAGGAGCAGAGTGTAGGTACGTTGCCTCACGAAGCAGAGGCAGCCAAACGGGACGAACGGGGGACTGGGGCCATCTTGGCGGCGAGGATACTAGCAATGCCTGCTTGCAGCGTGCTGTAGGTGACAATATCGCCCAAGCTCACGCCGAGCTGCACCAG
>JAAUTZ010000192.1 GCA_012031225.1 Chloroflexaceae bacterium
CAGGAACACACCGCCCGTCTTGCCGCCGAAGCCGAACTCGCGCAGATGCGGGCCCGCCTGCGCGACTTGGGGCTTACAACAGAATAGCCAGAATCGTGTACACTATCTGGGAGTAGCAGCAGAATAAGAAAGGAACGCTAGCCGTGCCAATCAAACGCAAATACCTAAACAACAGCCCTCACCCTGAACGTTTTGTTGCACTCGTTTTGCAGGGCGGTGGTGCGCTTGGAGCCTACCACTTAGGCGCGGTACAGGCACTTGACGAGGCGGGTTATGTGCCGGATTGGATCACAGGCGTTTCGATTGGCTCAGTTAATGGGGCAATCTTGGCGGGCAACCCACCCGAGACACGGGTACAACGGTTGCAGCAGTTCTGGGAACGAGTGACTGACCCGCCCCTGTGGGATGTGATCGCACACATGTGGGATCCGTTCATCCCCGGTAATCTGCGCCGCCTCGCCAGCATGGGCAACGCGATGCAATCACTGATCTTCGGGCAGCCGCACTTCTCCCGCCCCAATCTGATCAATCCCTACCTTGCGCGACCCGGCACGGCAGCAGCGACCAGCTTTTTCGATAACAGCCCGCTCCGGCGCACGCTAGAGGATTTTGTAGACCTCGATTACCTCAATAACGATCAGCCGCGCCTTAGTCTAGGGGTGACACTGGTTCGCACAGGTGATGTACTATATTTTGATACCGACAACCCCGACCATCGCCCATTCACCCTCGATCACGTCATTGCTAGCACTGCTATTCCGCCCCTGTTTGCGGGGGTACGCATCAATGGCGATCTGTACTGGGATGGTGGTATTGTAGATAATACCCCGCTCGATCCGGTGCTGGATGAACAAGACGCGCACCCCGAACGTAATGCACTGGTGTTTATGATCGATCTGTGGGGGCAGAGTGAGCGTGATCCCGAAACATTAGATGAGGTGTTGTGGCGTACCAATCAGATTGAGTTTGCGAGCCGCACCGACCGCCAGATCAAAACGATGTTGGAGAAACAGAATTTGAAACGCACCCTGCACGATCTTGCTGAGCAAGCCTCGCCTGCGGTGTTGAGCCGCATCAATACCCTAGCCGAAGCCACCAACTACACCTATGGCAATCTCGATATTGTGCGAATCACCTATCGCCCAGATGATAGCCAGTCGGCATTAAGCTATATGGACTTCTCGCATAGCTCGATCACACGCCGCATTGCCGATGGCTATGCCGATATGCAAGCCGCGCTAGACAAGTCGCCGTGGCTTGTGCCACCAAGCCATGCGGCTGGGATCAGTCCCCGTGCGACATTGCACGAGGTTGAGCGCGGGCAAATCCACACCAAAGTACCAGAGGTCTAAGGTGTACGGATCTGGGCTAGGGCGCAATGCCCCACACCTGCACCATGCCTGAGTTGACCCCAGTCAGCAGCAAGCGTCCGTCGCTGGTGAAGAGTGCGCTTGGCACACTACTAAACGCCGATGGCAAGATATGCAGAATTTCGCCCGTGTTGGCATCGAACAGGGTTGTGTTCAACATGGTGCCGGCCACAAGCAGACTACCATCAGGTGCGAAGGTGAGGCTCTGAATACCATAATCATTGCTGAAGCTACGCTGAAAGCTGATCCCGTCATCTACCCGCCACAGCTCAACCATGCCACTATCGCTACCCGCCGCAACGAGGCGGCCATCGGGCGAGAATGCTACTGCCATCAGCCAGCCCCCCGAATTACTTTCCAGTGTTGCCAATTGCATCCCGGTTGTGGTTTGCCACAACTGCACCGTGCCATCATCGCTAGCCGTTGCGACTATCGCTCCGTCGGGGCTGAAGGCAAGCGCACGGAGCCAATCATCGTGGGCTTGGATGGCAACTTGCTCCTGATCCGTAGCAAGATCCCACAGCACCAGTTGCGTGTCATCGCCGCCACTGGCAAGGGTGCTACTATCGGGGCTGAAGGCCACCGAGCGCACCCAATCGCTATGCAGGCGCAACGTCGAGCGCAAGCCGTAGCCATCGGTATCCCACACGCGCACAATGCCATCATCACCGCCACTTGCGAGCAACCGCCCATTATCGGCAAACGCTACCGCAAACACGTTGCCACCGTGACTGAGCATCTCGCCCTGTGGCGCACCAGTCAGGAGATCATACACCTGCACCGTCCCCCGACTGGTCGCAATCGCTAGGGTGCGATCATTCGGGGCAAGCGCGATCTGGTTCAAGGGGGGTACACTAGCACTCTGGATCGGCTGCGCCTGTATCTCTGTGCCGAGCTGCCACTGGCGCACACCACCGCTACTTGTGACGGCGACCAACGCTTGTCCATCCGGGGCAAACGCCACCCCGTACACCCAATCTGCCGAGAAGCCGGTTTCATCTTGGGCAAGCTGCGTAAGCAGGGTGCCATCCTGCACACGCCACAGATTGACTACTGTATCATCCCCGCCAGATGCCAGCAGTTGCCCATCGGGGCTAAAGGCCACTGCTCGCACCCAGTCATCGTGCGCGCGCAGCACCTGCACTTCCTGCCCACTGGCGACATCCCACAGGCGCACCGTCGTATCATCGGAGACAGAGGCGAGCAGCTGCCCATCGGGGCTAAATGCCACCGCCCGCACCCAATCCTCGTGCCCATTGAGGATTCGGATCTGTTCACCACTCGCAGCATCCCATAGCCCAATCGTGTTATCTGATAAGCCCCCCGCGAGCAACGTCTGGTCCGGTGTAAGCGCAAGCCCCAGTACCATTGCGCCTGTATCGTGCGTGTAGCGTTGGAGCACCACAGGATCATCCAAGCGTAGCCGATGTAGCCCACCATTGCCCCCCACCAACACCTGATCCTCAGTGGCGGTGAAGATTAGCGCAAATACCCCCAAGAGGTCGCTGTACATGCTGCTTCGCAATGAGCCACTCGCTACATCCCACAGATACACCTCGCCTTCTTCATCCGCCGCCGCCAGCACCTGCCCAGAGGGGCTGTAGGCAAGGGTGGTGAGGATTGCAAAGCTGCCAAAGAATGGCTCTTGGGGAATCACGCCCTGCGCTCCAACTGCCCAGCGTTGCACAATGCCATTCGCCCCAGCAATCGCAAATTCGCTGCCATCGGGAGCATAGGCAATCGCATATGCTGTGCTGATCTGGTTCAGGCGCAGCAAGCCCAACTGCTCGGCTTGCCCAATATTCGCGGCAGTGAGCGGCTGTTGGACCTGTGCCAGATCAACATCTGGGCGCAGGCTCAGTGCGCCCTCGATGATCTCCGGCACATCCGGCTCGGCAAGCGCACTGGGCACGGGAAAGGTGGGAGCATCCTCATCTTCCGCTATCGGTCGAGCACACCGGCTCGGCCAA
>JAAUTZ010000193.1 GCA_012031225.1 Chloroflexaceae bacterium
CCTATCACCTATCACCCGCCACCTACCCCCCTTCGTGTTCTTCGTGGTCTGCCTTCCCTGAAGCCTGACACCTGACACCTAGCACCTGACACCCGCCACCTGACACCTGTCCCCCTCCCCCACCTCACGCCAGCTCTACCGCGGCAATCTCCGCGACGAGCTGCACTGTGGCGAGGCTCACCGTTATCACGCGCCCAATCAGGTTCAGGATGTACTCTGGGTCATCGTAGCGGTTCGGGTCATTCGTGATCCCGCTGCGTGCATCCGTCTTCACGCGGTATTGATCTACGACCCACTCCAGCGCACTGCGCCCGCCCAGCCGATATTCGTAGCACTGCGGCGGGATGTCGTGCAGCGTCAGGCTGGCATTGTAGCCCAAGCTCTGCTTGTCCTTGCTCAGGCGCAGCTGCTGCATCTCCGGCGTATAGGGCACGGCCCGGTGATACTCGCGCCGCAACGGGTAGACCGCGGCCTGCTCATACGTCAGGTGCAGCTCGCGCAGCCGCCGCCCCGCAGCCGCCAGCCGCGCCAGTGTGCCACTATCGCCCAGCAAGGGGATGTGCGGCAAGTCGCGCTTCAGGTTGGCCGCGTAGCGCGTGCGATAGGTGGGGTGGTGCAGCAGCGCATACACGTAGTCGAAGATCTCCCACCGCCCCACGTCGCGCCCGTAGTGCGCCCCAAACTGGGCCACCGCCCACGCCGTGATGTTCTCGCGCCGCCCGCTCCCGTCCTCCGCGTACACGTAGTACGGGAAGCACTGCGTCTTCTCAAACGACAGATCGAGATTGGGAATGCAGTTGGATACGAGACAACCAAACCCTTTGCGATCACCAATCCCCGCCACACAGATCACCACGTTCTCGGCTTCGCTGGCGGGGGTGGGGAAGATGGAAGGGAATTGGTAGACCCGTTCATTTAGGGCGCGATCAAAGTAGAGATATTGGCGACAAAATGGACGGTAGAGTGATGTACGGATATGCGCTGCATTAAACTCAATGTAATGTATCCGTTGCAGACGGGCCTTCAAACTTTCGCTCCACTTGATGCGCGTGTCATCATACGGCACAAAATCATCCACCCGTGCGGCTTGGTCGGCCCGCCGTTTCCAGCGGTCTACCTCGCTGTTGTAGGTCTCGATCATCCGCTCGATAGTGCGGCGTAGCACGACGGGCTGATAGTTGTAGACCCACGTATCACGGTTTGTACTCACCCCTAAACTATACAGCCCAAAGATCGCCTGTGCCTCGGCAAATGCCCCCGCTTTGGCCGCTTTGCTACCGAGCGGCAGGAAGCTCTCGAAGTCGGCTGCTAGCCCCTCAGTGCGCCATGTGTGGCGTGCATCGGGGGTGATTGTCTGCCACAGTACATTCGCAATGCTGCCGGTCTTGATGAGCCAATCGAGCTTCTGATGAACTCCTAGCTCATCGGAAATACGGGCGTAGCATATTTGGGCCGGTGGTTGGGGCGTGCTATCAGAAGCGCGGCGACGCACCGCAAGCGTGATCCCCACCCCGACCCGAATGCCAAACACATTGGCACTGCCATCACTCGCCCGGCGTGAGTTGCCGCCGAGGTCAAGGTGGTAGATCGTGGTGAACTCCTGCGCCAAATAGCGGCGCATGCCATCGAAGGCAACCCCATCTACAAAGCTGTTGTTGCTCACAAAGCAGATGATGCCATCCGTGCCGCGCAGCCGGTCGGTTGCCCAGCGAAAGAACTTCACATACATATCACTCAGCACGTTTTTATTGGTGGCCCGCGAAGCCTGTGCATAGGTCTCACGGATGCGCTGGTCTACCACCGGATAGGTGCGGTTCTTGTTGTTGTCGTTCTCATTCAGCTGGCCCACATTGTAGGGCGGGTTGCCAATAATCACGGTCAGCTCGGCGGCGGTTTCGCGTTGGATGCGGGCGGTGTTCGCTTCGGCAAACAGCCCCAACTGCTGCTGGCGGCCCTCATACAGATCGAGCGTATCCACAAAACACAGCCCCGTGAAGGGCTGATAGGCGTTGGTCAGTTCGCGGTAGGTCTGCTCGATATTCTGGGATGCGATGTAGTAGGGCAGCAGCATCACCTCATTCGCAAACAGATCGTCGGTGTATTTCGCCTTGAGCGTGGCTGGGTCGGTGGCGTGCAGGTGTTCCAGCAGGCTCACGATGAAGTTGCCCGTACCCGTACACGGATCAAGGATCTTCACGCCCGGCGTGGCCAGCGTCTGCTGGAACTGCTCGCGCAGCACCACCGCAACACTGGCCCACATAAAGCGCACGAGGGCCTGCGGGGTATAGACGATGCCGTGCGTATCGGCTTGCTCGCGGGAGTAGCCCTGAAAGAAGCGTTCGTACACGGTATTGAGGAAATCCTGCTTGGTCTGCGGATCGGTGATAGTGGTGGCCGCTGCTTCAATCGCTTCATAGAACGGGTCGAGCTTGCGGAGGTAGGCATCGCGCCCGCCCACGCGCTGGGTGAGCTGGGTGATGACATGCTCGATCTGGTTGGCAATCGCATTTTGGCGGGTGAAGTCAGAGCGTTTAAAGACGGTGCGAAAGAGCCGCTCGGTGAGCAGGTGCTGCACGAGCATCTTCTCAATGGCATCCGCGCTGATGTTGGGATTGATGGCCTGCTGGCAGAGCTGGAGGAAGGACTGGAAGGCGGCCTCGAATGCGCTGCGAGGTTCGGTGCGCTCCTGCTCGATCAGCTGTTCCAAGCCGGCGGCGAGTTCGGGCACGCGCTCCTGAAACTCTTTGACGGCCTTTTCAAAGCTCTCGATCTGCTGATCGGTGTGGGCAAAGAAGGTCTCGAGCAGGGCTGCGAGCTGGGTGCGGTCAGTCAGATCATAGCGGCCCAAGCGTGCGCCATTCTGGTAGAGGATGGCGGTGCGGGTATCCTCAAAGATGGTATTGCGGAGCGGGTAGCCCAATTCCGTCTTGCGGACAATCTCGGCTTCGAGGTTGTCGGCCTGATCTTTGGCTTCCCAGAAGCCACGCGGCATCTTGAAGGAGTCAATCAAGGCCCCGTCAATGCGGCGGCGGTTGCCCACCCCATACTCAGCCTGAAACGTCCACGGGCCATCGCTGTGCTCACGGCCAAGCGTGGTAAGCAGGGCTTCAAAGGCACTCCGCAGGGTGGTTTCTTTGGTGGCCCCGCTGGCGGCTAGCTCGGCAAGGCGGGCATAGTAGGCGGCGATAGCGGTATCGCGGGTTTTCTTGCGCGTGCGGATTGTGGCGGTTGTGCTCATTGGGTAGGCTCCATCACAAAGCGGAAGGCGTATTGTGTGACAGTATAGCATATGATCGGGGTCAGGGGTCA
>JAAUTZ010000194.1 GCA_012031225.1 Chloroflexaceae bacterium
CGAGCGGGGTCAGCACCAGTGCTGTGGATGCCATTAGCAATGTCAGCACCGCGTTTTGGGAAATGGTCTGCCCGATAAGCATTCCCATTTCGCCAAACTACATTTATGCCAACAAGGGATTGGCCGATTATGAAATTGCTGGCACATACCTATTGCGGCGGGTCTCGGATGGGGCGCGGTTTTTCATGGTAGGGCTAGAGCGTCCTGTGACAAACCCCACAATTCAAATCGTGCGGCTTGAATTTTTTCAGGTGAGCTATGACATCGGCGTAATCTTTGACGGCGCACCAGTCACAGGCGGGATACTATTGCAAGAAAATTGGCAACCATTGCTACTTGAAAATGACACATTCATCTTGCGAGAGGAGTAGGCACCGTGCAACACGACAAGCGCATTTCAGACCTGCCAAGCATTGCCATAGCCGATGCGACAAATGCCATGCAATTTGCCATAGCCGATGCCAGTGCAGGCACGAACTATCGAATGAGCATTGAAACCCTGATCGCAATGGCACACACCCTGCCAACGTATGCGGACAATGCGGCGGCGGTTAGCGGCGGGCTTGCGGTGGGCACGCTGTACAAAACGGCAACAGGTGACGTGAGGATTGTCGTATGAGCAGCATCATTGACATCCGCTCGCAGTTACCGCTCAACCCGCGCTGGGGCGGTGCAACTATCGGCTATCGCCCTGAAACGCGCTACATTACGTGGCATTACAACGGGCCGGCATTGCCTGAGTACATGGCGTATGGCGAAGGTCTCATGCGATGGGCACGCAGTGCGCTTGACTGGCAGACACGCTCCGGATGGTCTGGGACGGCTAATGGTGCAGACGGCTTCTGCTACAACTACATCGTAGGAACTGATGCCGTGTACCTTGCTCGTGACACCGATGCTCAGCTTTGGCACGCAGGCAATTACGAAGCCAACACGTACAGTGCAGCGATTGTGTTCCCGATTGGCGGCGGGCAAGCTGTACCAGACGCAATGCTCCTCAACGCGGCGTACATCACTGATGTGTTGCTCGCGTGGTACAATCTTCCTCGCAACGCGGTCTTTGGGCATCGTGATTGGAGCGCAAACACACTGTGTCCGGGCGATGTCATCGGTACCCACCTTGCGGCGTACAAAGCCGGTGAGGCAAAACCGTGTAACGGGTGGTTTCGCAATCGCTACCCCTGCACCGTGCGTACCGAGCCAAGCCGACGGGGTCGCGTTGTACGCTCGTATCCGGTGGGGGCGCATCTAGAGATGGCGGCGTGTGTTGATGGCGAAGTGATAGACAACAACGGGCAATGGTACTGGCTTCGCTCAGGCGAAGGCTTCATTCATGCGAGCGCGGGATTTGTGCGGCTGTGAGCAAGCGCATCACAGAGTTGCCCGCCGCCACCAGCGTGCAGCCTAGTGATCTCTTTGTGATCGCCCGCCCGCCGAGCAACTACCGCATATCAGGCGATGTCATCGCAGGTGTGCTTGGGGGCGGCTTTGGGATCGTGCCGCTTATCGTGGAAACGGACACAACCCTAAGCATTCCCGCCAATCACGGGCTTGTTGCCCCTAGCCCGTACACCGTTGATGGCACGCTCATTGTTGATGGCATTATGGTGTTTCTGTGATATAATGCAAGCAGAACACGAGCCGCGCTACATCGTAGCCCCGCTTGACCCTATACGGTCAGGCGGGGCATTTTCTTTGCCCTGAGGAGAACGCAATGCAGGATGATGTTGCTCTGTTGCGCTTTGGGAACGTTGTCATCAACCTTGAACACGTTGCCGAATACGAATTCATTGGCACGGATATTGTGTTTCGCTACTCATCCAGTGCCGTTCCCGCCCGAACGCTAAGCGGCGTTGACGTTGACGCATTCACATGGCTGATCCACATCGGCAATGCGTTCGTGTGGCGATACGCAGGCGCAACAAAGGACATTCGCGCTGAGTACGATGCGCGACTTTTGGCAGGTGAGCTATGAGCCTTTCGGTGTTCAACAACCTGCCAACGATCATCAACACCATCCCCGGCGCTGCCCGTGACCTTATTGCTCGCGCAGCCTTTGCCCTGTATGAAACCTACGCCGCCCGCATCGAAGACCCCCTGCTTGCGGCTTCAATGTACGTTGCGCTGCCCGATCAGTCGGGGTACACAGAGGCGGTCAAGCGCGTGCAGCGCATTGATAAAGAAGCAGAGGTGCTTCCAGAAATCAACGTCACCGACGGCCAAGGCGCGGTGGCGTTTTGTTTAGCCGATGCCCCTGCGCGGGTGTTGGGCATTCAGGGCAACGCGCTGTTTTTGAGCGCACCAATGGCTATACAAGCAAGTGCAAAAGAAGGCGAATTGCTATGAGTGGAGAAGGATTAGTAAAGCTCGGACGGATTGAAGTGCGGCATCAGGATACGCCGCCTACGCCGCCTGATGGCACGGTTGTGTTGTATGTGAAGGACGACAACCGCGTCTATATCAAAAACAGCGCGGGGCAAGAGTTCGTCATTAGCGATGCAAGCACGCCGCCAAGCGGCAGCGTCACCAGTGTTGGACTGGAGTTGCCCGCGTCGCTGTTCACGGTGACTGGCTCGCCCGTCACGTCTAGCGGCACACTCACAGGAGCATTGGCAAACCAAGCGGCGGCAACGGTATTTGCAGCCCCTGCGGCAAGTGTTGGCACACCCTCGTTTCGCGCATTGGCGGCGGGCGATGTGCCCAACCTTGACGCAGCAAAGATCACGAGCGGCATACTCGCGGTAGCGCGGGGCGGCACGGGCGCGGGCACGGCGGGCGCGGCACTCACATCGCTAGGGGCGGTTGCCACAACGGATAGCCGACTAAGTGATGCTCGCCCCCCTACGGCACACACTCACGCGGCGGGCGACATCACGAGCGGCACGCTCGCGGTAGCACGGCTTCCGGCTACAGTAGCGCAAACCAATGCGCTCAACACGTTCACGGCGACGCAAACAATGCAGGCGGGGCAATTCCTTGTTGGCGAGGTAAGACCTGAAGCAACATCCATGTCGCTTGAAGACCGAGCGTGCGCTACGACAGGCACGCTGGTTACGCACTTTCGCGGCGACACCGCGCCCCCGGCGGGCTATGCGTTGGCGGGGTCGCCGTACATTACGCCCGGCTCCGCGGTTTGGTCAAACAACAACGACTTTGCGAATATCCGAAACGACACGGGCACTGCATCGGCGTACTGTGCCAAGTCGCTCACCGGACTAACCACAAGTACACAAGTGTTGGTGCGGGCGCGGCTGTTTCCGATCAACGGGGCATGGGCGTGGGTGCAAATTGATGACGGCACGGATAGC
>JAAUTZ010000075.1 GCA_012031225.1 Chloroflexaceae bacterium
GTGCGGCGGGCGGGACGGGTGCGGCAGGCGGCGGGGCAAGCGGCACGAGCACCGGCGCAGATTGGGCGGGCATGGGCGTACCCGTCTCTGGGATGGTGTAGGCCGCACGGGTGTAGCGCGGGCGCGGCTGGGTGCCACTCCCAGCCACCTTCAGGCGCACCGCCGGATCACCCAACACCACGTAGCTACGCGCATCGTTGTGCGTGGTCCACAGGCGGGCAATCTCTTCCTCGCGGGTGGCACTGGTGTCCTCGAATTTGAAGCGTTGCTCAAGGGCGTGGGTCAATTCGGTGGCCGTCTCGGCATAGCGCAGATTGAACCAATCGAGGCAGTAGCCGATGGGGTAGCCTTCGAGCATGAGCTTCTTCAGGGCAACCTCAAAGGTATTCAGTTGGGGCACACGCTCATACATAAACGAGTAGCCCCACGCCCGCTCCACATGCGCCACTACCGCCAGCGCACCGCCCGCCGGATGGCTGAGCATGGCTTGCGGCAGGTGGGCAAGGAACGGCTGCGGCGCAATCTCTTTGACGTGGCGGGCCCGCGCAAACTCATCGTAGAGCGGCGTGCCCCCGCCGTAGCAGGCAAAGAAGAAGGCCATGCTACCAAGCAGGTTAACATCGGCGGTGGGCGGCAGATCAGCCGCACTGAAATACCAATCACGCGGCATCGTGTCTGTGCCTTGCGGCAGGCGGGCGGCGGGGCCTTCCCAATCTTGGCAGACCAGCCCACCCTGATCGCTGATCTGGCGCGGGTGGCCATTGGGGAAGCCTAGCCCATGGCTGGCGGTGAACAGCAGCGCGGGGGTAGCATTGCCGCCGAGCACCTCGCCAGCTGGGCTTTGTAGGTCTGCTCGGCAAGCAGGGCGGTCATCTGCCACTCCTGTGCGGCGGCGATCTGGGCGGCGGCGGCTTCCACTTCATGCTCACGCCCACTCCTCCGCGCCCGCGCTTGGGCAGCGGTGGCGCGTTGCACCTCCGCCGTCATCAGGTTGGGCAGGTGGGTGTGGGCAAGCGGCCCGATCAGCTTGGTAGCACTCGCTTCCGTTGCCCGATCATCGCAGTTGTGGACCCCAAACAGGGTGATCCGGCGCGGCAGTGCCGGCAACTCCTGCTCGGCCTGCACGACACTCTGCGCGTAGTGGGTGTAGGCTTCGAGTGTGGCGAAGTGCAGCCGGCCAACAGCATAGCGCACATCCAGCGCATATTGGAAATCAAACGGGATCTCTTCGGGGCTAGCCACAATCAGGATGTAGTAGGGCAGGCGATCTGCATCAACCGGACCGGTTACGGGGGCATCGTGGCGGTGGTTAAAATCACGCGCACTCTCGCCAGCCCGGTAGCCGTCGTTGCCGCTCAATTCGCGGTAGCGTGAGCCAGCTTGGGCGCGGCGTAGATCGAGCAGAGGCGCAAGCGCGGTGCGGATGCGCGGATCGCCATTGCGCGGGAACAGCACGCCCCAGCCCGTCTGGGTCAGATCGCGCTGATCGGCATCAATTGCGGCGGAGTCCTTTTGGCTATCGCGGAAGCGCAGTGCGCTCTGCTGCTCAACACTGACCGCCCCCATCGCCGCCTGCGCCGCGTGGATCAGTTCGGTACGGGTCGTCTGGGTGAGATAGCCACCCGTCGTCGCATCAAGGCCGTTAAAGATCAGTTCATCGGCGTGTGCTTGCAGCATTGCCCCTCCTCTGGTGCTAATCGGGATTACTCACCCAGCTAGTATAGCATGCGGCGCGAGTTCGGCTTAAGCCGCGCTAGCCTGATCGCGGCGCATACGGACGGCGTAGGCAATGCCCTCTTGCAAGGTGCTGCGGGTGATGATGCCGCCCAAGTTGACCCCCAGTGTCACTAAGGTGTGTGCGATTTGGGGCTGAATGCCGGTGAGGATCACCTGTGCCCCCAACAAGCGCACGGCTTGGGCGGCTTGGATCAGGGCATTGGCCACCTGCGTATCTACCGTTTGCACGCCCGTAATATCAAGGATCGCGGCGTGGGCATTGTGTTGGGCCACCCCTTCCAGCAGCGTCTCAAGCACCGCTGTCGCCCGCCTCGTATCAATCGCACCAATCAGCGGCATAATCACGACCCCCGCAACAATCGGGATCAGCGGCGTAGATAGCTCGCGGATCGCGGCCCGCTGCATCTGGATGATCTGTTCCGTTAGCAGCAGATGTTCCTCTTCCGCTTTGGCCCGCTCGCTGACATCAATCGCCACGCCAATCACCCGCCGCACCACATCAAAATCATCGCGCACAGGGGTTAGCCACGTCTCCATCGTAACTGCGCCGAGCTGGGTCATAAAATGTTGCTCGTTGCCTTGCAAAGCGGCTACGTGATGCTCGTAGGTGATGGTGTTTTCGTCGCCCAAAAGGTCTAAGATGGACCGCCCAGTGACTTCAGTGGGATTCACCCCCATTGTGTGTAGGGCCCGCCCATCCGCAAACAGAATCGTCCCATCCTGATCGAGTTCATAGATCAGGATCGGCATATGCGTAAGCATCATCTGAAGCAGGTTGGTGCTGCGCTGCAAGGCGAGCGAGCGTTCAAGGTTGAGGCTCTCAAGGTCGGTATTAAGGCGGCGCAGTTGATCTTGGGCAAGGTGTTGGGTGGTGTTATCGGTGTGTGTGCCAGACATGCGCGTCGGCTTGCCATCAGCTGCACGGTCAGTAATCTCGGCCCGCGCAATGATCCACCGCCAGCTGCCATCTTTGGCTTTGAGGCGATGTTCAATTTCGTAAACAGGAATCTCGGCGGCGAGGTAGGCTTGGAACTGTGCCGTTACTAGTTCCAGATCATCGGGGTGGATCAGCATACGCCACGTCTCAAACGAATTCGCTAGCTCTTCTGGCTGGTAGCCGAGCATGGTTTTGTACACATCGCTGAAGTAGACCTCATGCGTGACGATGTCCCAATCCCATAAGCCGATGTTGCTGCTATCAATGGCTTTGACATACAGATCATTGATCATCTCCAGATCGGCGATCTGTTGTTTGGCGGCGGCCAGCTCGGCCTGTAGCGTTGTGATTTGTTGCTGTGTTGTATTCACCGCTCATCCCCTTTGTTGACGTTTGCATTCCTGTTTTTATTTTAACGCAGATTTGATCAGTTTGGATGGCAAAATAGCGGTGGATTAAACAGGGAACGATTGCGCCCGTGTGGGCGTTGTGTCTGTAGGGATTGGCATTGCGGGTATAATGAGGTGGAGCGCGTGCGTGATCCAGATCCCTACCCGCACCGCCGCAACGAATCCGTGCTATGCGGAACAAGAGTGCCATTGCAGAGAGGGCAAACTACCTATGTTTACAACATCAAATCGCGCAACGATCTGGTTCCTCTGGCTGATCGCCGTGCTGTTGGTGGGCTGTGGGGCTACGCCGCCTGCACCTGCCGATACCCCCACGACAGCCGCCCCACAGCAGCCGACGCTGAACGCACCGCCCGATGCCGATGGGCTATATGCCAGCTTGCCGCAGAGTGTCACCAGCGAAGGCTACCACGTACTCGGTGCGCCAGACGCGCCCGTCACACTGGTGATGTACTCCGATTTCCTGTGTGGGGCGTGTGCGTATCACGTCACCGAGCTAGAGCCAACCCTGCTGACAGAGTTTGTGCAGCCGGGCACGGTCAAGCTCGTGTATCGCCACCTCGCACAGCTTGGCGAAAGCTCCTTGCTCACGGCCGAGGCGGTTGAGTGTGCCGCCGAGCAGCAACGTTTCTGGGAGCTACGAGCGGCTCTGTATGCCAATCAGATTGGGCTGTTTAGCAGTGGCGGGCGCGTGCGTGAGTTCCTCGCCCAGCTCGCAGCTGGGCAGGGGTTGGATCAGGCGGCATTCGCGGCGTGCCTCGACAACCAAACCCACCGCGCCGCAGTTGAAGCAGATTTTGCTGCCGCCACCGCCGCAGGTGTGCGGGCCCGTCCTGTATTCGATATTCAGGGGCGCGGCGATCCTGAACGCCTGATTGGAGCCTTGCCGCTGAGCCAGTTCCGCGAGAGCTTGGGCAATGCCACACCCTAACGCCCCCCACAATCCGCAGCGGCAACGCGGCTGCACGACTACGATCAATATCGTGTTGCCGCTCAGTGTGGTGGTGGTGAGCCTTGCTGTGCTGATTACGGTGCTGTTTGCACCTCAGCAGCCAGCCGCTAGCCGGGTCAACCCGGCACAACTGCCAACGCAGCCAGTGGCAATCGTGCCGCGTAACGCTCCATCCGCACCGCCCCAACCAGACCAGTTCAATCAATCTGCGGCCAATCAGGTGTTGCAACAAGCAACAACGTATCCCAGCCCAACGCCCTATCCCTACCCCTACCTGACCCCCTCGATCACGGCTTCGCCCTCAGCCACAGCCACCTTCACCCCCACCAACACGAATACTCCCTTACCCAACAATGGCGGCGGGGGGGCTGGCGGCGGGGTTATCTTTGAGCGCACCAGCATTGCCGCCACCGAAGCTGCCATCCGCGAAGAACAGCAAGCCACTGAGCAAGCCCTCATTGCAACGGCTGAAGCAGTTACCGCAACCCCAGAGCCAGAGGAGCAGTTCTTCACCTGCATTCCGGGCACAACGGTTGAAGTTGCTGGGCGTGGCGCACCAGCCAACACCGATCTGATGATCTTTATGAATGGGCGGGCAATTGGCGGCGGGCGCAGCGATGGCAACGGACGCTACCGCATTCTGATCACGATAGGGCCGGAACGCCCCGATACGTACCTGCTGGAGATCAAAACCCGCGAACGGCGCATCCTGATCCGCGAAGCGGCGTGTGATGTGCCCGAACCAACGCCACGCCTGCTACCCGATGCGCCGCGTGCGCCGTGAGTACCGGGCCGGCGGCGGCTCTGAACCTTGCCCATGCCTGCCCGCACTTGCTATAATGAGAGTAATGCCTACGGCGGTAATCTGACCGTGTGGCAATTATCGGCATAGGTTGCGTTCTATCTGCGAACACGCAATCCATCGGCTGTTTTACCGCATTCCTATCAACAACAGGATAACAAGGATAAATCCATGCACAACCAAAACATCACTACTCGTTGCTGGCCCACCGCCCTGCGCCGCCTAAGCCTGATCGCGGTGCTGTTGCTTGTCCTGCTCGGCAGCGTGCCGCTGCACCCCGCCGCCGCCCAGAGCCAACCCCAGCCGCGCCCGCGTGAGGCACGGGTGGGCGTGACCCTCGAAGCCAACCCCAATCTCTATGTTGCGGCAGGCACAATCCTCGCCTACAAGCTCCGCGCCGAAAACTATTCCAGCTCTGGGATTATGCACTATGCGCGGGTCTTCCTCGCTTACGACCCTAACACGATGACGCTGATAGATGCAGCCTTCGATGATCCCGTCCAAGATTATATCGCCGCCATTGATGCCAGCCAGATTGAGGTTTTCTTCGGCTCCGTTGGGTCTCGCACCGCCCGCTTTGCCGTGCTGTACATGCAGCTCAATGAAGACCTGCCGATAGGGACGATCCTGCCAATGTGGGGCAGGTATACGTGGGAAGATCGGCACGGCAACTATGGGCTAAATATCCGCACCAACTCGACCCCCGTCATCGTACAGGAACAGAACGTCTCCACGCCCTATGTCTGGATGGCGGTTGAGCCGCAGGTTGCCCCCGTTGGCACGCCGATTGGCTTCTTCACAGATCGGCTGCTGCCGGATGAGCGCGTCTGGATTACGCTGACCAAGCCCGATGGCACGCAGCAGCAAATGCCCCAGAACCGCCGCATGCTTGTCACCCCAGAGGGCAATCTGTGGCTCGATCTGGATACGACCGGGCTACCGCCGGGCGAATACAGCTATGTTGTACGTGGTGATCGCAGCCGCCTCGAAGCCGCCGCATCGTTCACCCTCATCCCTAAATAACTGCCGCAAAGGAGGCCGCCCCATGCCCAGCCCACCCACGCTCGCCCCAGACGTGACTGCCCTTGCCCACCGCCACTGGACGGTGGCCGAGGTGGCTCTGCTCAATGTGCCCGATGATACCGACGTGGAACTGCTCGAAGGAGTGCTGACGATGGCAACCCGTCCCCACTGGAGCCACCAACAAATCGTAGGGTATTTGACGTGGCTCCTGCAAAGCTGGATTCGGCAAGGGGGCGGACACGGCACGGCGATCCCAGAGCCGGGCGTAATCTTTGACCCGAACACCGCACTGATCCCCAATGTAGTCTGGATCAGTGCGGCCCGTGTCGCCGCTGTGCTGCACAGCGACGGCAAGCTGCACGGCGCACCCGATCTGGTGATTGAGGTGTTATCCGGTGGAGCCGAGAGCAGCCAGCGTGACCGTGAAGCCAAGCGCGAGGTGTATGCCCGCGCTGGCGTGCAGGAGTATTGGATCGTGGATCGCTTCACCCAGACGATTGAAGTCTACCGCCATACCGACGTGGGCCCGCTCACGCTGGCCCTAACCGCCACTACTGCCAGCACCCTCACCTCGCCCCTGCTGCCCGGCTTGGTCTGCCGTGTGGCCGAGGTGTTTCTCAGCTAAAGGAGGCCGCCCCATGCCCAGCCCACCCACGCTCGCCCCAGACGTGACTGCCCTTGCCCACCGCCACTGGACGGTGGCCGAGGTGGCTCTGCTCAGTGTGCCCGATGATACCGACGTGGAACTGCTCGAAGGAGTGCTGACGATGACCCGCAAACCGCACTGGGCACATCAGGGTGTGGCTGGCGAAGTGTATGGCTTGTTGTGGCTGTGGAGCAAGCAGAGCGGTGCTGGGCGGGCATTTTTCGAGATCGGGGTGGTGCTGGCTGAGGATACCGCGCTCAGCCCCGATGTAGTCTGGATCAGTGCGGCCCGTGTCGCCGCTGTGCTGCACAGCGACGGCAAGCTGCACGGCGCACCCGATCTGGTGATTGAGGTGTTATCCAGTGGAGCCGAGAGCAGCCAGCGTGACCGTGAAGCCAAGCGCGAGGTGTATGCCCGCGCTGGCGTGCAGGAGTATTGGATTGTGGATCGCTTCGCCCAGACGATTGAAGTCTACCGCCATACCGACGTGGGCCCGCTCACGCTGGCCCTAACCGCCACTACTGCCAGCACCCTCACCTCGCCCCTGCTGCCCGGCTTGGTCTGCCGTGTGGCCGAGGTGTTCGCCTAGCACAGGCTTACTCGCTCCACGTCAAGCCGGAGTCGGGATCAATGCCCATCTTCGCCGTCATTTGGCGCGGCGGGCCCGCTTGCAAGGCCCCCGTCTCAGAGACACTCAGATCCACGATCCACAGCTCAAAGCGCGGTGCATCAGGCGGCACTGCCAGAAATGCGAGCTTGCTACCATCCGGCGCGAACACGGGCGCACGCGCTGTACCCAGCGTCGTTAGGCGTTGCGGCACGGGGGTCGTACCACTCGGCGCATTGCCCGGCAGCACCCACAGATCGGTCTGGTTCTCTTGGCGGGCAGTGTAGACCAGCCAGCGGCCATCGGGCGAAAAGGCCGGATCATAGCTGCGATAGGGCGTGCCGGGGTATGGCTCCACCGTCTCGGTCGCCAGATCAAGGCGGTGCAAGCGTTGATCGCCATCTACCCGCAGCGTCGTGCGCGTAAAGATCAGCTCGTTGCCATTCGGGTGCAGCGCAAACCGCCCCAGATTGGCGTAGGCATCACTCAGCAGCTGCGTTACCCCGCCGCCGCTTGGCGTGAGATCCCACGCAAACAGGGTTAATGGGTAATCAGTGGCAGGCGCACCATACGGCTTGCCCGGCTGCGACAGAGCGTAGAGGGTCCGTCCATCTGGCGACCAGACTGGATAGAACGCCCACATCGTATCGTAGATGCGCTCGTTGCTTTGGAGCGGGTAATCAGAACTGTTCGCCGTAACTTCGGCTACCGTCTGCCCATTCGCATTGGCAAGCACAAGATCGCTGTAACTCTGGCCCCGCGCAACGTAGGCGATGCGCTCACCATCGGGCGACCATGCCGGCTGCCACGCATTGCCGGTGGCGATCAGTGGGCGCGGCTCATCGCCCTGCCACAGCCAGACCGTGCCATTGTGGGCAAAGAGCAGCCGCCCCGCAATGCCATCGGAACGCGGGCGAGCATTGTTCGGCGCAGCCGGAGCCACTTGCTCACCGGTGATCGCGGGAGGAACAGCGGCACCGTTTGGCGTAACGGGGGGGCTTGGGCGGCTACAGCTTGCCAGCAGCAGCCCAACAAGTACAAGCATCAACAACCGCCGTGGGCGGGGGGCATCACTCATGAACATCTCCTCAGCTTGGACACGGGGTACAGCATTGGCATGGAAGGTACCCCCGCTTCGCGTAGCAGTATACCACTCTCTGCGAAAACGTGTATAATTTTGGTAATCTGAAATAACGCCAACTCAGCTCAGCTTTGGAGGTATGACCCATGACTGTCAAAAAGAGCAAAATCCCGGAACTGAAGGTTAAATTGGCTACCGCCAGCGACTTCAGCAAGCTGTTCGATTTCTTCTTCACCCATTTTGTGGAAAAGGATCCGGAAGGGAATTTCGGTGAACCCGCCGAGCGGCGCGACCTACTTGAGATCATCACCCACACTGGCAGGGCGATCCTCCGCACCAATCGGATTGAGTTGACTGAAGGGCGGGTGATGTGCGTGCCGCAATACCAATTCTATCACGGTGGGGTACACCTGAACAACCATCCGGGGGTCTTCTTCTACTTCGAGGATATAGATAAAGGCGCACTACTGCTGCAAAAAGGCCAGCAAACGTTCTTTGCCCGCATCAGCATCAAGCAGATCAGCCCGCCGCCTGCACCGCCCAAAAACTAGCCATCCACCAAACCAACGCCCACAGGAGCGACACCGATGAGCAAAGCTACACCAGATCCGCTTCAGCAACTGCCTGCACTCAAGCTGAAGCTGACTACTGCCAAGAACCTTGCCGAGATCTTCGATTTCTTTTTTGATCACCTCAGCACCAACATGGCATTTATCCGCATAGGTGAATTGCGCCCTGATCCGCACCTCCGCGAAACCATTGCCCGCTCGGTTCAGCCGATCCTCAAGAGCGATGCGATCCGATTTGATCAGGAGCGCATGATCTATATCAGCAAGAGCAAATTCTATCACGGCTCGATGCTGCTCAATGGCAACCCAACGGTGTTTCTCTTCTTTGAGGACATCAACAAAGGAGCCATCAACCTCTACCACGTAGCCACCCAGCATGCCTACAATGGGCGGTTTACGCTTCAGCCGATCAATCCGCCGCCGCCGCCATCACCCAACTAAGGCCCAGAGCCGGTGCTCGCCAATGCCCGCCCGTGCCTCACGCATCGGGCACCAGCAGCACTTTGCCCGCCGACATCTGGCGTTGGTAGTGGGCTAGTGCGGCATTCACCCGTGAGAACGGGTAGGTGGCTTGCACGGTGCTGCGGAAATCGGCATGCAGCGTGGATTGGATCTGGCTCCCGATCTGCAAAAGGCGCGGCAGGCTCGTCACCCGGAACCAATCCGAGAGCCAAAAGCCCTCCACCTGTTGTTGACGGAAGATCAGCTCAGCCGGATTGACGTAGACCCGATCACCCGCTAGTGCGCCATACACCACCACCCGCGAGCCGTTCGGCATGCCCGTGAGCAGCGTACCGGTCAAGTCGCCCCCCACCGCATCAAAGGCGATGGTTGCCTTAAGTTGGTGGCTGAGATCGGCAAGGCGGTTCATAAAATCTGGCTCGCTACTGTTGAGGATGTATGTCGCACCTTCGGCTTGCAGGATCGCCACCTGCTCGGCGCGGCGCACAATGTTGATCAGGGGCAACCCCATGCGGCGGGCGTGGCGCACAATCATCAAGCCCAGACTGCTCGCCGCCGCCGTCTGGATCGCGGCCGCATGCCGCCCCGTGTGGGACAGCTCCACCAAGCCCCACGCCGTCAAGGGATTGACGATCAGCATGGCTCCCTGTGCAAGGCTCACCTTTGGCTGCAAGGGAATGCAGCGCATAGCGGGAGTCCGCATATACTCTGCCCAAGTGCCATCGCCATCATCCGGCGTGCCACACGCTACCCGCTGCCCTAGATAGGGGCGCAGCCACCACGCCTTGCCAACGGCGACAATCGTGCCGCTGCCCTCGAAGCCGGGTGCAACTGGTAGCGGCTTCCGCAAGCCATACCGCCCCTGTAGAAACATTAGGTCAGATGGGTTGATCGGAGCCGCCGCTATCTTCACCAATACGTCTGTATCGCCGAGCATGGGCAACGGCTTCTGCACCACAAGGGGCGGGCGACCAATTTCCGTCAGTTGAACCACTTGCATCGTAGCAGGCAGAGTTGTCGGCATAGTGTTTGACTCCTCGCTTAGGGGAACAAATAGGGGATACGCGGCTGTTCAATCGGCTCAACCTGTGCCGCATCAATCACCGGAAAGAGCATGCCTTCATCGCCTGCTGTCTCGACTACCAACGTGCCCTGCACGCGCACCCACCCATCGAGGGGCAGGCTGCTGCCATTTGCCCAACGCACCGGCAAGCCAGTAGCGACACCATCGGCGGCACAGCACGTTACCATAAAACGGGCGACATAGAACTCATCTACACCGAGCGTCTCATCGTGATAGACAAAGCCTTCCACATCTATTGCTTCACCATCGAGCACCGTGCCCATCAGGCTAATGCCCGTATTCCAGTGGAACAGGTTCCACTCGTTTACATTGGCGGGTAGGCTACTGGCCTGCTGCGGTGATATGCCCGCCCGCACCGTCAAATCAAGCCCGCGCCCGGCTAGGGTATCGGCCCCAAGCGGGCGCGAAGGAACCAGCACCCCAAACAGCAGCGGCATGGCGAGCAGCAGGTGCATCCACGTCAGGCGGGTGCTGCTACGTGGCTCGGTAAAGACTCCGCGCAGGCGCACCCCCGCCATCATAAGCAGGAAGATTGCCCCCACCACAACAAGGATGGTGTAGCGCGGGTGGATGTAGTAGTCAAGGTTGCCGCGTGCCCACTTCATCAGGAATAGCGTTGCCGTGCCGCCGAGAATGAGCACTTCGGCAACCACCGCATAGTTGATCGGGCGAGCGGCGGGTATGGCCGGGGAAGGAACCGTCGTCACAGGAATGCGCCTCCTAGCTGAAATAGAAATTGATGATGATGCCTGACAGGAGCGAGAGCAGAAAGGTGAGCAGGGCAATAATCGCCACGATATGCCGCTTGAAGGTGGTCGTCAGCATCAGGGTGCTTTTTATGTCAATCATTGGCCCAAACACGAGGAACGCCATAATCGCGCCGGGGGTGAAGGTATTGACGAACGACAGGGCAATGAATGAGTCTACGGTTGAGCAGACCGACAGCACTACCGCTAGAGCCATCATCACCAAGATCGAGATGACCATGCCCCCGCCGAGTGCCAGCAACGCCTGCTGCGGAAACAGCGTTTGCAGGGCTGCCGCGAGCATCGCCCCCGCAATCAGGAAGCGGGCCATCTCGAAGAACTCGACATTGGCGTGGTTTAGCACCCGGCGCAGGTTGCTCTCGCCACTTGCCGATGCGTGGCTGTGATCGTGGTGATCGTGGCTGTGGTGCGCGTGGTGATCGTGATGGTGGTGATGCTGCCCGTGCGCGTGGCTATGGTCATGGTCGGGGTGGGTGCAGCTCGCAGGGGCAAGTACGCCGTGGGCCAGCACCTGCTCTGGTGCTACGGCAACCCCGATCACCAAGCCGACCAGCACCGCGATCAAGAGCGTCAAGCCCACCCGCCACACGACCATCTCCCAACTGCCGAACGCAACATAGGTGGAGACAATCACAATCGGGTTAATCACCGGAGCCGCTAACACAAAGGCGATCCCCGTCGGCAGGGCTACGCCTTTCGTAAGCAGCCGCCGCGCCGCCGGAATTGAGCCACACTCGCACACGGGAAAAACCAAGCCAAGCAGCGCACCACTCACGGCGGCAAGCACCGGATTGCGCGGGGAGAAGCGGTTGATCTGTTCTTCGGTGATAAACAGGGCGATCACGGCGGACATCAGCACACCCGCCAAAAGGAACGGTAGTGCCTCGACGAAGATGCCGAGAAAAACAGTTGCAAAGCTCTGCATGCGCCCCGTCCACGGGGCCAGCACAGGCGGCACACCAATGTCGCTGGCAAGCCACAGGATGATGCCAACCAAGCCAAACAGGATCGCCCCCGTGAGGCGTTGGAAGAGCGCAGGTAGCGCGGCCGCAGGAGATCCAGCCGAGACGGCGGGAGACGGGATTAGCTCAGGAGGCGGAGGGCGCGTTGTTGGTGTTTCCATTGGTGCTGTACTTTCGGATCGGAACAAGCAGTATGCAACGAAATAGCGTCATCTTCACCATTCCTATTATAATACCTGAGACAATGAAAAGCGCAAACAATTCAGGTGATAGGCCTGAAAGGAACCTTATGCCATATTATGTCCGCATTCTCGCCGTTGTAGTCCTGCTGCTTGGCATCATCGGGGTGCTGATCTGGCGTGGGCCCCAGCAGCGCGACATGAGTGTGCTGGCTCGTAGCCCCGAAGGACAAGCCGTGCCCGCTGGTGCGCCGCTCCGCATCACCTTCTCGCGGGCGGTAGATCGGCTCTCGCTGGAGCAACAGTTCCAACTTGACCCGCCTGCCACAGGGAGCTTCGCGTGGGATGGCAACATCCTCACCTTTCGCCCCGATCAGCCGCTCCAATCCAACACGACCTACACCGTAACCATTCGGGCGGGCTTGCGCGATAGTGCCGGACGCGCCAACCAACAACCAATCACATGGGGCTTTCGGACCCGTGCCCCGCGCCTGCTGATTCTGGGCAGCAACCCCGATGAGAGCGGCACGCTCTGGTATGCCGATGCGGATGGCAGCAATGCCGCGCCCGTCTACACCACGCCACTGGGCATGCTCAGTATGGCGGCTGCCCCCGATGGAGTCAATGCGCTGGTGGTCGTGCGCCGCGATCAGCAGCGTTCAGCACTGGTGCTGGTCAACCTCAGTACGGGCGAAGAGCGCGAGATTGTAGATGCGCCCGATGTCACCGTGAACCTGCCCGCGTGGTCGCCGCGGGGCGATCTGCTGACCTATGAATGGCGCACCATCGTGGGCGGCGTGTTAGGGCAGCCGCGTGTGTGGCTGGCCCAACCAGACGGCACGTCGCTGGGCCCTATCGTGGGCGGCGAGATCGTGAGCAGCGCACCGGCGTGGTCGCCCGATGGACGGCGGCTCGCGTTCAGCGATGGCATCAGCCGCACGCTTGGGATCTACGACTTCGGCGGTGCGCCACAGCTCTTCCCCGATAGCACCGGCGAGCGAGCGAGCTGGTCGCCGGATAGCCGCCAGCTGGCCTACACCGCCGCCGACTTGATGCAGCAGCCACCGCGCCCCACGATCCGGCTCGCCACCCTCAGCGATGGGCGCAGCACGCCACTTGTCACCACCCCCGGCGCAACCAGCCCGGCGTGGTCGCCGGATGGCAGCCGCATCGCCTACACGCTGCGCGATGCAGCCAGCCCCACTACAACGCTGTGGCAGATCGACTCCGATGGTTCCAACCCGCAGCCGCTCACCCGCACTGGCGATTACCGCGATACGCAGCCGAGCTGGTCGCCGGATGCACGCCTGCTCGCCTTCTTACGAACCGATGCGGTGAGCGGCGCAAGCACCGCGTATGTGCTGACCACCCCTGCTGCACCGCCGCAGCCACTGCTGCCGGAAGTGCAGGCAGTGCAGGTGGAATGGGTTCCGTAGGCTCTGCGCCCCACACAGGCACAGGTGGTACAATACTGATGGCATATCCATTCCGAGAGCAGAGGCGTTACGGTGGTCGAATCGCTTGAAGCACAATTCCGGTTCAATCTCGAACTGCTGATCCCGCTTGTGGCGTTTGCAGCAACGCTTATCGCAGGCTGGTTCTTTGATCAGATCGTCGGGCGCGGGCTACGTTGGTTTGATCGGCGCAGTGGGCAGCGCATCGGTGGGATGCTCGCAGAAGCGTTGCAGGGCAAGATCCTTACCGCGTTTATGTTGTTTGGGGCGTGGATCGCAATCACCACGCTGTTTACCACGCCCGGCGTAACGCGCTTCATTGGCATTCTGATCACGCTTTTGGCAGTGGCAACCTTCACCCTCTTGGCCGCCCAGCTAGCAACAGGCTTTGTCAATCTCTCGGTAGGCAGCGGCACAGTCACCTCGACTTCGATCCTGAATAATGTCCTGCGGGCGATCATCCTGACGATTGGGGTCGTCACCGCGATGAGTGTGATGGGCATCCCGATCAACCCCTTGCTGGGCGTGATTGCGGGCAGCAGTGTGGGCATCACGCTGGCGTTGCAGCAACCCCTCACCAACCTCTTCGCGGGGATTATGCTACTCGCAACGAACAAGATCGAGCCGGGTGATTACATTCGCCTTGCAAGCGGGGAAGAGGGCTACGTGACCGATATTCAATGGCACACCACATTTATTCAGTTGCTCACCGATAACATCATTGCCGTACCCAACGCAACCATCGTGTCGGTGATTCTGACCAACTTCGACGAGCCACAAAAGGAGATGATGATCATCACTGGCTTTGCCGTGCGGATCGAAAGCGATCTAGAGTACGTCGAGCAGGTCACGATAGATGTTGGGCGTGAGGTGATGCAGCAGGTGGCAGGGGGTGTGTCCGATTTCACCCCATTGGTGCGCTACACGGGCGTGCAAGATTATACTGTAACCTACAACGTGATCCTGCGTGTGCAAGATTTCAACAGCCAATTTCCTGTGCGCCACGAGTTTATCAAACGCTTGCTGCACCGCTACGCCCAAGTTGGCATTACCCCCGCCTTCCCCGTGCGCGGCGTATTCGGCTACCAGCTGGATGGCGTAGCAGCGCAGCCATTCGGGCCCCGCGAGCTTGCGCCTAGCTACCCTGAGGAGCAGTGATACCACCGATGGACCGTCTGCACCCAGTCATCCTCAGCGTCGTGATTGTGCTGCTGTTGCTCGGCTGCACCACACTTGCCCCCACCCCTGCTGCCCCCGACGCGCCCAGCCCAGCCCCTACCGCTGCGCCACGCCCAACAAGTGCGCCGCCGGTTGTATCCACCACAACGGTCATCGCTTTTAGCGCGTTCCGCGACAGCTCGTTTGATCTGTATACGATCCGGCCCGAAGATACCCAACTCACCCGCTTAACCGCTAGCCCCGACTACAACGAAACCCAGCCGATCTGGTCGCCGGATGGCTTGCGCCTCGCCTATCTCTCGGATGCAGACGGCGTGGTGAATCTCTACACCCGCGATCTCGAAGGGCGCGAGGTGCGCCAGCTTACCCGCCACCGCACGTCAATTGTTGCTGCCATCTGGAGTCCTGACAATACCCGCCTTGCGTTCCTCGCGCCGCTAGCGGATCCAATCACCGAAGCAGACCAGAGCGAGGCCCCCCTTGCGCTGTACACGGTCGAGCTAGCAACGGGCAACATCACGCTGGTGCGGCGTGATATGCAGGATACGCTTGACCTAACGTGGTCGCCAAATGGAGAACGGATCGCATTTACCCGCTTTGACAACGGCGTGCAGAATATCTACGTGACCCGCTTGGATGGAACCAGCCCGCTCGTCAATCTGACCAATACCCCCTTCAATGACAGCCAACCGGCATGGTCGCCCAACAATGAGCGGATCGCCTTTGTATCGGATGAATACGGCGATCTGGATATATATGTCATGGCTGCCGATGGCACGGAACGCACCCGCCTGACGGATAACCCCACCCAAGACACGGCCCCCACATGGTCGCCCGATGGCACGCAGATTGCGTTTGTGTCGGATCGCAACGGCAGCCCGCAACTGTTTCGGATGGGTGACAACGGAGCCGATCAGCAGCTGCTCGCAGGCACGCTCAGCAATGTAGCTAGCCCTGCGTGGCAACCCTCGCCGCGCCCGACAGTTGTCAATCGGATTGCGTTTGCGGCTGGTGCGGTGCGCGGCTTCTCCAACTTGTTTGTGATCAATACGACGGGAGCCGGGCGGGTCACGTTGATCAATACCGCCGAGTTCGATACGATCACGCCGGCGTGGTCGCCAGATGGAACCCAGATCGCCTTTGCCGGGCGCGATTCGATCAACTACGATATTTTTGTGATGCCGTCCAGTGGTGGCGATCCGATCCGCCTAACGAATGGCGAAGGCAGCAATATGCACCCGACATGGTCGCCGGATGGCACGCGGATCGGCTTTGAGAGCAACCGCGATGGCGTGTGGGATGTGTATACGATCAATCCGCAGGGCGGCGATCTGACGAATGTGACCAACTCGCCAAGCAACGATGGCAACATTGCGTGGTCGCCCGATGGCACGCAGATCGCCTTTGTGTCAGATCGGGATGGTAACCTGAATATCTACACGATCAACATTGACGGCTCAAACCTGCGCCAACTGACGCGCAGTGCCAGCAACAACGTCTTTCCTTCGTGGTCGCCCGATGGCAGTGAGTTGGTGTTCCGCTCGAATCGCACCGGCCACCGCCAAATCTACCGTATCAGTGCAAATGGCACAGGCTTGCGCCGCCTGACCAACCACCCCGGCGATGATGACCATCCCGCGTGGTCGCCCGATGGTCGCCAGATTGCCTTCGTCTCCAATCGCCCCCGCGATGCCACCAACACCAGAACGACGCAGCGCGTGTTTGATCTTTATGTAATGAACAGCGACGGGACGAATGTGCAGCGGATTACCTCCAGCGATGTCAACGAACGCTACCCGGCGTGGCAGCCACAGGCCCGCTGAGGCATGAATGTGTTCAGGTACTATAGGATGCTAGCCGTAGGGGGTGATAGACCGCTAACAAGCAACACCGTATACTACAGATAGGTAGCCTGTAATAATAGTGATACGGGCATAAGTGTCGCAAAGGATGGAGTCAGCATGCGTAGCTTTTCATGGCTCATGGTAATGTTCATCAGCATTGGGTTGCTAGGGTTGAGCGCGGGGCTGTCGCCGCGCCCTAACGTTGTACATTCTGAGTCGCACCTGCAAGATGTTGTGGCACAAAAACCCGGCTTTCCACTCGTACTCCCAACCGATGTCATCGGGTTCGGGAAAATCAACCTTGCCGACTTAACCCGTGATGGCAAGCTCGAAATTGTCGTTGGGACACGGGATGGCAAGGTCGTTGCGGCGAACTATCTGGGCCAAATTCTGTGGATCTATGATGCCAGTGCCGCGATCAATGCCGCCGCAGTAGCACAGGGCTTGCAGCCAAACCAACAACCAGCCACTATTCGCACCAAACCCGCCATTGCTGATCTAACTGGCGATGGCGTGCCTGAGATTGTCGTTACGGTGGGCGATATTCTCACCGCGCCAAGCAATGGTGGCATCGTCGTCTTGAATAATGCTGGAGTGGCCCTGCCCGGCTGGCCCATCGTCAGCCCAGATGAGGGCGGCGCAGGCACGCAATTTGAGCTACCTAATGGCTATGCTGATGGGCTGATCACCTCACCCGCAATTGGGGATGTGACCGGCGATGGTGTGCCTGAGATTGTATACGCGGGTAACTATCGGGTGCATGTTCGCGGGGTGGACGCACTCTATCGGTTCCCCTACGTCAGCCCCGGTGATAACCCCGCTGCAACTGAATTTGGCTGGCCCCAGTTTGTCCTCGATACGATTTGGGCCTCGCCCGCGATTGCTGACATCAACAATGATGGGATCAACGATATTGTAATTGGGGTAGATGCCCACAACGAGAGCTGGTACTTCCGCGAAAGTGATACGTGGCGGTATACGAAAGAAGGCGGCGATCTGTACGTCTTCAATGGCGATGGCTCTATCCAGTGGATCGTCAATCAAGATGAGATCTTCCAGTCCTCACCGGCGGTGGTAGATACCGACAACGATGGCAACTATGAGATCATTGCCGGCACAGGGACGTTCTACAGCGAAGCCAAAAACCGCCCAGTTGGGCGGTACATCAGCGCGTGGAACCATACCGGCGGCCCGTATGAGGGTAGCAACTACCGCTGGCGGACCCCGCTCCCAGCGCAAACCTTCGGCTCGCCAGCCGTCGGCAACTTGATTGACAATGGCCGCCTAGAAGTTGTGGTAGGCGGCATGGATGGCTTTGTCTATGCGCTCGATGCTTCAACGGGGCAGCTCCTGTGGCGGGTGCAACCGCAAACGCTGCAAGGGCCCCTACCAGCCCCACTCTACTCGCCCGTGTTGGCCGATTATGACGGTGATGGCTTGCAGGATGTATTCATCGCTATCGGGTGGGAAGTGGCGATCTTGAAGGGCAGCACGGGCGAACAATTCACCGCCAATAGCTTTCCTAGCCCACTGCCTTCATACTACGGCGATCATACGATTGACGGCACCCCCGCGATTGGCGATCTCGATGGCGATGGGCGGCTAGAGTTAGTGGCCGCATCGGGAACGCTGCCGCCCGTCTTTCCGAATGCCCCCTTCAACCCGCAACGTGGGCAGATCTATGTGTGGGAGCTACCCGTGCCCAATACTACCAGCGCGTGGCCCCAGTTCCGCTTGAATGCTGCAAACATAGGGACTGTGCCACGCACAGTGATACCGCCTACGCCTACACCCACACCAACGCCCGGAGAACGAGAGTTTCGTTCATACCTTCCCTATGTTTCCAAATCACTCCCGCGCAATCCGTATCCTGCGCCATAGTCGCTTGAGCTTACCCTGACACAGATAACTGATGCTTGTCTGTGTCAGCCCCCCCCTCCACCCATGCTATAATATCGCTATGAGCCGCAGTGCAGGAGCAAGTATGGCGATTGTTGTAGCAGGTGGGGGCGCAATCGGATTGATGGTGGCGGGGCAGCTAGCCCACGCGGGGCAGCCCGTGGCCTGCTGGCCCGCCCACGCGCCGTCGAGCAGTTGCGCCAGCAGCCGCTGCGGATTCCGAG
>JAAUTZ010000195.1 GCA_012031225.1 Chloroflexaceae bacterium
ACCAACCCGTCGCGGCCGATCACGGTGGATCTGCTGTTCGATTTTACGGTGTTGGCGCGACCCCAGGAAGACGGTCTGATCTTCACCAACCTGGCTGCAGCGACGGCCAACGGCACTGTGCAGGCGGTCGCGGCCGAGAACACCACCTACAGCTTCCAAAACGCTCGAACCCAACCTGGTCATGCTCAAGCAAGCGGTGGCGCTTGGCGGCAACGCGGCGACCAGCGCGATGATTCACCGGGACGATCGCCTGCGGCGGCGGCCCGCTCGATCCGTATACCTCAGGCTGTTTGAGCGGCGCCATGCCGACGGGAGTGACGGGAGTCGATGGAGGCGACACGGTCACGTTCGTCACGGTGCTGGAGAACCAAGGCTCACAGACGGCGTACAACGTGATGGCGCGCGACATGTTGCCGACAGGCTTGACGCTGCAGGGGACGTTGGCAGCTCGCTTCGGCGACGGGACGGCGATCCCGCTGCCCGTCGGTGCCGAGGCTTCGTTCTTTGGTGCGGGCCTGAGCCTGCCGGACATTCCGGCGGCGGCGGCGGCGTTGCGGTCAGGGGAGGCCCCTGACGTGCCATCTCGCTATGACGCGGGGCAATGGATAGCCGACCTAGCCGCAACACCGGAAGGGCTGCCGGTGTTCTGGAATGGGCAATACCGCATACCGGCGGGCGGCATCACGATAGTGGCGGCTCCTACGGGGGCGGGCAAGACGACAACAATGCTCAACCTGCTAGCGCATTGGCTCGAAACAACGTCAGGAACCTACCTATTTTCGTCATACGAAGAGCGGAAGCCCGCCTTGATTTTGAAGTTGTTGATGGTATTGGCGGGCGTTGTCATTGACGAGGCTACCAACACGAACGCCTATCTTGCCTACACTATCGGCACGTATCAGGGCGAGCCAATCCCTGCGATTGACGCGGCGTTAGACAAGCTGGCGGGGTGGCTGGAAGACGGGCGGCTCATTGTTACGGACACAAGCTACACACCAAGCCAGTTGTCAGGGCTGATTGACGCGCTGGCGGCTCGCCAGAGGCTCACAGGGTGCATTGTGGACTACATGCAGAAGGTGCCGCCCGACACGGGGCGGGGCAACGTGCGATACCTTGACGTGCAAAGCGTATCAGGGGCAATGCTAGAGATTGCAACGCGGCATGACCTGCCAATGGTGATCGGCTCGCAGCTAAACGATCAAGGGCGGACGCGGGAAGGCAGTGACATCGAATTTGATGCGAGCCTTGTTCTCAAGATGGAATTGAAGGACATGGACGTTAAGCGGGAGGGGGGGGAGAAGGTTGAAACACCATTACCCCCGCAAAGATGCGAGCTAACCGTTGTCGTGACAAAGAACCGGCAGGGCTGGCGCGGGCGTGATGTACTCTGGTTCAATATGCCAGCGCGGAAGCTTTCAGAAAAGGACTATAACCAACGAAAGGGCGGGCTGCGATAATGAAGGTATTCGATGGGATCACGCTGTACACAACGGCGGAAGTAGCGGAGCAGCTTGGTGTCAGTGTGCAACTGGTACGGAAGTTGATGCGGGAAGGCAAGATCAAGGGGCGCAAAATCGGCAATGCGTGGTACATTCCGGCGGAAGCGGTCAAGTCGTATTTAACAACGGGGGAAGGCTATGACAATTGACGCACAGGCGGTTACGGCTCGGCCCCGCAAGGATTGGCGGCGGGCAGCGCGGGGGGCTTCCAGCGCGGAGCCGGTAGCAGCCCCCGTCAGCGCGGGGCTTCCGCCAGAGCAAGCGGAAGATGACGAGCTACCGGCAATCACGGTAACACCTTCCGAACTACTGCCAGAACCGGCAACCGGCAAGCTGGCGGCGGAGTTCTGGCAGGCGGTAGCGAGCATGCCAAACGGCGGGGCGGAGTATGCCAACGGGCTGAACACTGGCGATCTGGAAGCCGCCCACCGGCTTGCACGGCAAGCGCAACCCCCGCAACGCGGCTTGCTGCTGGCGGGCTGTATCAAGGCGTATGAGATACGGGCACTGACGGGGCTGGCAGTACCACCGGCGGAGCGGCTCGGATGGTTGCCGGTTCGGATGGGTAATCCGGTAGGGGTGGCTCAAGATGACATCAGTAGCAGCGATTGACGCGGCAAAATGGCACTATAAAAAAGGGAGAACACGGAGATGACAATCACAGAATTGGAGGCGCAGGCGGCGGCGGCTATGGAACGGGCTACACAGCTATGCCAAGCGTGGCAGGATGCGATGTGGGCCGGAAAAGACGTGCAAGCCGAGCTATTGTATGCCGCGTGGCAAGACGCGGAGCGGGTGCGGGTTGAAGCGGAGCGGGCTGCTGATGCGGCGCAAGCACGGCAGGGCGGTAGTCAGTAGCCCAATGTCCGTAAAGTGGCAATTACAGACATTGGAATAACGGGAAAGATAGGCTATACTAGACCTATGAGTGAGTGAGAGAAGCCCCCCGCTAGACCGAAAGACCGGCGGGGGCTGCGGGCAAGGAACCTAGCCCGCCCTGTATTGTAGCATTACCAGAAAAGGAACCAATCAGAATGAAGCGCAAACAAACGGCGGGGCAACCCCTGCCCACGTATCAGGAAGTAGCGGAGGAACGGGAAGCGGCCCCAGCGCGGGCGGCGGCGGCTCGGAGCGGCGGGGTTGACGCGGTATCGGCTCGGAGTGTGACTATCGTACAGCCCCGTGTACCTCGCATCATTGGCGGCGGGCTGCTAGATAAGCTGCTCGGTAGCGCGGCTATGCTGGCTATGCTGTACCTGATGTTTGAAGTTTGGCGGTTCGGTGCTATGGCAAGCCTTGCAGCGATTGGCTCATTTATACCCCTTGCCCCGTTGGGTCAATGGGTCATGGGCCATACCCCTTGCGATCACGTTAGTTGAGACCAAGACCGCATACCTGTTTCGTGTGGGTCATTGGTGGGTTGTCTACCTGACCGTACTTACTTTCGACATTGGCACAACGGCGGGCGGCTTTGCGCTGCAATTCGCTGGGAAGGAACTGGCGATCTTTGGCGGCGTGGTGATACCGGCGGACGGTAGCGGCATGTGGCTTGTGGCTACGCTCGCAGGGGTGGCGGCGGCGTTCCTGCCCGAAAGTATCGGGCGCGTTGCTCTGACGGCATTGGCGGCTATCTGGAAGTAGCGGGGGTGAATGATGCTGCTAGACCTATCAAATGAATTGGTAGCCCTGCTCGTGCTGATGGCGGCGGCTGCGTTCAGTTTCAGTGCTCAACCCCGAGCCGATAAGAAAAGCAACTACTAATCGATCGA
>JAAUTZ010000196.1 GCA_012031225.1 Chloroflexaceae bacterium
CCATCGCAGACCAAACGGCGACCGCCGCCGCCGCCCAAACCGCCATCGCCGCCGCAGACCTCACTGCTACCGCCGCCGCCATCCAGACCGCGACTGCCCTCGCTAATACGGCCACGCCGCCTGCACCACCATCCAATGATAATCGGGCCGATGCCCAACAGTTCCGGCAGAATCCACCGATTGTGCTAGATGTGCGCGGCGCAACAATCGAGAGCACCGATCCGAATTTCATCTGCCGTGACGGTGGAACTCAAACACATACCGTTTGGTACTTCATCCAGCCAAGCGAAGCGCAAGAGATTAGCCTCAATACGCAGGGCAGTACCTACGATACCATAATCGGTATCTGGTCTGAAACCAGCACAGGGTTGCTGCAACCTGTGGCGTGCAATAATAATGCCAATTCAAGTGTTGTCTATTCACGCATAGACAACCTACGCTTGAATGCAAATACGCGCTACCTGATCGGGATTGCAGCAAACGATGCAATTGGCGCAGGCATTTGCGGATGGGATCTACGAGCTACGTAGCCCCAACCTTCACCCCATCCAACACCCCCACCCCCACGCATACACCGACTGCTACCCCCACCCCCATCATCCCAGACAATGATGATCGGGCGAACGCGCGCTCTGTCAAACGTCCTACAACTGTGGTGCAAAATACAACTCGCGCCACCATCGAGCAGGATGACCCCAACTTCCCCTGCCGACTAGGAGGGCCACAATCACACACCGTTTGGTTTGTCTTTGAGCCAGATGCGGACCAGCTCCTGACCCTCAATACCCGCGATAGTACCTACGATACCCTTATGACAGTATGGCTACAAGATGGTAGTGGTTTAAGCCATCTGCGTTGCAACAATGATTACCAATCTGGTGTGCGCCAAGCCCGTATTGACAACCTTCCCGTAATAATCGGCAACACCTATCTCATTGGGGTGGCCTCAAATGATCCAAACGGTGCAGGCACGCTCAGCCTACAAATAGCAGGTGCTGTGGCTACTGCTACCCCCACTGCAACGCATACGCCAACCCCTGTGCCCAACGATGACAAAGCTAGTGCCCAGCCGATTAAACAACCGACTGCCATTAGTATGGATGTGCGGCGTGCAACCATAGAGCAAGACGATCCAATCTTCACGTGTCAGCTTCTCGGCCCGCAATCGCACACTGTCTGGTACGTCTACACACCATCCCTACCGCAGCAAGTTCTCACGCTTAACACGGCAGGCAGCAGCTACGATACGATTATGGGTGTGTGGCGCATGCATAGTGGTGGGCTGGATCCGAAAGCCTGCAACAATGACTATGGCGATGTACGTCAAGCCCGCATTGATAACTTGCTGGTAGACGCGGGTGAAACCTACTTAATTGGCATTGCCGCGAATGATGCTATCGGCGACTGGGCAGCTGACCTTTGCCGTTACCGGAGCTGTGCCTACAGCCACGCCCACACCCACTAATACTGCTACGGCAACCCATACCCCTACACCTACCTATACCCCTACACCTACCTATACCCCCACACCTACCTATACGCCTGTACCTACTGCGACCATACCCCCAATGATGATCGTGCCAATGCGATTGCACTGAAGCCTCCAACAACGCAGGTTCTCTATGTACGGCGAGCAACCACAGAAGAACCGGGTGATCCCACGTTTAGTTGCGCTACTAATGGGATTCAAACGCACACCATATGGTACTTCTACCAAGTCTCAGACCATCGTGTTCTCACCCTCAATACCGCCGGCAGTAGTTATGATACCCTGCTCGGCGTATGGCGCGTAAACAGTAGCGATGGATCGTTGGATGAATATCAATGTAATGATGATTATGTGGAAGGAACGAACAAAGCCCGCCTTGATAATATATTGATCGACCCTAATCAACGCTACTTGATTGGAGTAGCCGCCAATGGAACAATTGGAACGGGTATCCTTGAATTCCAAGCTACTAGTTCTACAGATCCTAGTGTTATAGGAGCTATTCAAACTACAACCGCCGCTGCCAACCAAACCGCGACTGCCGCCGCTATCCAGACGACGAGTGCAATTGAGGCCCAAACCGCGGCTGCCGCTGCTATCCAGACCGCGGCTGCGGCCGCCATCCAGACCGCGGCTGCGGCTGCTGACCAGACCGCGACTGCCCTCGCGGAAGCCACCCCCACCTTTGCGCCTGTGCCCCACGATGAGCGTGACAATGCCATCACCGTCAAGGCTCCTACCACTGTCACCCACGATGTGCGCGGTGCAACCGCCGCACAGGATGACCCCACCTTCCCGTGTGTCCGCAATGGGCGGCAGTATGCCACCGTCTGGTATGACTACTACACTGAAACCTCGCTCATCCTCAGCGTTGATACGCAAGCCAGCACCTACGATACCGTCCTTGCCATCTGGGAAGTGCGTGGCGATGAGCTTGTGCTGCGTGCCTGCAACGATGAGTCCGGCTTGGGCATGCCTCAAGCCCGCATAGACACCATTCTGCTGGATGCGTTTACCCCCTACCTGATCGGGGTCGCATCATTCCAGCCGACAGCCGGTATGCTCACGCTCCAACTCGGTGCAACTGTCCCAACCGCAACCCCGACAAACACCGATACGCCAACGCCAACGCCAACCGTGACCGACACGCCTACCCCCACCCCAACCGCAACCCATACGCCCACCAACACCCCGACGGCCACGCTCACCCCTGTGCCCAACGATGACCGCGCCAATGCCATCCCGCTCAAGCACCCCACCAGCCTCGCGCTCGATGTTACCCGCGCCACCATCGAGCAGGATGACCCTGTCTTTCAATGCCCATTGGCCGGACCCCAAAGCCACACGGTCTGGTATCGTTATGCCGCCGAAACGGCACAACTGCTCACGCTCAACACTGCGGGCAGTAGCTACGACACGCTGCTTGCCATCTGGCGTGAGACCGATACCGGTCGCATCCAGATCGCCTGTAACAACGACTACACGCCCGATACCCGCCAATCGCGCCTTGATCATATCCTGATTGAGCCGGGCAACCGCTACCTGATTGGCATCGCTTCCAACGATCCTAGCGGCGCGGGCATCCTCAACCTGAATGCCTATGTCACCATGCCGACGGCCACTGCCACCCATACGCCGCTGCCAACCGCCACCCCCACCCCAACGGCAAGCGCGACGGCAACCATCACGGCTACCCCAACGGCAAGCGCGACGGCAACCATCACGGCTACCCCAACCCCCACCTTTGCGCCTGTGCC
>JAAUTZ010000197.1 GCA_012031225.1 Chloroflexaceae bacterium
CACGCAGCGGGGGGCGGGGCAGTGGTGCCGCGCCCCCCTTCACTTTCTCCCCCCTGTTAAGCAATTTGCTCACGTCGCTGTACGCTTGGCATACCACACGGTGCAAGCGGGGGGGGGAACGCAGACCACGAAGGACACAAAGGGGGGTTCAGGTGTCGGGTGTCAGGGGGCAGGTGGCGCGGGCGGCGGTGGTGCGCCGGTGGGGAGTAGGAGAGGGAACGCATACCACGAAGAACACGAAGGGCACGAAGAACGCGAAGGGGGGATCAGGTGGCGGGTGATAGGGGGCAGGAGTCAGAGAACGCACACCACGAAGAACACGAAGGGGGCAGGTGGTGGGGGCGGGGGAGGTGCGACACGTCTATCGGCTGGGGGTCGCCCATCCCCCTTCGCTCATCCACCTCCGCCCCCCTTCGCGCCCCCGGTGTGCGCTCGCGCTACACCAGCACTGGCTCGCGGGCTGGCAGGGTGGCGTAGGCCAGCCGCAGGGCCTCGGTGCGATCCGCGAGGATGTGATCACGCGGGATAATGTCCGCAAGTCCTAGCCCCTCAATCAGGTGCTTGGTTTGTTCGGGGGTGCAGACCAGAAAGACAGCCCGCTTGGAATTGACGGAGTCCTTGATCGCATTCTCAATCGCCAGCGATACGGTCACATCGAGCAGGGGCACGTCGCGCAGGTCAATCACAACAGCGGCGTAGGCTCCGAGTGCGTTGTGCTGGCGGGCAATGGCTTTGGCTACGCCGAAGATCATGGGCCCACTGAGATAGAAAAGCAGCATCTGCCCCTGTGCCTGATCGAGCAGGCGGTGTTCTTCCTCGTTCAAGGGGATGTCATCATCGGCATCGCTGATAGCCTTGACGTTCTGGGCCTGTAGCTCACTGAGCCGCTCGATGGTGAGGATGTTGGCGATAAACACCCCGACCCCGACCGCAACGATCAGGTCTACAAACACAGTGAGCAGCAACACCCCGTACATAATCAGGGTGGGCTGCCACGACACGCGATGGGCCCGTTTGAGGAAACTCCAATCGAGGATGTTGAAGCCGACAAACAGGGCAATGCCAGCGAGCACGGCGAGCGGAATGTTTTGGGTGAGTTGGGCTGCGCCGAGTACCACGATCAAGAGGATCAGGGCGCGGGTGATGCCAGCGAGGGCCGAGCTTGCGCCCGTCTGGATGTTGACGACTGTGCCCATTGTTGCGCCTGCGCCGGGTAGCCCGCCGAAAAGGCCCGCCATGAGATTGCCGATGCCTTGCCCGATCAGTTCTTTGTTGGAGTCGTGTTCAGTGCGCGTCAGGCTATCGGCAATGACGGCCGTGAGCAGGGTATCAATGCAGCCGAGTATGCCGAGCACGATGCCATCGAGGATCATCACGGTGATCTGGCCGGGGGTGAAGGTGGGCAGGACGAGCGCGGGCAGCCCGGTTGGGATGACCCCAATGCGGCGAATGTCGGCATCGGCGAAGAGCAGCAACGAGATCCCCGTGCCAATCACCAGCGCAACGAGTTGTGGTGGGGCGTAGCGGCGGAGGTGGCGCGGCATCAGAAAAAGGATCGAGAGCGTAAGGATCGCCAATCCAGTCTCGATGGGGTTGATATTTTGGAGCAGGGTCGGCAGATTGCGGAGCGTGCCGAGTACGCCACCGGGTGGGCTGGGCTGACCCAAGAAAGGCGCAAGCTGCAAGATGATCAGGATCACCCCGATCCCCGACATAAAGCCGGAGATGACGCTGTAGGGCATCAGCGTGATGTAGCGGCCAAGCCGCAGTAGCCCCAGCAGAATCTGCACGAGGCCGGCAATCATCACGATGGTAAAGGCCATGGCCAAGCCATTGTCGGGGTTGGTGGCGATCATGACCGTCACAATCGCCGTCATCACGACGGTCATGGGTCCGGTTGGTTCGGAGATTAGGGTGGAGGTGCCGCCAAACAGGGCCGCAAAGAGGCCCACGATGACGGCTCCGTACAGTCCGGCGGCGGCTCCGGCCCCGGAAGCAACCCCGAACGTGAGCGCGAGCGGCAGCGATATGATGGCCGTCGTTAGCCCGCCAAACAGATCGCCACGCAGATTGTCAAAGCGAATGTGGTTGAGAACACGCATGGTCCAACCTCGTCACACTATACAAAGGGGGGCGGTTCCGGCGCGACGCAGGCAGACGCTGATGCTCTGTAGCAGGGAGCGGGTGCGCTGGATCATGCCGGCTTATTAGGTCATTGTACGCCGCCCAGTTACTTGGTGGGCAGGCAGTTCCGCAGGGCACGCAGGGCAGGCGGCGGGTGCTAGGGGGCGAGGATGTAGCGGGCGGGGCGAGGCACAGCCGAGTAGCTTGACATCCGCCGATTTTATCTCTACTATGTACGAGGGATATGTATCCATCAAGCACGCTTTTTACCCAGTTCTCCACACATAGACCAATCTACTCACGGTATCGCATTGGCGGTAGCGTAGCCTATCTGTAGCATATGAAATGGGGTACACCTTATGCATCAGCGCATCGCCTATGTGGTTGTTCTGGCCGCTTTGTTCGTCATCGCACTTGGGGTACTGGCTGGCCCCGTCCCGCGCCCATCCTTCGCCCAAGCAGGAACAATCTACTATGTGGACAAGACCAACGGCAATGATACCAACAACGGCTTGGCGTGGAACACCGCCAAGCGCAATCTGCAATCGGCCCTTGCCCTTGCACCAGCGGGGGCCGAGATCTGGGTGGCGGCCGGTACGTACTATCCCGATGAGGGCACTGGGGAGAGCAACGATGACCGCGATGCGACCTTTGAACTGAAGGATGGCGTGGCGATCTACGGCGGCTTTGCAGGCACCGAGACGCTCCGCATCCAAAGCGACCCCGCCACCAACGTGACCATCCTGAGCGGTGACCTGCAACAGAACGACACGGCGAACTTTGGCAACAGCAGCGACAATGCCTACCACGTTGTGGGCAGTTTTGACAATGCCGCTACCGCCTTGCTCAGTGGCTTCACGATCACGGCGGGCAATGCCAATGGCGATTTTCCCGATAATCTTGGCGGCGGGATCTTCATCTTCACTGGGGGTCAAGCCCAGTTCACAAGCATCGTCGTCGGCGGCAACCAAGCCGCCGCATTGGGCGGCGGCGTATACAACGATAGCGGTAGCCCCAGCTTCACCGATGTCACCATCAGCAGCAACCGAGCCGCCGCATTGGGCGGCGGCGTATACAACGATAGCGGTAGCCCCAGCTTCACCGATGTCACCATTAGCA
>JAAUTZ010000198.1 GCA_012031225.1 Chloroflexaceae bacterium
CAGGCTGTAGTTGCTCTGTAGCGTGAAGTTGGGGATCAGGTTGCCTGCGCTATCCAGTGCCCGTACCGTCAAGACACGCAACGCCGGGCCATTGAATGCCACCAATGGGGTGACTTCGCGGGTCAGCGAGATCACCACCGATGGGGTGACTACGCCAGCGGGGAAGATCGCGGTGATCTCCTCGTCGCCCGTGCCAATACGGATGATGCCGCCATGCTCCGGCGTGATTGTCCCCTGCCCTGCGGCAAACACGGTTACGGCAGTGCTTGCCGTCTGTGTGCCGACGGCATTGCGAGCTGTGACAGTGGCCGTGAAGAAGCCTGAACGCGGGTAGGTGTAGCTGGGGTTGGCTCCGGTGGCGGGTGCGCTGCCATCGCCAAAGCTCCACGTAAAGGTGGCATTGCTGCCGCCCGCGAGGGTTGCCGTAAAGACTGTCGCGCTGCCGAGTACAGTGGGGCTGCTGTTGGCGACAGTCAGTCCGGTGAGGGTATCATCCACCTCTACCACCGTTGCGGCATAGGCTACGCCCGTGTTGGTGGTGGCGGTTACGCCGACGGTGTACACGCCGGGGGCTTGGTAGGTGTGCGTGATCGCGCCGGTTGGCTCGTTAGTCAGCACGGTGCCGTCGCCCAAATCCCACGTATAGGCGGCATAGGTCGTATCAATTGTGAGCGTGGCGGTGAGTGCTGTAGCGTTGCCTAGTGGGGTTGGATCATTGGCGGCCAGCGTGAGCGGCGCAGGCACGAGTTCGGGAATGTTTAGGGTGATGGCACTGGCATCGCCGGTGGTGCTAATCAACGCTGCATCTACCGGATCGGCGGCAATCGGGGGCACGTTGGCGCGCTGGATCGGCGGCACGGCACCGAGCGACGTTAGCCCGCGCGGGTGGTTGGCACCACTTGGCTGGGCGGCAGCGGCGTGCCATTGGTCAGGTGATTGTACATCACATCAAGGGCTGCAAAGTAGTAGTGGTGCAATGGCACAAACAGCGCATTGAAGCCGGGGAAGTTGTTGAATGTATCGAGGTGGTGCGCGTTGAGGATCTCGTAGTAGCGCACGGTGTTGGTGATGTTGGTGGCGCGGTTCAAGGCATAGTAGGGCGCGAGGTGTGGTTGGGGCCAAGCACTGCATCGTTGCGCCCATTGACGATCACCAGCGGCACGTCGCGCAGGTTGCCGGTTGCTTTCACTTCGCTGATGCCCTGCATAATGCGCTGGTGCTGCTCTAGCTCAACGCCCGTCACGGGGCTACCGTCGAGGTTCTGCCCAGTGGCGATGCGGCGCAAGCACAGCGCACCGTCGAGGTTCTGGTCTTGGCGGCCATTGCTTGAGAGCGAGTTGCGGTTCTCGAAGGCTCCCCCTTGGGCGCGGTCATTGATCAGGGCTAGCCCAGCCGAAGGCGGGATGCCGTTTGAGTCGCTGAATTGGGAGGCTAAGATCGCGGCGGTTGCGGTGATCGGCACACCGGCGGCAATCTGGGCATAGCTAAAGCCGCACAGGTTCTCTTCCACACCAAATCGCCCGTAGCTATTGGCATACAGCACCGAGATGCTCTCGACGGTGTTGGCGAAGAAGTGTGAGGGCAGTAGGATGTTTTGCTCGGTGAGGATGCCGTAAGCGTTGATCTTCTCTTGGGCCTCGATGGCCTGCGCGGTCAAGGTATCGCTGGTGAGCAAGCCCGCCTCGCGCAGCGATTGGCAGCGGCCCGCCCCTAGTGCAGGCGCAACCAGATTGAGCGGCGCGGTGGCATTGGCGGGAGCAAGGTTGGCGCAGGCTTGGTACAGGTTCAGGTAGGTGTAGTAATCGAGTAGGGTGCGCCCCACATTGTCGCCACTCCACGTTGTGCTGCCTTGATTGATGGTAACGGGGGTGGTCAGCATCGGCTGCACGTTTGGCTCGGAGATGGCGATCCCATCAATCAGCCCTTGCGTATCCTGCTCGGCGGCGCGGATCGAAGCCCCCGCCCCATTCGAGACACTCGCGGCGATCACGGTGGTGTTGGCGGGGGTGATCCCGCTTGCCCCGAAGTTCTCCTCTAGGTTCAAGACGTAGAAGGCAAACTCGATGGACTGAAGCACATTCAGCCCCCAATCAGCTTCTGGGTTTTGGCGCGAGTGGGCGTGCTTGATCGCAATCCGATTGGGCAGGTCAATCAGGTAGGTTTCGCCCGCGATGCGCGGCGTGAAGTTGGAACGCTGTCCGGCGGCGATGGCATCGGTGCGGGTTCCATCAATCACGTTGACGGTGCGCGAGGCGAGATCATACACGCCCAAGCCGGTGCCTTTGTCGGTGTAGGCAACGGCGCAGCCCTTCTTCAAGCCCCACTCGCCGGAGGTGCCGATTGCGCCGTAGATCCCGCGTGAGCCGGACGAGGGCGCGGTGATGATGCAGGGCTTGGCGGGATCGAAGCTGTTCGGGATTTGCACCATCAGGGTGACATTCTTTGCGCCGGGGCCATCATCGGCAAAAGCGAGGTACTCTTTGCCGGGGATCTTGCCGTCGCCGTCTACGCCTACGGCTGGCCCAAACAGCGTACCATAGCCGCCACCGGGTGCATTGGGCACAAGCGCGAGGTAGTTGTTGAAGATGGCGCGGCGGCGTAGCTCGGCGGCGGTAGGATTGGTGGGATCGGCGAAGGCGGGGGCGGTGTTGCCTGCGGCGAAGCCAGCCGCGCCCAAGCCAGCCGTGAGCAAGTCATTGATGATGCCGTCGTATTCATTCGTGCTAATCTCGCCCTGCACAAAATCGGGGCGATCTGTAGCGAGTTGGGCTTGCGCGGGCAGATAGGCGAAGGGGGTGATAAGGATTGCCCCTACGAGCAGCAGGGCGAGGAACGCGGTGAGGTTCCGCAAGGAGCGTACAGGAGACATACGGAGTCTTTGATCTTGACGCATTTCATAGCCTTTCTTTGCGATCTTACATTGATCTGAGATTGTTGGGTAGTGAACCGATATGACCGACAGCAATGCCCTACGCGCAGCTATCCCTACCATCCCACCATTCCCACCATGCTAGCGTATACGTTGAGGGCATAATGTGTGCGTTGATTATAACAGTTTTTATGAATCTGATGCACGCGGAGGAAAGGCTGCGGGGCTGATGAGCGTGTGCCCTGCCGCCTGTAGCGCGGCGGTGGTGGCAGCGAGGGTATCGCTGCGGATGAGGATGTAGTCGGTGTTGTAG
>JAAUTZ010000199.1 GCA_012031225.1 Chloroflexaceae bacterium
CACACCGCCGTAGGATCAAGCTCTGGGCAAGGACAGCTATACCAAAGCCGTGCCAGAGCACGGCTCGCTGGAGATGGAGCAGGGCAGCACAATCAACCGGAAATGTACTCACCCATCTTCGTGCCCCCGCCCACCACGTCGCCCGAGTGGCCCCGCACCCCGCCGTGCCTGCCTTCTGCACCTGTGCTATAATCCCCTGCATTAGATATACGGGTGTAGCTGTGTGAGCCTGAAGGGAATGACGATGTCGCCGATCACTGCGTTCCTCACATCACTGGAAGCCGACCTGAAGCGGGGCAATGCCACCGAACATACCTACCGCGCCGCTATCGAACGCCTGTTTGAGCAGGTGCTAGCCGGGATTGAGGCGATCAATGAGCCGACCCGCGCTGAGTATGGTGCGCCCGATTTTGTGCTACAGGATGGGCAAACCCCCATCGGCCATGTCGAAGCCAAAGATGTTGACAAGCCGTTGCAGAAGTGGATCAAGGAGAGCGAGGGCGATGCCCCCAAATCGAGCGAGGGCAAGCAGTTCAAACGCTACCGCGCCGCGCTCGGCAATCTGCTCATCACTGATGGGCTGGAGTGGCACTGGTTTGTGGGCGGCGAGGCCCGCACGCGGGAGCCGGTGCGCGTGGCAACGTGGGATGTTAAACGTAAACGCCTGCGCCCCACGCCCAATGCTGAGCCTGAACTGCTCACCCTGCTTGCCCAGTTCCGCGCCCAACAAGTGCCCACGATCAGCACCCCCCGCGACCTTGCCGCACGCCTTGCCCAGCTTGCGCTCTGGCTGCGCGATGCGATCAATCAGGTGTTTGCCAGCGAGGAATCCGGCGGTGATCTGCATAGCCAGTATGAGGCCTTCCGTGAGCTGCTGCTGCCCACCTTGACCTATGCCGAGTTTGCCGATATGTACGCCCAGACGCTCGTCTATGGGCTGTTTGCGGCGCGGGTGGCCCAGCCGGATGTGCCGCAGTTTGACCGCGACAAGGCCGAGAAGCTGCTGCCCGCTACCAATCCGTTTCTCCGCAATCTGTTTCGCCAGATCAGCGGCAGCGACCTCGATGAGCGCATCGCGTGGCTGGTGGATGATTGCGCTCAACTCCTCGCCCGCACCGATATGAGCGCGGTGCTGCGCGATTTTGGCAAGGCAACCCGGCAGGAAGATCCGGTGGTGCATTTCTACGAGACGTTTCTGGCCGCGTATGATCCGCGCATGCGCGAGGCTCGCGGGGTTTATTATACGCCGGAGCCGGTGGTGGGCTATATTGTGCGCTCGGTGGATGCGTTGCTACGGCGCGACTTTGGGCGAGCGGCGGGGCTGGCCGATCCGCAGACGCTGATCCTTGACCCGGCCACAGGCACGGCCACCTTCCTGCATGCGGTGGTGCAGCAGATTTACCGCACGCTGGAGCAGCAGGGCATGGCCGGGCAGTGGAACAGCTACGTGCCCGAACAGCTGCTGCCGCGCCTGTTTGGGTTTGAGCTGCTGATGGCTCCCTACACCGTGGCCCACCTGAAGCTGGGCTTGCTGTTGCAGCAGTATGGCTATACCTTTGGCAGCAAACAACGCCTTGCTATCTACCTGACGAATACGCTGGGCGATGCGCCACCGCAGCCGACGCTGGGTGGCTTTGGCAAGTTTATTGCGGATGAGGGCGCAGCCGCCGAACAGGTCAAGCGCGACAAGCCGGTGATGGTGGTGCTGGGCAACCCGCCCTATTCGGGGCATAGTGAGAACAAGGGCGCGTGGATTAATACGCTGATCCGCGAGTACTTTCAGGTGGATGGTGCGCCGCTCGGTGAGCGCAACCCAAAGTGGCTGAATGATGACTATGTGAAGTTCATCCGCTTTGGGCAGTGGCGCATTACCCAGACGGGTGAGGGAGTGCTAGCGTATATCTCCAACAATGGCTACCTCGACAACCCCACCTTTCGGGGCATGCGCCAGAGCCTGTTGCACAGCTTCAGCACAATCTACATCCTGAACCTGCGCGGCAATAGCAAGAAGAAGGAACGCGCCCCCGACGGTGGCCCCGATGAGAATGTGTTCGATATTCAGCAGGGCGTGGCGATTGGTATCTTTGTCAAAGACACCACCGCTGCATCGCCGCCTGCCCCCGCCACAGTCTATTATGCTGACCTGTGGGGCGAGCGTGCGGGCAAGTATGCGCTGCTCGCGGCTACGGATGTGACCAACACCGAATGGCACACCTTGACCCCCGACAGCCCGTACTATCTGTTTGTGCCGCAGGATACAGATATTCGCGAAGAATACTTGCAAGGGTGGGGCGTGCCCGATGTGTTCGGTGTCAATTCGGTTGGTATCGTCACAGCACGGGATAGCTTGACAATCCACTTATCACAGCAGGAATTGGTAGATACTGTCAACACGTTTGCCCGCCTGCCTGTGGAAGAAGCACGCCAGACGTACCAGCTCGGCAAAGATGTACGTGATTGGCGCGTAGCCGATGCCCAAACCGATCTGCAACTCCATATCCCGATCACGAAAGATCGCGTGACAATAATACTCTACCGCCCCTTCGACATGCGCTACAGCTTTTACACAGGGACAACCACTGGCTTCATGTGTATGCCGCGTCCTGCTGTCATGCGCCACATGCTCGCGGGGGCGAATGTGGGTGTCTGTGTTGGGCGAGCAGGACTGGTGATTGACTCAACTGATGATTGGAATATTCTCTACTGTTCCGACTCTCTCACAGAGTTTAATCTGTTCAGGCGGGGCGGGAATAATCTCTTCCCCCTCTACCTCTACCCGACGGAGCAGGAGGTGGCGAGCAAGCTGTATGCGGCGGGTGAGCGGCGCGTCAACATGAGCGAGGCGTTTATTGGGGAGGTGGCGCAACGCACGGGCTGGCAGTGGGTGGGCGTGGGGCGCGGCGATCTGGTGGCGACGGTGGGCGCAGAGGACGTGTTCCACTACATCTATGCCGTGCTGCACAGCCCCACCTACCGCACGCGCTACGCCGAGTTCCTCAAAATTGACTTCCCGCGTGTGCCGATCACCCGCGATCCGGCCGCCTTCCGCACGCTGGCCAGCTACGGCGCACAATTGGTAGACCTGCACCTGCTGCGCCTGCCCGCCAAAAACGCGGCGCGAGTGGGACGGTGCGGGCGGGCGGCGGCTGCTGACCAATCGGGCGGCGGTGGGGCTAGCA
>JAAUTZ010000200.1 GCA_012031225.1 Chloroflexaceae bacterium
GGAACGCCTCCACATACTTCGCCCCACAATACTCCTCCAGTGTCAAGTAGCCCTGTGCTAGGTCCCGCTCCCCTGCGGGCGCGGTGCTAGCTGGGGGCTGTTGCGTCCCATCGTCGTATTCCCAATACTCACACTGGCGGCATTGCCAGTGCGGTGCCCCCCCATTGTGCGGCTTGGGCACCCAGTAAAAGCGATCCGTCCCCCCACACTTCGGGCACGGCCGCCCCTTCCGCTTGATTGCCTCTGTCATACTGTCCCCACTTCTTCATTGCCAAATACACGGATGATTGTTTGCACGAACTCAGCATCAGCATCAGGGAAGTGGCTATGCACCACCGCATGCAACGCCGCCCCATCCCCCCCATACTTCATGCGTAGCGCGGCTAGCACCTGCGTGAAGGTCTTCACATGTGTTGCCAGCGTCGCCTCAGCAGCCCCCAGCAGCTCTGCCAGATACGTGCTATGCACACGGTCAATCAGGGCAGCGGTAGGCGTGTCAGTCTCAGCCAGCACCCGCTCCCAGACAGCCTCACGGTGCTGCGGTTCAATCTTCGCAAGCGCAGCCGCGTGGCTCTCACGCTGGGGCCGCATGTGAAAAATTTTTCCCATCTCCCCCGCCACCGCCGCCGCATCCATCAGCTGGTACGCCCGCCGCCGCCCCAGCTGCCACCTGCGTTCACAGTAAGCCTCAAAGCTGGCGAACTCCTCCCGATAGAGTTTCGAGTCTCGTACCCCAGCAAGGGCTTCCCCTACATCAAGGAACGTCTCCAGCCCGCGTGCAATGCGTGCTTCATAGTCTGCGAGCTGGTCCCGTTCGGTATTGCTCAGGGACAGACTCGTTGTTGGTTGCGTTAGTTCATGCGTCATTGTGTATCTCCTTCGTCACCGTCTGGGGCAGGGCGGGGGTTGACAAGCTCTAAGCGAGGGAGTAGACTGAGAAGCATCGCCACTTCTAAAGTCTCTCGATCTCGCTCGCTTTCGCTTAGAGCTTGTCCGCCCCGCCCTCCCAGCGCGGCGGCTTTTATTTGCCCAGTTGCCCTTCCACCACCGTCCCTTCCACCGCCGTACCTTCCACCATCGCCTTCACCCAGCGTCCCGGCAACAGCTTGCGCCGCCCAATCTTGCTATACACCACCTCCCCGCGTTCAATCGCCTTGTAGATCGTCGCCTTGCCTACGCCCAGTAGATCAGCCGCTTCCTGCACCGAGAATGTCCGATTGTAGTTCATCTGCTCCCTCCTGTAGCCTACTCACATTGCGCGTAACTGAGATGCACGTTACGCCTAACCTAGATTTATATGTGATCTGATATTGTCACTCTTGTAGCTATAATATCACAAAGATAACGCTTTTCAACTGTATAAGTTAGAATGATTTCTTGACTATTTCAGGCACCTCTTTTCAGTACCTGTTTGTCTGATTGCAATCAGTCTCTACACGAGAGACTGACTCACACTATTTGACACACCAACAGCAGAAACTGGGCGATACAGGGAGCTACCAGCGAGGCAGGCGCGGCTATGGGCAAGCCACACCGAAGCCCTACAATGAACAAGATTGGATTGGGCGGGATACCTGTGGTACAATAGCTCAGTATATGTTCAGCGCGGGGTTCTGAACACGGCTATGCGGTAGCTCGCGCTAACGTGCGTGGTTCGGCGGAAAGGTATAGAGCCGTTCCCGCGTTGCGAAGCCAAGTTGCGTTGCCGCCCTACGATCACTCCCCGCGCAGCACTGTAGCACTGGGCTACGTATTGAAAATGGAGTAAGGAACGGGTGAAGATTACCACAGAACGCTTGCCAAAGAGCTTGATTGCACTGGATGTAGAACTCGAACCAGCCCAAGTCGAAAAGGGCTTAGATCGGGCTGCACGGCGCATTTCTGAGAAACACAACATTCCCGGCTTTCGCAAAGGCAAAGCCCCCCGCTTTATTATTGAAAACTATTTTGGGCGCGAAGCCCTGATCGAAGAAGCCACCGACGACCTGATTAACAAAGCCTACCGCGCCGCACTCGAACAGGAGCAGATTGAACCTGTTGGGCAAGGGCAGATTGAGGCTATTGATGTCAACGAGGGCTTTCGCTTCCGCATCACCGTGCCCGTCTATCCGACTTTTACGCTCCCCGATTACCGAACGATCCGCATCCCACTTCATGTTGAAGCCGTCACCGATGAGATAGTTGGGTTAGCCCTCAACAGTGTGCGGGATCGCCATGTTGTCCTGCGTGAGTTGGAAGAACCACGCCCCGCCCAGCAGGGCGATCAACTCACGGTGCGGCTCGAAACGCTGGTGGATGGCGAGCGGGTTGAGGATTTTGGTGAGGCCGATGAGATCCCCGAAACAACGCTGGTGCTCGATCCCGATTATGTGATTGAGCCGCTCTATCAAGGCTTGCTCAGCGCACAGCTCGAAGAAACCCGTGAAATACCCGCGCACATTCCCGCCGATCATGAGGACGAGCGCGTGCGCGATAAAGATGTCGTGTTCAAGGTGCACGTCACAGCGATGCAGGAACGCCTGCTGCCCGAATGGGATGAAGTCCCCACACTGGAAGAGTTTGAGGGTACGCTGGAGGAGTTCCGCGACCATACCCGCACGGATCTGGAGCAGCGGGCCCAACAACGTGCTGAGCAGGATGTGCTCAACAGATTTATCGCGCAGGTGGTGGAGCAGACCGAATATGATCTGCCCGATGTAATGATTGCGGAAGTTGCCGATGATCTGCTGAATGAACAGGGCGCACAGTTTGCCCGCTATGGTATCTCGCTCGATCAGATGCTCCAGTTTCGCAATCAGACCCGCGAGGATGCCCGGGCGGAGTTTTTGGGAGAGGCTGAGCAACGCCTGAAAACCCGCCTTGCCTTGGGGCAGGTGGTTGAGCGGGAGATGCTTATGATTGATCCGAACGAAGTCCAATCTGCTGCCCAAGCAATGCTCGCAAGCTATGCCCAAGAAGAATTGCCGGCGGTAATGCAGGCCCTCAGCAATCCGCAGACGCAAGAGCAGTTTATGTACAATGTTGCTAATTCGGTGCTCGATACGAAGCTCCGCGCCCGCTTGCTGGCAATTGCGGTGGGTGAAGCCCCTGAGCCGGGCAGTGACCACGACCACGCCGCGCATCGACCACGACCACGACCACGCCGACGCACGTACCGACGACCACGCCCGAGCGCAC
>JAAUTZ010000201.1 GCA_012031225.1 Chloroflexaceae bacterium
CGCGAGCTACTGCTAGTTGCGGATCGGGCACGACCTGCGCGTGCGGGAACCGCTGCTGGATCGCGTCGGTGAGCGGTGCGAGGGCGGCACCGCCGCCGCCAAGCAGGATCGCATCGAGTTGCTGTCCACTCCCCCAGCGATCAATGAGCCGCGCCGTGAGGCTTGTGCCTAGCTCAGCAAGGTGCTGAAGGCACGTATCGGGCAAGGGATGATTCTGCCCGGCGTGCGTAATCTGCCCGGCGCGCACGATGTGATCAGTGGCGTGCCGGGAAAGGTCGCAATCGAACTGGGCTGCACAGCATTGTTGAATGAAGGTCAGCACGCGGGCCGTACCAAGTGAGTAGGTCTGCAACTGATCGGCCAACGGGTGCAACCGATCCACAACAGCGATGTCTACGGTATGATGACCAAGGTCAATCACCCCAATCCGCCCATATGCCCATGGGTGATCGGCAATGACGTGCCCATCACGATCAAGCAATTGGGCATAGACGACTCCCAATGGCTCTGGAATAACCTGTATGGTGGTGTAGTGCGTCGCCTGTGAACGTATTCGCTCACCTAACAGCTGTGCTTTGCCGCGATCCTGTGCCCATGTAGCCGGCAAGCCGGTGACACAGATTGCACGCTCGCCATTGATTGGCCGCTGATGGACGATATGCTGCATCAGTGCAGGCAAGATGACCGGGTTGGCCATGCGCTGTTGACTGAGATCGGTGCGTGGGTTGGTTGCCCCCTGTGCCGCATCCCCAACGAGGTAGGGCTGCCGGTCAATCACGACTCGCGGGAGAGTCGCAAGCGCACCGACCACGAGCGCGGGGGCGGGGGCAACGACTGCCGGAAAAATGAGCGGGGGCGTTTCGCGTCCGTACCGGTCAAGGATGATGGCTTTTACAAAGCCGTGGCCAAGATTGATTCCGTGAGCTTCCATAGTGTGCATCTCCTTGTACATCCTACCGTACATCCTATCGTGCGGGACAACAGGGGTTGTCGAGCACTGATGGCACACGGACGGATGTGATTGAGATGCAGAAGAAGGACACTGACAAGCTGTGGGGGATGGGCAGCATCTGCTTTGCACGCAGGGGGTCAGGGGTTCGAATCCCCTTCGCTCCACCATATTCTAAAGGGATATACGGCAATTCGCCGGAAGCACCAATTGGGCTTGTACAGCCAAACCTCATCCTATCCTTGTCCATTCTTCTGCGATCCATCCTATTCATTACGATACCATCGTGCGTTGTGCTGTGGCGCGGCTGCTCCGGCGACAGCGTAGCTACGGGCGGTGTTGCTGGTGTGGGCGGCCCGATACTGCGCATGCGTTCAGCGGCATCCCGCAGGTCTTCATCTACAACGTGGGCATATATTTTGAGGGTCGTGAGGGGTGTCGTATGGCCCAACATACGCTGTACCGCTTTGAGATAACTGCCTTTACGCAGCAGAATACTCGCCGCCGCGTGGCGAAAATCATGGATGCGAATGGCTTGGCTTAAGCCAGCACGCTGAAGCGCCTGCTTGAAGTGGCGGGGCAAGTTCCGCGGATTGATCGGGGTTCCCGTGCTGGTGACAAAGACATAGTTATCAGGATTCCACACGGCATCCGGATGGAAGTCCTGCCAGCGGGCCCGCTCTTCGGCTTGGACTGCTGCATGTGCACGCAGGACGGTGACCACCTCGGTGAGACAAGCGAGGGTGCGCCGACTCGCCGTCGTTTTGCCGCATACGATACGGAGTTCTGCCCGTTCCAGATCGACGTGATCCCATGTCAACGCAAGCACTTCACCGCGTCGCATGGGAAGTGTGGCCAGCAGCAGATACAGCGCATACCAGCGCTGCCCCTGTGTGTGCTGGAGAAAGGCGTGCAACTCGCCTTCGGTTGGCACGGTTGGTTCATACGCTGGCACCTTCGGTACGACTACTCCGTCAAGCGGATTACGGGGCAGTTTCCCCGTCGTAACAGCAACACGCAAGGCTTTCCGCAAAACCGAAACGATCATCTCGATGCGGCGCGGAGAGCGGTGATCCGTAAGGCGATTGATCCATGCATTCAGATCATCTTCTGGGCAACTTCGGTACCGCGTGCCCTTCGTGGTATGTGTTCTCTCACACCTATCACCTAGCATCTCGTACCTGAAACCGGATACGCTGACTGTTAGTTGAGCATGCGCGATGCTTCATCCAGACCTTCACCACACCTTGTCATTGGGTCAACGAGCATTGCCCAATGAACAAGGTCATTGCTGTCTAATGCAATAGGCAACTGCTCACCAACAATCTTACATTGCGCTGTTGCTTCAAGCAGCCGATCATGATAATCTGCCAAATGCAGCGGGGGAGAAAGTGTTGCCAGTTGGTCATGCCCTATAATAAACGCAACAGATGCAGCGGTAAGGCGAATAGTGACATCCGGGTCGCCATCCTGAGACCTACCAATGTCATCCCCAATAACCGTCAGTGCTTCCGCGATCAGCCTCAACGGCGGTAGCGCACGTTGGGCATACTCTTGTTCACTCATTTCACTTATTTGAGGTCGTTTGGTTGGGACGGCGGTGGGTCGTTTGGTTGGGACGGCGGTGGGGGTACGGTGGGCGTGACGGTGGGCGATAAACTGATCTGTGGAGCCGTGTGTCCTGTATAGACGGTAAAGACTCTTACCCAAACCAGAACGACGAAAATGCCCACGACAACAACCGCAAGCCACTGGAGCGGGGTGTTGTTTTGATTATTTTGCTGCATTATTCCGCCTTTCTGTTCAAATAGAGGTGCGTATGCCAGTAGTGTAGGCGCACCCGCTCCCCGCGCCCTTGCCGCAGCGCGGCTCGGCGTAGCGGGCGCGGCCCCACCGCCACCCCACCGCGCCCCTACCCCTCCTCGAAGCCGAAGGTGGTGAACTTGAGCTGGCGGGCGTTCTCGCTCACGGTGCGCTTGGTGTGCTCTGGGGCACCAGCGGGCAGGTCAGCGGTGATCTCGATCTGCACGGTGACGGTTGCGCCCGGCGTGCCCACCAGATGCTGGATCAGCTCTTCGGCGATCTGGTTTGCATCCCGCGCTACCCGTTGCGGGTCGAGCGTGACGCGCCCGTAGAAGCGGCGCACCGCTGGACGCGGCGGCGGTGGCGGCGTGATCGG
>JAAUTZ010000076.1 GCA_012031225.1 Chloroflexaceae bacterium
TCACTGAGGTCGAGGGTTTGCAGATTGGCGAGGCTGTCCAGCGGCGGGATGCTGCCATTCAACTGGTTGCCGCCGAGCGAGATTTCTTGCAGATTGGCGAGGCTACCCAGATCCGGCGGGATGCTGCCGTTCAAGTTGTTGTTGGCGAGAAAGAGACGGGACACGCCGCTATCGTCGCAGGCGACACCAACCCAGCCACAGACATTATTGCCCTGCCCCCAGATGCTGTTGTTGTTCCAGTTTGCGCCATCGGTGGCGTTGTAGAAGGCAATCAAGGTTTCGCATTCGGCTTGGGGCACATCGGTTTGGGCAACGCAGTCGGTGACGGCGTGGGCGGTAGTAGGGGCAAAGATGTCGCCTGCGGTCAGCAGCAGGTGTTTCGGTGAAACGAACGGAACCGCAACGAGGAGGGCAAGCATGATACCAAGCAGGGCGCGGGTGAACGATGCTGATCGTTGGGTACGGGTAGCTATCAATCGGGATCGACGCATGAAAACACCCCCCTCAATTGAATGGATGGGCACACAGTGAGGTGACAATTTCCCCCAAACATATTGTAGCACAAAATCAGAACCACGTATAGCGGCAGACACCCAAACCACGAAGGGCACGAAGGGATGCAAGGTGGCAGGGGTCGGGTGGGGTAGGTGTTAGGGGTGGGCACGCCGGGCAGCCCGCTTGAGCGGGCTAGCGTTCGCAGGCGTGCAACGCTTGCACGATCTCCGGCATTCGTGTACAATCGAATGAGTGGTTCACAAAGCGCGGGACGTGCAACATATTGCTTTCGTATGCTGCATACAGAATTCCGAAAGCACCCCACCCCCGCAACACGTTTTCTCCATCAAGGGTAAAGGCATCCACCGCATGACTGTCCTACCGCGCCAACTCCGCCGCATCATCCTGATCGGCTGTGTCGTGTTGGGCGTGAGCATCCTCGCCGCCTGCGAATACATTGATGCCGCCCTGCCACCTACGCCCTCACCCTTCCCTACGCTGGCTCGCCTACCGAGTGTCACCCCTGTCACGCCCTCGCCTGCACCACCGCCAACGGCTACGCCTGCGCCCATTGCGCTGGAGTTTCCGGGCTTGGTCGTCGTCAATGCGAATGTCCGCGCTGGGCCTAGCACCGATTTCGAGATTGTCAATATCATGCTAGCTGGCTCGACGCTGCTGCTGCAAGGGCGCACCGCTACCGGCTGGTACAAGGTGTTGCTGCCCGATGGCACTGAAGGCTGGATGTTTGAGCAGGTCCTCGACGTGCCGCCCGAAACGTTCGCCCAGCTGCCCATCATGGAGTAGGAGCGCGTAGGGGCGGCGTGCGAACCACCGCTGCGCCTAGCCCCATCGAGATCCACAATTCCCCCTAGCCAAATTGCCGATTTGCACTACAATAATCGTTAGAAGTGACGAACAACCAACACCCGGTATAGCACTGGAAATGAGCGCGAAACAATGCCAGCTTTGATTATGTATCCCGGAATTATCTATGGGCCTGTACGTTCACGGCGGCTCGGCTTGTCGCTGGGCGTGAACCTGCTCCCCGTCGGACGCAAAGTCTGCTCGTTCAATTGCGTCTACTGCGAATGTGGCGATACCACCGAATTGATTGACCAAGCCCGCGACGAACACGGGCGGCGCACCACCTTCCCTAGCGTGGCCCACGTCCGCGCCGAATTGACGCAGGCCTTGCAGCAGCACCCCGATCTGGATGCGATCACCTTTGCGGGGCACGGCGAACCGACGCTGCACCCACAATTCCCAGAGGTGGTGCAAGCCGCCCGCGAGGTGCGCGACGCGCTGCAACCGCACGCCAAGATCGGCGTGCTATCATCGGCAACCTTGATTACCCGCCCGCGCCCCCGTGCGGGCATTGATCTGTGCGATCTCCAGATGATGAAGCTGGATGCTGGCGACGAGGCAACCTTTCAGGCGATTGATCGCCCCGCCGCGAATGTGCGCCTTGAGCCGATACTGGCTGAGCTAACGCAGATGGCGCAGCAGGGCGGGCTGATTATTCAGACCTGCCTCGTGGATGGACCCGCAGGTATGCCCCAGAATGTGCGCGGTGCGGCGTGGGATGCGCTCGTTGCCGCGATTGGGCGCGTCAATCCGGCGGTAGTGCATCTCTATCCAATAGACCGCGAAACGCCGGAGCCGTGGGTGCTGAAAGTGCCGCACGAGGTTGTGCTAGCGCGGGCGGCTGAGATTACGGCCCGCACCGGAGTGCCCGTTGAGCCATATGCCTAAAACGCTCAGCACCGTTGCCCTGCTGCTGCTCCTGCTCAGTGCCAGCCTATTCGCCGTGAGCGGGAGCGCAGGCAGCCACAGCGGGCGGGCCCAAGCCCAAACCGAACGCAACGCCACGCCCATCACCGGGCGGATCAGCGATGCCCGCACCGCTACACCAATCATCGGCGCAACGCTGACGGTGGTCCGCGAAGATGGTAGCCAGCTCACCACCCAGACTGACGACAACGGCGAACTGGGCCTGAGCGTGCCCACCATCCGCGCCCCCTACGAACGTGTCACCGTAACGATACAGGCCCACGGCTACGGCCCCCGTACCCTCAGCGGCACCCTGCTCTATCCCGGCATCGAGCGGCGCATCACCGTTGCGCTCGGCAGCCTCCCGATCCAGCAAACTGCCGACCTGCCCACCGCCGATAGCGGGCGCGAGCCGGACAAGCGCGACCTGCCGCCGCTCGATACGCTGACGTTGCAACAGCTTTCGCAACTCGTGCCGCCGGACACGATCCGCGTGGCCCGCACTGGGCACAAAGAGTGCGCCGCGTGGCTGGATGCCGGCAGACCTGTGCTGCGAGTAGAAGTTGTACCGTTCCGCGAGTATGTTAAGAATGTCCTGCCAAATGAGTGGATTGCCTCGTGGCATCCCGAATCGCTCAAGGCGGGCGCACTGGCCGCCAAGATGTATGCGTGGCGGCATATCCTGATCGAGCGGCGCAAAGACATCGGCGCAGATATTGTAGATAACACCTGCGATCAGTATTATGTGCCCGGCTCGCAGCAAGCCAGCAGCGATGCCGCCATAGATGCAACGTGGGCGTATGTGCTGCACCGCAATGGTGGGCTATTCCCGATCTTCTACCTGAACACCCGCCAACGCTGCGATACCTCGCCGTTTCAGCCGTGTATGCCGCAGTGGGGCACACAGGAGGATGCCCAACGCGGCGATGGCTGGCAGACGATGGTGCAACGCTACTACGGGCCTGCCGAGCTATTCATTCCCAACCCGACCCAACCCAACCCGACCCGCGAGCCAGCCCAAAGCTATAGCTATGCCTATGTAGACCAGAACCCGATCTCTGGCACACCGATCACGCGGATCACCGACACGGCAATCTGGGAGCTACGCCTACGCAATGCGGGCAGCGCAACGTGGTATCGCAACAGCGCAACGCAGTGCAATATCTATCTCGGCACCGGTGAGCCGGGCATCTTCGGGAATAGCAACCCGCTCCGCGATCAAGATCACCTCAGCCCGCTGTTTGCCGCCGAGAACACACAAGGCTGGCTGGTGGGAGCCGATACTTCCGGGCGGCGCATTTTCTTGCGCGAGGAGCAGGTGCGCCCCGGCGAGGTGGGCAGCTTCCGCTTTGTGGTCACTGCGCCGAATTTCAGCGGCGAACTGCGCCCCTACTTCACGCCCCTGATTGGTGGGCCCGGCTGTAGCAATTCGTTTTGGCTGCCCTCACAGGGCATCTTCTTCACGGCTGAGGCGTTCCCCTTCAGCTACGAGGTGGTGCGCCGTAGCCCCGCCGAAACAATCACCCTCACCGGCACACAGACGTTTGAGCTTGTCCTCCGCAATACGGGCCGCGCAGCGTGGTATCGCCACCCCGACACAACAGGCAATCCCGGCAATGCTACCGTGCGGCTTGCTACGGGCATGCCCAATCCCCCACCGGATAATCCGTTTGCCCAACCCGAACACCGTAGCCCACTCTATACGGCAGGCGGGCAAGGCTGGCTGAACAACCGCGCCAACCGGATTGTGATGCAGGAGGAGCGCGTCGAGCAGGGGCAGACGGCAACCTTCCGCTTTGCGGCGAGTGTGCCCACCGATCCCGCGCTGAACGATACCGTGATCGAGAGTGTCTTCACGCCATATGTCGAAGAGCGCGGCTGGATGAATCACCAAGCCAATACGCGGATCAGCGTGCGGGTGCCCACCCCACCCGCGCTGATCCTCACCCCCGCCGACGTAACGCTCACCCCCGCCTTGCCATCGCCCGTCACCCTGCGGATGAGTACCGGCACCGAGCCAGCCAATCAGGTGTTTGTGGCAGTGCGCTACAATCCTGATCTGGTTGAGCTAGTCAATAGCAACGGGCTAACCTTGACCGGCATTATCCTCGCGCCCGATCTGCCACGCGGCTTGGAAGTCAAAGCCGACATCACGGCGAACGGCTTACTGACACTGGCTATCACGACCACCACCACGCCGCTACAGGGCACGTATGACATCACCACGCTCTATCTACGGATGCGGCCCGCACTGATCGGGGCAGGTGCGCCAATCAGCACCGCGCTTGATTTCGATCAGCAGGGCAGCGCACAGAACGACATTCGCTTCGCTGAGCGCAGCCTCAACCCGGCCCTACGTCCGGCCCAGCTCACGCTCCGCACCAACGCTACCCAGCGCGTGTATCTCCCGTTTACGCGGCGGCAATAGCGGCGGGGATGCGCGGGCCAAGCCGTGCCGCAGCCACACCAAAGCCGTGCCACGCGGCACGGCTGGCTTATCAATATCAGTTCCCAGTGGTGGTTAGAAGTAGCGGCTCAGGTTCTCGAAGATTTGCGAAATGTCACCCGTATCGCCCTGCACCACAATCGTGCGCGAGAAATCGGCGATGCGTTCGAGCGCAGCCATATCGGCCTCTTTGCCATAGGCAATCGGGAAGATACTAATGCCCGCCTCGTAATACATCTGGGCAAGCTCATCGAGCGCGGTGCGGCTCGCATTGTCCACCCCATCACTTAGCAGCACAATCGCCTGAATGCGCTGATCCTCGGCGGGGGGTAGCTCGCGGAACACATCCCGGCTGATCGCCAGCGAGTCGTACATCGCGGTTCCCCCAAACGCAAACATATCGCGGATTGCTGTTTGCAAGGGGATCCGGTTCTCACTTAATGGAGCCATCGGAACGACTAGCTGCGATTGGTCGTTGAAGATCACCAAGCCCACCCGATCTTCGGGCAGCAGGCGCAGCAAGAAGCTCTCCAAGCCCGCCTTCGCCATGCTCATCGGCTCACCTTCCATCGAGCCAGACACATCCATCACCAGCAGAATGTCGGCCCGTTTGCGGTTCTGCTTCCACGTATCCTTCACCGCCACGAGCACCTCAGCCGTGGGCACTTCCAGCACCGTCTGCACACCCTGCGGGTCCACGCCAAACGCCGGGCTAATCGGCTCACCAATGGGCACATTCACATTCGCCGGGCGGAAGCCAAAGCTCATCGCTAGTTGCTGGCTCTCCTCAGTGAGTAAGAAATCGTAGAAGACCTTAGCCGCCTGCTGCTCTAGCTCAGTGGCACTGGACATGATGATGAATGGGTTATCGTGCCAGAACGTGCCCTCTTTGGGATAGATCGCCACGAGCTGTTCGGGCGGGCTGCTCTTGTTAAATTCGATCAGCGTGATCTCCTCCATCGGGAAGGCGGAGATGTAGGTCAGCCCGAATTTCCGCATGTTCTCGCTGAACACCAGCGTATTGTAGCCATAGTGCTTGATGCCCTGCCCCAGATCGCGGATGAACTGGATTGACTCCTCAGAGGTGACATCAGCAACTGTTAGCCCGCGTTGCTTGCCCGTCGCCGCGTAGAACTCGGCAATCAGTGTCGAGAGCGCAGTTGTGCTGATCTCTGGATCGGTATGCCCCCACGAGAACTTGCCCCATTCGGGATGCCCGTAGCGGCCCCAGCCTTCCTCATCGTTGATCAGCTCCAGCATCGTACTCCAGCCGATTGGCTCATTGGGCCAGCCGAGGGCTTCGGCCATCGGTCGCCACATCGAGATCACCACCGGCGTAAGCACGAGCGGCTCATGCGAGACAGCAACATTCGGGTTGCCGCTCTCCTGCTTGAGCACTTCAAGCCACGTCGAAGCCGACGGACTCCATACCGTTACGTCAAGCTGCCCATTCTTGATCTCGGTGCGGGCGGCTCCACTCGATTTGTTGATCCCCTCAACAAAGATCGGCTGACCGTTCACCTCATTGCGCTGGGCATTAAAGGTGGCAATCCGCTCGGTGAGCCAGACTTCTTTCTCTGGGCTGTAGGCGATGCTGATCGTGATCGCATTACTGGGTGGCGTATCGGCACTGCCACCGGGCAAGCCACCACACGCGAGGATAAATCCACCCAATAAGATCATCAACATCAGCAACGAATGATAGGATCGTTTCATAGATTACTCCTTGTATGCTGTCACCCACTCCGAATAAGCTCTAGTGATATGATACTATACGTACAGCATACACGATTTGTCGCGGCTGTGTGGTGCAACTTTGATCCACCGCTTGCCGTATCCGTGTGTAGGGGATACCACTGCCCCAACTAAAGCCAGCCAGAAGGAGTGCGTATGTTACGGATCGCCCAGAGCATCGCCGGCTTGTACTTGATCGTTGCCCTTGTCGTCACGGTGATCACCCTTGCACAGGGGCCCCTGCTTGGGGGTGCGCCACTCGGCGGGATCCTCGATGGAGCCGTTGGGCGCGAGCCAGTGACAATTTCGATTGCCTATGGTAGCGAGAAGGATGCATGGCTCAAAGCGGCGGCGGCAGAATTTGCCGCTACCAACCCGCGTGTGCAGGGCCGCTCCATCGAGGTGCGCCTTGAGCCAGTCGGCTCCCGCGAGATTGTCACCCGCATCGTGCAGGACGATCTGCGCCCCACTGTCGTTAGCCCCGCCAGTTCCGTCCAGATCGAACTGCTGCGGAGTGAGTGGCAAGTTCGCACCAACACCGATATTTACTTGAGTGGGGCCGATGCGCCGCAACCTCTCGTGCTGACCCCGCTGGTGGTGGTGGCGTGGGAAGAACGGGCCAGCATGCTCGGCATCAACAACCCCGACCAGCTCTGGGATGAGATCCACCGCCTCGTTGTCTCCGATCAAGGCTGGGCGCAGGTGGCCGGCCAGAGTGGGGCTTGGGCAAATTTGGACAGACCGACCCCTCCACCTCGAATAGCGGCATCCAGACACTGGTGGTGCTAGCCTACCACTACCACAACAAAACATCCGACCTGCGTGTGCAAGATGTTCTCGATCCCAGCTTTCAGGTATGGCTCGATGAGTTCCAACGGGCCGTGCTCGATTTCCCCAGCAGCACGGGCTTCTTGATGCAAGATGTGGTGCGCTTTGGGCCCAGCAAGTACGACTTCGTGACGGTGTATGAGAACCTTGCCGTCGAGAGCATTGAAACTGCCGCTAACCGTTGGGGGCCTATCAAAATCTACTATCCCGCCAATAACATTCTCAGCGATCACCCCTATGCGATCCTGAATGCGGAGTGGGTCTCGGCCGAGCAACGCCAAGCCGCCGCCCAGTTCCGCACGTTCCTGCTCTCGCAGGAGATGCAGGAACTCGCCCTCACCCGCTATGGCTTCCGCCCAGCCAATTCGCAAGTGAGCCTTGACATAGCGGGTAGCCCCTTTGAACGCTATGCGAGCTACGGCTTGCAGCGTGATATTAGAGCAATTGTCGAAACTCCGGCGGGTGATGTGAGCCGCGAGTTGATCACCTTTTGGGAGCGCCAGAATTACCGTTAATCAGATCATGCCAAGCCCTATTTCAATCAATGCGCTCGCGCAGAGAGGAACCCAACCCTATGCACACGATGTCACCGGTTCGTCGGATACCCGCGTTGGTCTTGTTAGTTGTTATGCTCGGCAGTCTCGTCATCGGCTGTGGGGGCAACCCCAGCAGCCCACCGACGAATGCGGTGGTGGTGCGAATGCTCTATGGGAGTGAGAAGCAAGCGTGGCTTGAAGCCGTTACGCCCGCTTTTAATGCCCAACGCATCCAAACCAGCACTGGCAAGCCGATCTTTGTTGAGGCGATCCCGATGGGGTCTACCGAATCTATGGAGGCGATCCTCAATGGCATAGAGGAACCCGCCGTGTGGAGTCCTGCAAGTGGGATCCTGCTGCCGCTTGCCAATCAGGAGTGGGCCAGCAGCAATGGAGGCCAACGCCTGACAGAGGATGCCCCCCCGCCGCTCGTGCTTAGCCCAGTGGTGATTGCGATGTGGCAACCGATGGCGGAAGCTCTCGGCTGGCCTGAGCAACCCATCGGCTGGACAGAGATCGCCGAACTCGCCGCCAGTGGCAAAACATGGGCCGACTATGGCCGCCCAGAGTGGGGCCCGTTTCAGTTTGGGCACACCCACCCCGATTTCAGCAATAGCGGCATTGCCAGCATCATTGCCATCACCTATGCCGCCACCGGCAAAACACGCGGCTTGACTATCGAGGATGTCCAATCACCCGCCGTCGCCGAACTGATGCAAGCCGTACAATCCGGCGTGATCCACTATGGGCGGAGTACGGGCTTCTTCGGGCGGCAGATGTTCAATCGGGGCCCCGGCTACCTCTCGGCGGCAGTGTTGTATGAGAACCTTGTGGTCGAAGCCTACGACCAAACCCGCTTCCCCAACCTCGCCCTGCCGATTGTAGCGATCTACCCCCGCGAGGGCACCTTCTGGACCGATAACCCCTACGCCATCCTCGATACACCGTGGATGACGGATGAGCTGCGCGAGGCGGCGACGATCTACCGCGACTACCTGCTTGCACCGGAGCAGCAGCAAACGGCTCTATCGTTGGGCTACCGCCCCGCCAATACGAGCATCCCGCTTGGTGCGCCCCTGATTGCCACCAATGGGATTGACCCGCAAGAGCCACGCACGCTGCTGGAAGTGCCCGATACCAACGTCCTCCGCGCAATTCAGGAGGTGTGGGGCACAACCAAGAAGCGGGTTGAGGTGCAGATCGTGGTGGATATTTCTGGTAGTATGGATGACGAGGCGCGTCTTATGAATGCCAAACGTGCCATTCGTGACTTTATAGATCAACTGGATGATGAGGATCACGTCGGCATTATCGTGTTTAGTGATCTGGCCACCGAGCTAACCCCGCTCACGGCACTCGGACCCAAGCGCGACGACGTGCTGAACCGCATATTAGGATTAAGAGCATTTGGCGGGACGCGCTTGATAGACACGGTGGTCGAAGCCTACCAAACCTTGCAGCAACAGCCGGCTGGCGAGCGGATCCGGGCGTTGGTCGTGCTGAGTGATGGTGAAGATACCCAGAGCTTCACCCGCCCTGAAGAGTTGCAAGCCTTGATTGGGCAGGATGAGAGCGGGCGCAGCATCAAGCTCTTTACGATTGCCTACGGCTCTGGCGGCATTGAACTTGACCTGCTCCGCCAAATGGCCGACGTGACCGGCGGGCAGCTCTACCAGAGCAAGAGTGATGCGACTGAGATCGAAGAAGTCTATCGGGATATTGCAACCTTTTTCTAGGCAGATAGGGAGGCGCGTATGGGAACCATCGTGGCGGCAGCCCGCAAGCCCCTGTTTCTCGCGGTGCTGGCTGTGGCCGTCTTCACCGGCTTGCTGGTATCGCCGCTCCTGTTCGTCACGGGGCTGGTAGTATATGTGGTGGCGGTGCTGCTGGCCGCCCAAGATCGCTCGCTGATCGAGCAGCAACAGCTCCGCACCAAGCGGCGCGGCTTGATCAGCCAAACGTTTCTGTACAAGATCACCCTGATCGAGCTAGCCGAGCGCGAAGTCCGCAAGACGATTGAGGACGCAGGGAGCGATCTGCGGCGCATGCTCCAAGCCACACTTGAACCGCAGACCCGTGAGCTGGTGGATCAATCCTACCAACTGGCGCAGAAAGGTCAGCAGATCGAACAGTATCTCCAACGCGCAAACTTGGCGGGCTTGAACCAGCGCATCAATGAACTCCAGCAGCGCATCAAGAACACCTCCGATCAGTACACCCGTGAGCAGCTCGAGCAGACCCACAAGGCACTGGTGGACCAGCGCGACAGTGCCCAAGCCCTGCAAACCTACATCGGGCGGATCACCTCGCAGCTTGAGAACATCCTCGCCAACGTGCAAGCCATGCCCGCCCAGATTCTGCGTATGCGTGCGTCCGATGTAGATGCCCAAATCATGAGTAGCCAAGTCGCCAATCAGATCAGCGACTTGAACAACGACATGCAAGCCTTCGTCAGCGTGCTGGACACTGCGATTGGCCAGACCTCTGCCTCTGCCCCATAAAATACGTTTTCCGCGTTACCTCCACAAACTGCATTTCCTGCCAGACTTGCTGCATAGCTGAGAAGCGCAAATAGCACGGGTATCAACCGTGCTATTTCCTTTCCCAATGGGTCAGCAAAATTGCTTACCCGAATTTCCAAAATCGCAAATTAACCTCTGGAAATTCTTATGTGGGTTGGTATATATTAGAAGCTATGGTGTTTGTGATGCAATTGCCGCTGAAATAGTTGTGATTTGGTAAAAGTACTCATCCGCATTTGTGCCGACCATTTTTGGTATGCTGAACATGAGGCGTACCTACCTGTCACTGGCAACTGGGCGGCACGGAGCAGGGCCGGTACGCTTCATCCTGCCGTTGATGGGGGAGCGCCATCACGCGCTCGATGCGCTATAGCATCGCGGCCCGCCTTACGGTACGGTAGCAGGCATGGTCGGCACAAGCGTACCGCAGGACAGAACCCAAGCGCAGGGTGACATGTGCCAGCCGTGTGTGTCTCTTGCACGATGCGCCTACCTAGAAACGACATCATTACATGGACGATTTTGCAAAAACTGTCGGAGCTGAAGTACGCCGCTTACGGACTCAGCGCAAACTCACCCAACGGAATATCGCCCTGCAACTCGGCATGACTCCCTCGGTATTGTCGCGCAAGGAGCGCGGGAGCATGGTTTTTACTCGGGATGACATCAAACAGTTGATTGACATCTTTGCACTGAATCCAGAGGAATCGCTCCGCCTCTTGATGATAGCCGGCTACATCCCCGATCCGGGCAGCATCCCGCTCTTTCCGGGCGATCTGCGGGCAATCGCCAGCCCGTGGCTGCAATCGCTGACGTTCCCAGCCCTCGTCTTTGACGGCCTCAAATACGTGCGCGTGTGGAATGGCTATATGGAAGCCCTCTATGGCCTCAATCAATGCTCAATGGGCCCCATTCACTGGCTCGATTATCTCTTCGCGCCGCTCTTCCAGCAGCGCGTCAGTGTGCGCTGGGAGACGTTGATCGTCCAACAGCTGCGCGAATTCTACTTTGCCACGCTGCCCCTCGCCCAAGAACCCGCCTACCCGCGCCTGTTGGCGCAGCTTAAGGAGAAGCACGGCAATGAATTTGTACGGCTCTGGGAAGCCGTCCTTAATGACATTCTTAGCAATCCTACCCAAACGCCAATCCACCTTGCCCAAAGTATGCTATATTGGCAAAGTAATCAGGCAACCCTTGAATTTGTGATCACGCACAAACCAATTGCACCGATGTTGTCGTTGTGGGTGTTGGTACCACACGGCATGCTTGGTCAATATACCCTTCAACAGGTACTGGCAGGAACTACTGCCGAACCATTGTATTTTCGCCCTTGAAGCACAAGGAGTATAAGCCACAATGCAAATCCCAGACCATCACGGAGTACAAGTAGGGGACACCTTTCGCTCCATCCGTCGCCAGCGCGGAGTCACATTGGAACAGATGTCTCGCCGCTGCGGGATGTCGGTGCCCGTCCTCTCGCGCAAAGAGACAGGTCGCCAGCCCTTTACCCGCAAGGACATCGAGCTATGGATCACCGCCTTGCATCTTAGCCCAGTCGAAGCCCATGAGGTATGGCGGATGGCGGGCTTGGTCGCGCATACCTCACATCACCCACGCTGCTCCTATGCAGACATCGCCCCAGAGATCAACCACATCTTGCAATACACCGATGTGCCGAGCGTGTTGCTCACGACACAGGGCATGGTGCGAGCGTGGAATAGCTGTTTCGAGCTGTTGCTCAGTGTCTCGCAGTGCCTTGACCCGTGTAACCCGCAGGCCCTACACATCTTCGATGTGCTCGCCGCTATCCCCACCGCAGTGCAAGATCCCGCCTACCTCTGCACTGAACCAGCCCAGATGTCGCCTGAACAACAGTTTGTACAGGGCATGGTGGGCTATCTCATCGAGTGGCTCAGTCTGCATCATGAACCTGCCACCACAAACATGTTTCTGTCTCGGCTGCCTAGCAATGCCCTTGCCCAACTCATTCGGGCGTGTTGGCCACCGATGATGCGGGAACGCCTTGCCGGAACCCCGCCCCTCTATCCGCGCCGGCTGCTACCGATCCCAACCCAGATCGGGATTGTCGAGCTAATCGCCACGCGCTGTGCGATTGCCGATCCGCACGGCTTGATTATGGTGATGCTTTTGCCCTATGGCGATCAGGGACAGGCGATCTGCACCACGCTACGCGACACGCGTGGCTATCTCAAGCTAGCGTACATCCTCTAGGTAGTAGTGTATGTAGTGACTGGCGTAGCGGCTTTGATCTTGCGCGGGGGGGCGCAGGATACACAAAAGCGAAGATACCCGCACCCAAAGTCACTTAGACCGTTAGACTGGCGGCCACGGCACATTCGGGCCATCGCCGGGCGTGGGATATTTACCGCCACGCAACAACACCCCTAGCCGTCCACGTAGCGCGTGCAACTCCTCTGGCGCAAGCAACTCAGCCAGTTCACAAGCAACGGGAGCCTGCTGATCGAGGCAGATTTGGAAGCTGTGCAAAGCTGAGCGCACATCCTTCGGAAGAGTTTTTCCAATGTAATCCCACAGCACCGTGCGGAGCTTGTACTCGCTGTGAAAACAGATCCCGTGATCTATCGCCCACATACGGTTGTCAAGCCCCTTCAGGCAGTGCCCACTCTTGCGATCCGCATTGTTGATCAGGTAATCGAAAGCAGCTAATTGCCGCAGCGCATGCTCATAGCCACCCTCTTTCTGCATCGTGAAGATGTGCGCCTCCTGATCATTCTCGATATACAGTTGCAGCGCACCGATGCCGTAAGGCCCATCGCGCACGACGGTAGGTGGCACCAAGCCAAAGCCCAAGCTCTCGCTAACCAGAAACGCCGCCACCTCGCGCTGATACAGCGTACCACGCGGAAAATCCCACAGCGGGCGTTCACCGCGCCGCGGCTTATACACCGCCAGCGTCATCATCTCTTGGTAGCGCACACTCACCAGCACGGTGTAGTTGCTGCTGTAGGGCATCACCCCTTCTGGCTCAAGGCTGCCCTGCCGCAGCACCGTGAGAATGTCGGCAACATCAAGTTCAAGGCGTTCGTCGGCAGGCATGCGTGTTGCTCCTTCGATACTAGACGGTGGATAGTTCGGGCGGGCTAGCCGGGCCATGCCCATTGCGTTCGGGGCAGAAATGTCCCGATGGTTCAATCGGGCGGCCACAGTTGCCGCATACTGGACGGCCCGCCGCAACGACGCGGGCGGCGTGGGTGCTGAGCGCACGCATCTGCGGGCGGCTAGCAGCAATCCGTGCGATCAGCGTATCTTCCTCGTTTGAGCCTTGCACCACCAACACCACCATGTCGCGTTCAGCATCATAGCCCAAGCCCATCTGCGCGACGCGGTATTCGGCTTCGAGCGGTTCTTCGAGCGACATATCGCTAATCAAGAGATCGTCGCTCGATGCGAGCAGCGGGTTCTGTTCGGCAAGCTCTTCCAACATCGTATCGAGCGCATCAGCCAGCGCACGCACCTGCTCTTTCTCAGCAATCAGCGCAAGCCGCCGCCGCCCTTCGCGGACCTGAAGATAAAACACCCGCTGCCCCGGCTTGCCGATTGCACCCGCCGTAATCCGTTGGACATTGTGAAACTCAAGCGTAAACTCAGCCATACCACCTTACTCACTCTGCTCCGCTGCGGCGGGGGCATCCGGCGTTGCGTCAGCAGACGGCGCAGATGCTTCAGGTTGCGGCAGCAGATGCTCAAGGCTTCCAACTTCATTGAAGGCAAGCAGGCGTGGGCCCATCGGCTGAAAGGAGATCGCCGTGAGCGAGGCCGGATTGATCACAAGGCGTTGGAACAAATCAATGTGCATGCCGATATAGTAGGCTATCACCAACTTGAGCAGATCGGCGTGCGACACCAACGCGATCATTTCTTTGGGATGCTGGGCCCGCAGCGTGTCAATCGCCCGCACCGCCCGCATCTGCACCTCGCCGAGCGTCTCACCGCCGCCGGGAAAGCGGGTGCCACTGGGGTAGTATTGGATGCCGGGCCAGAGTTCGTGCTGGGAGAGTTCCTTCAGTTCGCCGCCTTCCCAGTCGCCGTAGCGCACCTCGCCGATCTCAGCGACGTGCTGCACTGGCAGATTGTGCGGCGCGGCAAGGTAGGCGGCGGTTTCCAGCGTGCGGTCAATCGGGCTACTGTAGATTGCTGCGAGGGGGAAGCTCCGCAACCGCTCGGCGAGAGCTTGCGCCTGTTGCTGGCCGGCTTCGTTCAGATGCACATTGGGCAACCAGCCCGCCAAACGACCTTTGACCCAATCGTTGGTTCCGTGCCGGATCAGAAGAACTGTTGTCACGCTTGCCTCTTTAGTCTATGACCGATCCCACTACTCAGCATGATACCACAATCTGATGCAGGGGAACGGGGTGGTTTATGCGACAAACGCCGCCGCGAGCTTTTGGGTAGCGGGGAATGGGGCGGGCGCAGCGGCTTTACGTGCCTAGTCCGCGCCCCACCCGCCACAGCACGCCGCCCTGTGGCGCAAGCAGGAACACCAGCACAAACACCCCAACACTGACCAGCACAATCGCTGCACCAGAGGCGATGCTGATGTAGTAGGAGAGGTACAAGCCAGCCACACCGGCCAGCGCACCAAGCAGGGCCGCTAGCCCAATCACGATGGGCAGGCGGTGCGTCAGCAACAGCGCGGTACTCGGCGGGGTAATCAGCATGGCCAGCACCAGCGCAATGCCCACCGTTTGCAACGAAACCACCACCACCACCGCAATCAGGATCAGCAGCAGATAGTTGAACAGCGTCACCGGCAGGCGCACCGTGATTGCGTGGGTCTCATCAAAGGCAATCGCCACCAGCTCTTTGTAAAAGAGGAACACGACCAGCAGCACCAGTGTCCCAAAGATCGCCACCCGCCATAGGTCATCATTCGAGACCCCCAGCACATTGCCAAACAGGAAGTGGGCCAGATCAACGGCAAAGCTCCGCATGGCCGAGATTAGCGCAATGCCCAGCGCAAACATGCCCACAAACACAATGCCGATAGCACTATCCTCTTTGACGCGCCCGCCGTGCGTGATCGCGCCGATGCCCAGCGCAGAGAGGATCGCCGCGCCGAGGGCCCACCAGAACAGCACCGCCCGATCTGCGCTACTGCCGCCCCCCATGATGTAGCCGGTTGCCAAGCCGGGCAAGATCGTGTGCGCCAGCGCATCGCCGTAGAACGACATACCGCGCAATACGACGAATGTACCCACCACCGAGCAGATCACCCCGACCATCGTGGCCGCAAGGAGACCGCGCACCATAAACGCGAAGCCGAGCGGCTCCAGCAGCCAATCTAGCATAGGGTTGTCTTCCTACTTTCTGCACACGCGCTGAAGCGACTGGCATGCCGTCTATCATCTGCCCCAAACAGCGCACCCCCGCCTCCTGCCGCTTAGTGCCGATCATGCAGCAGGATCGCCCCATCCGGCGTGTGGATGCGATGCAGGTGCGTACCATAGGCTTCGGCAAGATGGGCTGAGGTCAGCACAGCATCTGCACTACCGGCGGCGATCAGGCGGCGATTGAGCAGCACCACCTGTTCGTAGTGCTGGGTATCGGCAGCTTGTTGCAGATCGTGCGTGGCGACCAGCACCGTTACGCCCGTCGCGTAGATGCCCTCGATGATCTGGAGCAGTTCATCCTGCGAGCGAATATCCAAGCCGGTGAAGGGTTCATCCAGCAGCAGCACCTGCGCCTGCTGGGCCAGTGCCCGCGCCAGAAAGACGCGCTGCTGCTGCCCGCCGGAGAGCTGCCCAATCTGGCGGTGGGCCAGTTCCGTCATACGGACTTGCTCAAGGCTCGCTTGCACCTGTGCGCGGTCTTGGCGGCGGGGCAGGCGTAGCAGCCCAATCTGCCCAATGCGCCCCATCATCACCACATCGCGCACCGTGACAGGGAAGTTCCAATCTACCATTGCCCGCTGCGGCACATACGCCACCGCACTACAGCGTGTATGCCCATGCCCCGCAACAGCGATTGTGCCGGCGGTAGGCTTAATTAGCCCAACGATAGTCTTCAGCAGGGTACTTTTGCCCGCCCCATTCGGGCCGACTAACGCCACCCGCGTGCCTGCCTGCACCTGTAGCGAGATGTTATCGAGGGCGTGCGTATGTTGGTACACCACCGATAGATCACGCACATCCAGAGCCGGTAGCACCGACTCTGGATGTTGGGCATGGGCAAGCGGGATGCTTGCGCTATGGATCATTCGCGTTAGGCTCCGGCTAACCCGCCAACAATCTGCTGGGTGGTAAAGCGCATCATGTTGAGGTAGGTGTCGGCTGGCTCACCTGCCGCACTGAGCGAATCGGTGAAAACCGGGATCAGCTGCACACCCGCATCTGTCGCCATGCGCGTGGCAACTGTCGGGTTGACGGTTGAGCCGACGAAGATGGCCGGTACGCCAAATTCGGTAATCGTTGTTTGCAGGGCAGCCAGATCACTGGCCGATGGCTCAGCGAGGGTGCTGAAGCTGGGGAACACGGCCCCTACTTGGCGGAAGCCATAATCGCGGGCGAAGTAGCCAAAGACCATGTGGTCAACCACCAGCTTACGGTTCTCCTGTGGGATGGCCGCTATCTCCTCGCGGATGAACTCATCCAGTGCAGCTAGCTCTTCGATGTAGATTGCAGCATTCTGCTCATATTGCTCTTCGTGGGCGGGATCGAGCGCAACCAGCACCGCTTCGATATTCTCCACCCACACCTTGACGTTGGTCGGCGACATCCATGTGTGCGGGTCTACCCCGCCGTGGTCGTGATCATGGTCGTGGCCTTCTTCGGCTGCTGCGATGCGGGTGAACAGGTTGAGCAGGCTACTCTGCTTGTCTTCCTCATGCTCGTGATCATCGTGGCTGTGATCGCCCTCGAACTCAAGCACCTCAATCCCTGCTGAAACGGGGATGATCCGCTCGGCAGCAATGCCAGAGTTCTCGATCAGGGGCATGAGGGCCTCTTCCATGGTGTAGCCATTCACAAACACCACATCCGCTTCGGCAATCACCGCAATGTCCTGCGGGGTCGCCTCAAAGGTGTGCGGGTCTGCACCGACTGGCATCAGCGTGGTCAGCTCAATCGCATCACCCCCAATGTTGGCCACCACGTCGCCAACGATGTTGGTAGTCGCAACCACCTTGAGCGTTGCGCCATCGGCAATCGGGGTGAGCAGGGCGATCTTCGCGGCAATCTCCTCTGCCGCGCTATGCTCGTGGGCGTGATCGTGGTCATCAGATTTGGCCGCCTCATCGGCGTGGGCGTGATCCTCCGTTGTCGCTGCGGCTTCGCCCTCGTGGGCGTGGTCTGTGTCTTCCGCGTGATCCTCCGTTGTCGCTGCGGCTTCGCCCTCGTGGGCGGTGGTCTGCGTCGTTCCGCGTGATCGTCCGCTTCCGCACTGGTCTGGTCAGCGGCGGGGGCAGCAGGCGCCGGCGGGGGCTGGCTGTCCGGCACACGCCCCAAGCGCAACAAT